>JAQGMV010000416.1 GCA_028292225.1 Betaproteobacteria bacterium
CCCCTTCGGCCGCGAAACCGAAACGCTCGTAGAGCGTGCGGGCGCGCACGTTGTGCTCGCGAACCGTCAGCTCGATGCGGGTGAGGCCGATCTGACGCGCGCGCTCGAGCGTGGTGTCCAGCAGCCGCGGGCCGAGACCACGGCCGCGGTAAGCCTCTATCACGCCGATCCCGAGGGTTCCGCAATGCGCGTGCACCGGACGGGCGACCGGTGCGACATCGCACCACGCTACCAGCCGCTCGTCGACCAGGGCGGCGAACTGCGGAAAGCCGCGCCGTCTCATGTCGAGGACATAGGCGCGGCAGTCCTCGAGCGGCGGCGCTTCGAGAAACGCGAGGTAACGCTGTTCCCGCGCGACGCTGTCGACAGCGTCGCGAAAGCCTTCGATGTGCCCGTCGACGATAGCGACGATGGTGGCGCGCATTGGAATGATGAATGGGGAATGATGAATCACGGCCGGCGCCGGGCCGTCCATTTCGCATTCATCGTCCGCATTCATCATTTCAGCCGTCTCAGCTCCGCCGCAGCGCCTTCACGCTCGATGAAAGTGCGCGGGCAGGTGCTTTCCGCTTCGCGGAAAAGCTGTCCGGCCTGGTCGTGCGCGCCGCGCAGCACGTGCCATTGTGCGATATAGAAGCTCGCTTCGCAGCGCAGGTCGTGCTGGCGCGTGGCGTCGGGGTGGACGGCGGCGCGCAGCACCGCGTCCGGCGATGCGGTCCCGAGGTACAACGCGACCACCGGCGCCGGCCATGACCCCGCGCCGGAGGTGCCCGCTTCAAGGGCGAGCGTTTTCTCGCCCGGAATGTTCGCGCGCTTGCGAGCGAGAAAGAGCCAGAGCGCCGAGTAAATGCCCGGCTCGATCTGGTGCGCGCGGTAGAAATCCGACGCAGCCAGCATGAAGTCACCGCCATAGAAACGCGCGCGGCCCCGACCGAAATAGGTGGACCACGACTGCGGATCGATGCGCAGCGCCTCTTCGTAATCGGCGACCGCGCGTTTGTAATCGGCTTTCGTGATCCATTCGGCCGCGCGGCCGAGCCACGCGTTCGGGTCCGTCGGGCCGAGCTTCATCGCGGCGTCGTAATCGGCGATCGCCCGATCGCCGTCGCCTTTGGCGGACCACGCGAGTGCGCGATTGTAGTACCCCGCGGCAAGCTTCGGATCGAGCTCGAGGGCGATGTTGAAATCGGGAATGGCGCGATCGGGATTGCCCTGGTTCGCCCATTCGGTCCCGCGGGTGTAATAAGCCTTCGCGAGATCGGGCCGCTCGAGGCTGCCGAACTCGATCAGCCGGGTGCAGACCTGGATCGCAGCCGCGGGGTCTGCCGTGACACCGCCGCACTGCGGCTCCTTTTCGGCAGCGTGCACGCAGCTGCATGCTGCGGCGAGGAGGACCGCCGCGACGCCGACTGGCCGCCGCAAGGGCATCATGCTCGCGCGGCGTCGTCCTGCTGCGCCGCCCACCACTGCCTGAGCCATCCGGTGTTGCCGCCGAGCTCGATCAGCTCGAGGAGGTTGTCGGGCACCGGCGGGTACTCGCGCTGGATGTTGCGGGTGCGGTTCACGAAGAAACCGTCCCTGAAATCGACCTCGAGCTCGTCGCCGGTCTCGCACATCTCGAGCGCGTTCACGCAGTCGGTCATGACGCGCAGCCCGCAGCCGACCGCCGCGCGGTAGGCGAGGAACGGCATCGATTCGCACACGAGCCCGAGCCCCAGGGCCTGCATCGCGATATAGCCGTTCATCTTCGGGCCCATGCCGAAGTTGCGCCCTGCGACGATGATGTCGCCCGGCCTGCAGCGCTCGTGAAAGCCGGGGTCGGTCTCCTCGAACAGATGCGCAACGATGTCTTGGGCGTCGAAGTGGCGCCCCACGATGATCCTCGCCGGAACGACGCCGCCCGCATGAGGCACGTCATGCCCCAGCTTGTAGCAGCGGCCCTGAAGCTTCCACTGGAATGGGTCTGTCATGATGAAACGCTCAGCTCTCGAGGATCGGTGATCACGCCGGCGACCGCCGATGCCGCCACGGTAGCCGGGCTGCCGAGGTAGAGCTGCGCGTCCTTGGCGCCGAAGCGGCCGAAGTTGTTGTTCGCGGCCGTGGAGATCGAGACTTCGCCCGAGTGCACCGGTCCGATCACAGCGTCGTTGCATGGCCCGCAGCCCGCTGGGAGCATCACCGCCCCGGCTTCGATGAAGATCTGCAGCAGGCCTTCGCGCGCCATGCGCTGAGTCGACTGGTCCGATCCTGGCGCGACGAACATGCGCACGTGCGGCGCGAGCTTGCGGCCTTCGAGTATCGAAGCGGCGCTCTGCAGGTCCTCGAAGAAGCTCGAGCCGCACGAGCCGAGGAAAACGTGGTCGATGCGAGTGCCTGCGACAGTGCTCACGTCGACCGCGTGCTGAACGCCCCCGGGCTTCGCGACCTGAGGCTCGAGCGCGCTCACGTCGAGCTGGAGGTCGGCATCGAAGCCGGCATCCGCATCCGAAAAGATCGGGGCGTAAGGCCGCTTCGCTCTGGCCCGCGCCTGCGCGAGCACCGCTTCGGAGGGTGGAACGAAAACGCCGTAGGCGCGCATCTCGGTCGGGCTCGAGCAGAGCGCGGTGCGGGCGGCGAGGTCGAACTGCTCGAGGTCGCCGGCATATTCGAGCACGCGGTAATCGAGGTCGGCGTCGAGCTCGCCCTGGTCGAGCAGCGCCGCAATCCTGAAGCCGACGTCGCGCGCGTGCACGCCGGGCTTGAGTCGCCCGTTTATTTTCAGCCGCACCGTTTTCGGCACCATCACCCAGTTGGTGCCGGTCGCGAGCACGCGGCTGATTTCGGTGCCCATGCGAAAGCCGAACGCGCCGATCGCCCCCGCGTTGGTGCTGTGACGGTCGTTGTCGAAATAAAACATGCCCGGCAGCAGCATGCCGGTCTCCATGGGAAACACGTGGCCGTGGCCGCCGCGGCCCACGTCGAAGAAATTCTTCACGCCCCAGCGCCGCGCGGCTTCGCGGTTGTAGGCGCCGCGCTCCGCTGCCCGCGCGCTGCCGTAAATCACGTCGTGGTCGGTCACCATCACGACTTTGTCGGGAGCTGCGAGCCGGTCGATGCCGAGCGCGTCGAGCTCGCGTTTGGCGCCCATGACCACGCCGTCGTGAACCATGACGAAGTCAGGCTGCGGGTATACGACATCCCCCGGCTTGACGCTCGCCACTCCGCTTTT
>JAQGMV010000417.1 GCA_028292225.1 Betaproteobacteria bacterium
GGCCGGCTGACGTTACGATGCCGCATCAAAACGTGGCGGTAAAATAACAAACCGGAGGAATTCATGTATCAACGCATATTGGTGCCGGTCGACGGCAGCGACACAGCCAAGCGGGGGCTGCAGGAAGCGATCAAGCTCTCGAAGGCGCTGGGCGGGCAGATGAGGCTCGTGCATATCGTCGACGATTCGGCGCTCGCGCTCAATCCCGAGACCGGGATCGCAGCCGCGCCGCTCGTCGAGGACTTCGCGGAAGGCGGCAAGGAGATCCTGATGGAGGCGCGCACCATGGCGGCCGCGCAGGGCGTGGACGCGGAGACCGTGCTGCACGAAAACTTCACCGGCCGGGTCGCCGATCTCATCGTCGACGAAGCGCGCAAGTGGCGCGCCGATCTCATCGTGATGGGAACCCACGCGAGCGGCGGAATCCGCCACGCGGTGATGGGCAGCGATGCGGAAGCGGTCCTGCACGGCGCCGAAGTGCCGGTTCTGCTGGTTCGCGTCCCGGGCACGAAATAGCTTCTGCGAAGTGCGCGCGGAGGTTCCCCGGGTTTCTTAAGTCACGAAATCTTTGATATAATTCGTTCCTTAAGCGCGCCCGTAGCTCATCTGGATAGAGTACTTGGCTACGAACCAAGGGGTAGGGAGTTCGAATCTCTCCGGGCGCACCACCATTCAAGGACTTGAGTCTACCGATTCAAGTCCTTTTTCTTTTTCCGGCCACGGAGCGCGCCCGAATTGCTGCTGAGCCTGTTGCGCACGTTCTTCAAGCCACGTAAGGACGCCGCGGGGCTGAACGCCGTCGCGCTCGAGCATTACCAGCGCGGCGAGCTCGACCAGGCGCAGAAGTACTTTCGTGAGGCCGCGGTGCTGCAGCCCGACGAGGTGACGGCGTGGACCAATCTGGCGGTCGTCCTGATCGCACAGCAGAAATACCGCGAGGCCGTGCCCGTCCTGCTGAAAGTCATCGAAATGGCGCCCGGTCTGGCGGAAGCCCATCTCGATCTCGGCGTCTGCTATTACCGCCTGAAGCGCAATGTCGACGCGATTGCGCAATATGAGACGGCGATTCGTCTCAAGCCCGACCTCCACAAAGCGCATGCGAACCTCGTCGACGCGTGCATGGATGCGTGCGACTGGGTCCGCGTCGAGCGCTGGCGCGCCGATTTCGACAAGTACCGGAAGACCCACGCAAGGCCGCTGTGGGCGCAGCGCATCGAGCCTTTTTCAGCGCTGCTGCTGTTTCCCGGAAAGATCGCGAAGGAGACCGCGATCGAGCGCGCGTCGCAGCTCGCCGCGTCGGTGAAGGCGTCCACCGGCCTTCCCGCCAGTCGCGCAGCTTCGTATAAACACGACCGGATTCGCCTGGCCTACGTCTCGGCCGATCTCTACGATCACGCGACCGCCCATCTCGCCTTCCGGCTTTTCGAGTTGCACGATCGTGACGTTTTCGAAGTGACGGTGTACTCGAGCGGGCCGGACGATTCGAGCCGCTCCCGCAAGCATATAGAGTCTACGTGCGACCGCTTCGTCGACGTGCGCTCGGAGACTCCTGCACGCACCGCACAGCGCATACGCGACGATGAGATCGACATTCTCGTCGACATGAAAGGCTATACCGCGAATTCTAGACCGCAGGTTTTCGCGTCCAGGGCTGCGCCGGTTCAGGTGAGCTATCTCGGCTATCCGGGAACGACGGGCGCCGAATTCATCGACTACTTCATCTCGGACGCGGTCGCCACGCCGCCGGGGCGCGAAAGCGAATTCACCGAGAAAGTGGTGCATCTGCCCGGGTCGTACCAGGTCAATGACAACGAGCAGCCGATCGGCGGAAACGTGCTCACGCGCGCCGACGCCGGCCTGCCGGAGAGCGGTTTCGTGTACTGCAGCTTCAACCGGCTGGGCAAGATCGACACGACGGTGTTTTCGGCGTGGATGGAGATTCTGCGTACGGTCGACGGGTCGGTGCTGTGGCTGATCGGCGACGACGCCGACGCCGAGCGAAACCTGAGGGCGGCGGCGCAAGCCCGCGGCGTCGCTCCCGAGCGCCTCGTGTTTTCGGAAAAGCTGCCGAAGGCTGAGCATCTTGCGCGCCACCGGCTCGCCGATCTCTTCCTCGACACGTGGATGTGCAACGCCCACACCGGCGCCAGCGATGCTCTGTGGGCCGGCTTACCGCTGCTGACATGCCCGGGGAAGACCTTCGTGACGCGCGTCGCTGCGAGCCTGCTGCACGCCGCCGGACTCCCTGAGCTCGTCGCGGCAGATTCAGGCGAATACCAGGCGCTGGCCGTTCGGCTCGCGCGGGAGCCGGCGCGGCTCGAGGCGCTCCGGGCCAGGCTGGCGGCAAACCGCGACTCCTGCGCCTTGTTCGACACGCCGCGCTATGTGAAGCACCTCGAATCGGCGTACCGCCGCATGCAGGACCTGCGAAGCTGCGGCGCCGCCGCCGAAAGCTTCACGGTTCCAGAGGATCCGGCGACGCGCTGAAATCGCAATTTTCGGCCCCGGAGCCGGGTTTCAGGGACAGAAATTGCTACCCGCCTATTCAATTGCTCCACCGCATCTGCGCCTGCAAGGTGATCGCCAGGGCCATCCGGCTCGCCGCCGGGTGAGCGGCATCGGCAAATGTACTAATTCCACGGCGGAGCTCGACCTGTCGAACAATCCTGACAGACGGAGCCCGCGCCGTCCGTGACACTTGCTCGTCGCGCGCAATCCGGGGCCCGTATTCTTCGGGCAGGTGCGCGGTCGGGGCCCTGCCCCAAGGAGAGAACGCAATGTTCTACCGCATCATTCGCGAGTTCAACGACGGGCGGCTGTACTACCGGGGAGGAGCGGCAGGCGAAGGCGAGTCGTGGACCGAAGCGGCCGATTCCGCGCGCCACTACCGGTCCGCCGACCAGTCGGTGCGCATCGGCGCGACCGTCGCCGCCCTGGTCGAAGCCGGCCGCGTGGGGGTCGAGGAAATCGACTGCCTGCCCTTTGCCGGCGCCGTGTACGAGGAAGAGGCGCAGCGCGCGTACTCCGAGTAGGCCCGCCGCGGGGTGCGGCGGCGGCGGAGTGCTACTATCCCGCGGTCAAAAATAGTCGGGGTAGAGCGCGATGAGCATCATCAGTCCGTGGTATCAGCTCGGTTACGTCATTCCTCACCGCTATACCGATCTGGACGGCTATCAGTTCTACAGGGTGGCCCCGGAGGGCATGATGCTCGTGACCACCGGCCTGAACCTGACCGAATACAGCCTATCGGCAGTCGAAAAGGAGCTGCCGGCATTGTGGCAGGCATTCGATCTGCTCGCATCGCGGAAGGTGGACCGCGTCTCGCTCAGCGGCGTGCCGGTCGCTTCGGCGCTCGGGCGCGGCAGAATGCTCGAAATCCTCAAAGAGGCGCAGTCGCGCACCGGTCTTCCCTGTGACACCGATCTCGAGGCACACATTGCGACCCTGAAGCGTCTCGGCGCGGAGCGCATCGCGCTCGCCACCCGCTGGCCCGAGTCGGTCAACAGCGCCCTCACGCGCTATCTCGCCGATGCGGGCATCGAAGTGCTGGCGTGCCGCTCGCGTGCGCGCACGCTCCAGGAGAACAAGCAGGCCAGCGCTGCCGCCGATCACGAGCTCGCGCTCGAAGTCGGCGGCGAAGCCCTGCGCGCCGCGCCTGGCGCGCAAGCGCTGCTGATGCCGGGAGGCCTGTGGTTCGCAATACACGCAGTGCCGCTGATCGAGGCGCAGTTCGGCAAGCCCGTGCTCCTCAATATTCTTTCCACTGCCTCCGCTGCACTGGTTGCCGCAGGTGCGCGGATGCTGCACCGTCCGGATCCAAGATGGGGCAGGGTGCTCGCGAGTCTCTAGCCCCGGGTTTGAACGACCCGCCCGCTGCACATTCCCGGACGGCGGATACGCGACCCCCGGGCGGGACAGAACCTGACCTCGTCCATGCCACGGCGCGCTGGGAGGCCGCCATGCGTCGCGGTGATTTCGAAGAGGCGTGGCGTCAGACCGACCGTATCGAGGCACCTCGCCGCGCACGTCAGCGTGATCCGGGCTTCGTGCGCGGGCCGCAGCACCTCACGTGGAACGGCGAGCCATTCGACGCCCGCGACGTCGTGGTCCGCTGCGACCACGGCCTCGGCGATACGCTGCAGTTCATTCGCTATGTTCCGCGCCTTCGCAAGCTCGCGCGCAGCGTGACCGTGCTGGTGCAGCCGCCGCTCCTCGGTGTGCTTGAAGGTTCCGATGACCTCGGCGACCTACGCGACGGCTGGAACGCAGCGCCGCCGCGCTATGACGTCGAGATCGAAGTCATGGAGCTGCCTTACGCTTTCCGCAGCACCTTTCCGAGCGTGCCCTCAGCCGTTCCTTATCTTCCGGTCGATGCGATCCGCCGTCGCGCGACTGCGTTGCCGCCGTTCGACCGCAGCGCGGGATTGAATGTCGGGCTGGTGTGGGCGGCCAGCGACTGGGATCGGATGCGGTCGGTTTCTCTGCACGAGCTCGCGCCGCTGGGTCGGGCGCCCGGCGTGCGCTTCTACAGCCTGCAACAGGGCAACCAGGCTGCCGCGTACTCACACGCCCCCTTTGCCATCGAGCCGTACTCCGGGCACACCGGCGACATTGCCGCCGCTGCGGCAGCGATGCTCCAGCTCGACCTCGTCGTCACGGTCGATGCCATGGCCGCGCATCTGGCGGGCGCGCTCGGACGTCCGGTTTGGGTGCTGCTCAAGCATGACGCCGACTGGCGGTGGATGGACGCGGTGCAGAGCTCGCCATGGTACCCGACGATGCGCCTGTTTCGACAGGCGCGTGAGGGCGACTGGAGCGTGGTCGCGCACGCGGTTGGCGATGCGCTCGCCGCCGGCGCCGGCGCAAGCTAAGTGTTGCCCGCTTCGCCGGTGCCGTTGATCAGCTTCACCTGAGCCCAGGCGCCGCCGGCAACGACGATGCTGATCGACGCGGGCGCAACCTCGAAACGCTCGAGGTCGTCGAGCGACAGGTGCAGAACGTGCGCAAGCACCGACTTGATGACGTCGGCGTGAGAGTAGATCGCGATCTTTTCGTCAGGATGTCTTGCGCGAAGCCGCTGTATCCCGTCGACCGCGCGTTGCTGAACCGCCGCGAAGCGCTCCCCGTTCGGCGGCTGCGCGATGCTGCGTTTGTCGACCCACAGAGGCCACCCAGGGTCGAGTGCAAGCTCGCCGAAAGCCTTCCCCGTCCAGTCGCCGAAGTCGATCTCGTCGAATGCCGCGTCGACCACAGGGGTGAGCCCGAGGCGCTTCGCGAGGGGCGCTGCCGTCTGCAACGCGCGCTCGCGCGGACTCGTGTAAACCGCGCTGATGGCCGAATCCGCGAGCCGTTGCGCAAGCGCGTCCGCCTGTCCGCGCCCGGTGTCGTCGAGCCGGACGTCGTCTCGCCGGCCGGCCACCGCCTTGCCCACCAGCGCGTGGGAGGCGTGGCGGATGAGCAGCACGGTGGTCACGAGCGTAGCCTGGTGCGCGTCGCGCTCAGCTCGCGCTCGCCAGACGCAACCGGGGCTGCGCCGCACCGGGTGCGTAGCGCCTGACCATCGCGGCGCAGAAATCGGCAAACTCGCGCACCTCCAGCGGGGCGCTCGTGTGATGCGGCTGTATGCCGCGGTGCTCGGGCGTGAAGCAGAAGGTGATCGTCACGTCGAACTCGTCGATCGCGGCCATCATGCGATCGAACCACTGATGGGCGTTCGGCCTGAAGCTGTCCGCCCAGCTCAGGCCGGTGCGCAAATGCTTCACCCCCAGGCGGCGCATCCAGCGCACCGCATCGTCGAGCCGGTGATCCTCGAAATGAAACCACTGGCAGATTCCCATCTGCGGTGTGTAGTCGTGGAAGTGGCGGCAGGCGAGCTTCGGGCTGCCGTCTTCACGCAGCAGCCCCATGTAGAAATGCCGGTAATAACTCGAGCCTTCGGCTTCTCGGTGGCGGGTCGTCGCCGGCCACGCACGGGGCAGATCGAAAAGCGAATACCAGTGGATGCGCGGTGCGTGGCCGATCAGCAGCTCGGCCGTGCGTTTCAAACCGAATTCCTGCACTTCTTCAGCGCCGAAGGTGGAGACGCCGACTTCGGTCACCCACACCGGCAGCCGCGTGACGGCCCTGATCTCGGCGAGCCGCTCCGGCCATTCGTCGATCTGCCAGTGGTTCCAGTCGAGCGGAAAACCGTGGACGGCAACCGCGTCGAGGGTCCCCAGCGTGCCGTCTTTCGCGAGGCGCTCGATGAAATGGCGGTCGATCGGCGATATGCCGCCGAGCACACGCGTGAGCCCGGGATTCTCGGCGGTGACCGCGGCGGACGCGAGCCTGACCATTTCCGAGTAGATACGCCACTCGGGGTCGAGTTCGAAATCCCAATGCGATTTGTTGTTGGGCTCGTTCCAGAACTTGACCGCTTCGATCATGGCGGCGTCACGTGACTTTCTTCAGCCGCGCGCGTCCCGCGCTGCCGTTCCACATCGAGCGTTCGGTCGCGTCTCCGCGTATGAACGCTTCGAGCTGCGCGCGCGCTTCGTCGTCGGTGACCTGCACCGGCGGTGACTTCATGAAGTAGCTCGAAGGTCCCGCGAGCGCGCCGCCGATGCCGCGGTCGAGCGCGATCTTCGCGCAGCGGATCGCGTCGATCACCACGCCTGCGGAATTCGGTGAATCCCACACTTCGAGCTTGACCTCGCAATTGAGGGGCACGTCGCCGAACGTGGTGCCTTCCATGCGGATGTAGCACCACTTGCGGTCGGTGAGCCACGGCACGTAATCGCTCGGGCCGACGTGAACGTCCTTGTCCTGCATCGGATGTCCGAGCTGGCTCGTCACCGACTGCGTCTTCGAGACCTTCTTCGATTCGAGTCGCTCGCGCTCGAGCATGTTGAGAAAATCGGTGTTGCCGCCGAAGTTGAGCTGGTAGGTGCGGTCGAGGCGCACGCCGCGCTTGGCGAACAGATCGGTGAGTATGCGGTGCACGATCGTCGCGCCGACCTGGGACTTGATGTCGTCGCCGATGATGGGTACGCCGCGCTGGGCGAAACGCTGCTGCCAGTAGGGTGCCGAGGCTATGAAGACCGGAATGCAGTTCACGAATGCGCACCCGGCCTCGAGCACCTGCTCCACGTACCACTTGGTCGCCATTTCGGAGCCGACCGGGAGGTATGACACGACGACGTCCGTCCTGGTGTCTTTCAGTATGCCGACGATGTCCGCAGTGCTGCCGCCGGCTTTGGGGACGACGTCCTTCAGGTATTTTCCCAGACCGTCGTGGGTCATGCCCCGGCTTACCGTCACGCCGAGCGGCGGCACCTCCGCAAACCGCACAGTGTTGTTCGGCTCCGCGGAGATCGCCTCGGC
Organism: Betaproteobacteria bacterium; assembly: GCA_028292225.1. Classification (GTDB taxonomy): domain Bacteria; phylum Pseudomonadota; class Gammaproteobacteria; order Burkholderiales; family SG8-41; genus JAQGMV01. The sequence goes on from JAQGMV010000417.1 coordinate 7,363, forward strand.
CAGGTCGCGTCCCACCTTGTTTGCATTGATGTCGAAGGCGGCCGTGAACTCGATGTCGCGCGGGTGATAGCCGCCGAGATTGACGTGCATCAGTCCGGGGACGAATTCGTCGTCCTTGGCCTCGCGATAGAAGCGCACCCCCTGCACGAGCGAAGACGCGCAATTGCCTACGCCGATGATGGCGACGCGGACCTTGTTCATTCGACGTGCTCCCGCAAAGAGTTGGCCTCGACGACGAGCAGCGCGCGTCGTCGCGCATGCGTTTGATCGAATCGCAGCGCCAGCGGTCGCAGCAATCTCCATACCCCGCGCCGCGACTGCGTACGGTATCGAGCGCACCATGCTTACACACGCGAAATGAATTCCGCAATTTACGCGGTGCGTGTCAAGGTTGCCGCTCGCGTTGCGTGGGTATCGCTGTGCTCGAGCGAGAGTCTCGCGTTCACATCATGTTCAAAACACGACTACGGTTTTCCTCTCTGCAGCGCTCGTGGAGAAGTGCCGCGGTACATGCGTTGCAGAAGCGCGCGCCTTGCGACGCATGCGCGCGCTGCATTGTTTTTGGCCTACTGCTTGCAATTGCGTCATCGAGCTTTGTAGCTGATTTCGTTTTCACGAAAGCAGCGCGGGCGAAATGCAGCCACGACATAAGTCTTTACCGGAAAGGAACGGCGCATGGCGCAAAAGGTGTTGATTACCGGCGGTGCCGGGTTTCTGGGGTCACACCTCGCGGATGAATTGCTGGCGCGCGGGTACCGTGTGCTGGTCTTGGACAATCTCGATCCACAGGTGCACGGGCCGCAGCCTAAGCGGCCCGATTATCTCGACGCCGACGTGGAACTCATCGCGGGTGACGTGCGCGACAGGGGCATGGTGCGACACGCGCTTCGCGGCGTGGATGCCGTGTACCACTTCGCGGCGGCGGTCGGTGTCGGGCAGAGTATGTACGAGGTCGTCCACTACACCGACGTCAATAACCGCGGCACCGCGGTTCTTCTCGAGGCGCTGATCGAGCAGCCGGTCGAGCGGCTGGTGGTCGCCTCCAGCATGAGTCTCTACGGGGAAGGCCTGTATCGCACGCCGACCGGAGCCCTGCGCACCGTCGGGGAGCGTACGCTCGACCAGTTGCGACGCGCCGACTGGGATTGGCGGGCCGAGGACGCCACGCCGCTCGCGCCGGTCCCGACGCCCGAGAGCAAGGCACCGGCGCTCGCGTCGGTATACGCCCTGTCGAAGTTCGACCAGGAGCGGATGTGTCTCATGATCGGGCGTGCATATCACATCCCGACCGTCGCGATGCGCTTCTTCAATGCTTACGGCCCGCGTCAGGCGCTGTCGAATCCCTATACCGGCGTGCTCGCGATCTTTGCCTCCCGACTGCTCAACGCAAACCGGCCGACGATCTTCGAAGACGGCTGCCAGCGGCGCGACTTCGTCAGCGTGTACGACATCGCCCGGGCATGCCGCCTCGCGCTGGAGACTCCGGCCGCGGCCGGTGAGGTCTTCAACGTCGGAAGCGGGAACGCTTACACGGTGCGCGAGATTGCGCAGCGCATCGCGTACGTCCTGGGCAGGGAGGATCTGGAGCCGGAGATCACCGGGAAATATCGGGCCGGCGACATCCGTCATTGCTTCGCGGATATCGCCAAGGCGCGCTCGGTTCTCGGGTTCGAGCCGCAGGTGAGCATCGACGCAGGACTGACCGAGCTTGCCGCATGGCTCGAAGGTCAGGCCGCGGTCGATCGCGTCGCGCAGGCGAGCGCCGAGCTGGCGGCACGGGGGCTGACGGTATGACGCGCCTCAACGGGTCTCGCAAAGCCGCGTGGGCCGGCAGCACCAGCTCGCAAGTCGCCCTGATCACCGGAGGCGCCGGTTTCGTGGGCGCCAATCTCGCGCATCGGCTACTCAGCGAAGACCGCCCGGTGCTGATACTCGACAATCTCTCGCGCGCAGGCGTCGAGCAGAACCTGCAGTGGCTGCGCGACAGGCACGGCGCGGGGGTCGAGGTCGTCGTCGGGGACATCCGTGACCGCGCAGTCGTTGCCCGCGCGGTTGCGCGGGCGAGGCAGGTGTTCCACTTCGCCGCGCAGGTCGCGGTCACCACGAGCATCGTCGATCCGCTCGAGGATTTCTCGATCAACGCGCAGGGTACGCTCAACGTGCTGGAAGCCATACGGGCGCAGCCTACTCCGCCGCCCATCGTCATGACCTCGACGAACAAGGTTTACGGCGGGCTCGACGGCGTGGTGCTGGTGCGCGACGGTCGGCACTACGCGCCGGAGGCTGCCGCGTTGCGCGCGCGCGGCATATCGGAAGCGCAGCCCCTCGATTTCCACAGCCCCTACGGCTGCTCCAAAGGCACCGCCGATCAATACGTCATCGACTACGCCCGCACCTTCGGCCTCCCCGCCGTCGTCTTCCGCATGAGCTGCATCTACGGACCCCACCAGTGCGGCAACGAAGACCAGGGTTGGGTCGCGCACTTCCTCTTAAAATCATTAAAGGCTGAGCCGCTGACTCTTTACGGCGACGGCATGCAAGTG
>JAQGMV010000336.1 GCA_028292225.1 Betaproteobacteria bacterium
CAGGCCGACGACCTCGTCAACTTCGAGAAATCGACGAAATACACGGACCGCCAGAAAGCCGCCCTCGCCTACGCCGAAGCGATCACGTGGCGCCTCGAGACGGACGACGCGTTCTGGGCGCGCATGCGTCAGCACTACACCGAGCCCGAGCTCGTCGAGCTCGGCTGCTTCGTCGCGCTGACCATGGGCCAGCAAAGCTGGCTGCGCCTGCTCAACATCGAGCATCACCAGGTGATGAGCGGGACCGCGGGCTCGATGGCCCCAGGCTTCGAGAGCGCGGAAGCGCTGGCGCAAGCCAAGGCTTCGCCGGACTACTGGGCGAAGCGGGATGCGGCGCCCAAGAAGACTGCGGCTTGAGGGCTGGTTACGCCGTCACCGCGTCTTTCTCATGTGAGCTGACCGAACCGGGCACGCGCGAAGCGCGCACGTACACGTACCCGTCGAACAGCCGCCGCTGCGTGCGATAAAAAGCGCCCTGCTCCGCAAACCATTCGTCGCCGTTCCTGCGTACCGTCGCAGCCACGGTGAGGATGCCCGACGGCATCGCGATGCGGATCGGCGCTTCGGCATCGCTCGATTTACGCGTCACCGCGTGCACTACGCTGCCTTCGAGCCTCGAGGCGACCGCCATGCACAGCGACGCGGTCAGCGGCAGCGCGCGATGCGGCTGGCCGTTGGAAATGATCCGGCCGGTGAGGTCGACGTCCCCCGCAGCAATCTTTTCCCCGGTGAGCGTCACCGCGTCCTGCGGGTCTGACACGAAACCGATAAAAGGCACGACGCGTTTCGCGCGCGCTTCTTCCGGAGTCGCGGCGATTCCCATCGCCACCGACGCCGCAAGGCGGATCGCGGAAAGACGCTCGAGTAATTCGGTGTTCGCGTCGAGCGCGTCCGGCATTTCAGTTCCCGTAATACCGAGCTCGTCGGCGCGCACGAAGCAGCACGCGTTCGCCGCGTCGACCATGGAGACGTTGAACTTGCCGTAACCGGGAACGTCGAGCACGTCGGCCACGCGGCCCGTGGGGAGCAGCTTTCCCGTCGTAGCGCCGCCGGGCTCGCGAAACTCGAGCCGCACCGGCGACCCGGTTCCGGAGACGCCGGGAATCGTCAGATCCCCGTCCACCGCGGAAAGGCCGTCGTCGATCGCAAAGCGCGACCAGATGATCTTGCGCGTGTTGGTGTTGTGCACGCGTACCAGCGCGTCCTTACCGGACACGCGGACGATGCCTTCGTCGACCGAATACGGCCCCATCGCCGAAGACATGTTGCCGCAGTTCCCGCTGTAATCCACTTTCGCTTCCTTCACCGACACCTGCGCGAAGGTGTAGTCGACGTCGGCATCCGCCCGCGTCGGAGGCCCGATCACGCAGACTTTCGAGAGCGAAGAGATGCCGCCGCCCATGCCGTCGAGCTGGCGTCCGTAAGGATCGGGACTGCCGATCGCGGCGATGAATATCGCGTCCCATTCGGCGCGATCGCGAGGCAGGTCTTTGGCGTCGAATACGATCGCGTTGCTCGTACCGCCGCGCATGAAGACCGCGGGTATCTTTATCTGTTTCATCGTGCTCTCCTTCGCCGTGGGTTCTCCCCCGGCCGTGTGGGGGTCATCCCCCGGTCTGGTTCAACACCATAATCGGGGACAGACCCCGATATTCACATCTGTGAATATCGGGGTCTGTCCCCGATTTCAGTCGGGTAATACCAGGTGATCGCGAGAGAGCTCGGCCACGCTCCGGCAGCCCAGCAGCGCCATCACCCGGTCGACTTCGCTCCTGAGTATCTCGATTGCACGCAGCGTCCCCGCTTCCCCTGCGACTGCCGCGCCGTACAGGGTCGCGCGGCCGACAAAAACCATCTGCGCACCGAGCGCCAGCGCTTTCACCACGTCCGAGCCTCGCCTCACGCCGCCGTCGAGCACGACCGCGATGCGGTTTCCCACAGCAGCGGCGATCTCGGGCAGCGCTTCGAGCGGCGACAACGCGCCGTCGAGTTGCCGCCCGCCGTGATTGGAGACGAACACGCCGTCCGCACCCGCAGCCTCGGCGCGCCGCGCATCGTCCGCGCAAAGCACGCCTTTGACGAAGAGCTTGTGCGGCCAGATCGTGCGCATCCACGCAAGGTCTTCCCAGTCCAGCGCATCACGCCTCGCGCGGAATTCCTGAAGATTCTTGGCGACGATTTTTCCGCCGACGTTGGAATCGACATTCATGAAGCGCGGCACACCGGTGGTGAGCAGCGTGCGAAGGAAGACATTGACGAGCCAGCGAGGATGCAGGGCACCCTCCACGACGTTCGCCATGTTCAGGCGAAAAGGGATCTCGAAACCGTTGCGCAGGTTGTACTCGCGGTTCGAGCCCACGCACACGTCGGTGGTCACGACGAGGCCCTCATACCCTGCGTCGCGTGCGCGCGTGATCAGGCGTTCAACGGGCCCTCGATCCTTGGACGCGTAAAGCTGGAACCATTTGGCGCCCGGGGCTTCGCGCGCGACGCGCTCCATCTCCACGAACGATGCGGTGGAGAGCACGAACGGGATGCCGGCCGTAGCGGCCGCGCGCGCGAGCACGACGTCGGCATCGTGCCAGTACAGCCCGGCGGCTCCGGTCGGCGCGATGCCGAAAGGCATCGGATAGGTCTGGCCCAACAGCTTCACCTGCTGCGAGCGGCCGGACACGTCGACGAGCGTTCGCGGGCGCAGCCGTATGCGCTCGAACGCGGAGCGGTTCTCGCGCATCGACACTTCGTCCTCGGCGCCGCGCTCGAGATATTCATACGCAACCCGCGGCAGCGTGCGCTGCGCCTGCACGCGAAGGTCGTCGATGTTCAGGGCGTCTCTGGGGTTCACTATCCGGATTGGCGAACGACGCAGCGGGGCAAACCCGGCTCGCGTCATTCCAGTTTGATTGTCGATGCGGTATTCTAATGCAGTCGTCGCGGGTGACGTGTTCACCGCCGGCGGCGCCTCCCGTAGACGAGTCTCACACCGCCGTGAACCGTCCGCACCCCCGTCCAGAATAAGAATACTCCGCCCACGTCTTGCGTCCGATCTACATAGTTGCGTTCACGACGGTGCTCGTCCAGGGCTGCCACATGGGCAGCCGCGTCGTCGCCTCTCTGCTCGCAATCTCGCTCGGCGCGAACGCTTTCGAGATCGGTGCGCTGATCAGCGTGTATTCGGTGTTCCCGCTGCTGCTCGGAGTGTATTCCGGACGCATTTCCGATCGTCTCGGGCCGCGCCTGCCGATGGTGATCGGCACCGCCGTCATCGCGGTCGGGCTGCTTCTGCCGTATCTGAGCACCACGCTTCCCGCCCTGTACGCATCGTGCATGCTCGTCGGCACCGGTTTCGTCTTCTTCAACGTCTCGAACCAGACGCTCGGCGGCGCGCTCGGCACCCCTGCGGAACGCACGCACAACTTTGCGACGCTGGGCCTGGGCTATGCGGCGGGTCACCTGGTCGGCCCGGTGACCGCGGGCTACGCGATCGACCACCTCGGTTATGAGTACGGCTATCTCATCTTCGCCGTTGTCGCTCTGGTGCCCGCGGCGATTTTCGCGTTCGACAAACGCTTCGATATTCGCCGCACCGAAGCGCCTCGCAGGCGAGGCAACACCTTCGCGCTGCTGAAGCTTCCGCTCCTGCGCCGCGCCGTCATCGTCAGCGGCCTGGTCACGACCGGGTGGGACCTCTACGGGTTCTACGTGCCGATCTACGGCCACTCGATCGGCCTTTCGGCGTCGACCATCGGCAACATCCTCGGGGCTTTTGCAGTCGCCACGTTCGTCGTGCGCGCCATCGTCGCGCGGCTGACCCGGCGCTTCGGCATCGAGCGGGTACTGAGGGCCGCTGCGTTCATCGCCGCCGCGCTTTTCGTCCCCTTCGCGCTGATCACCTACGTGCCCGCGCTGTTCGTTCTCTCCTTCTGCATCGGGCTCGCGCTCGGCTGCAGCCAGCCGCTGACGCTCAATCTCGCCTACAACCATTCGCCGGAAGGACGCGCCGGTGAAGTGACCGGGCTGCGCCTCACCATCAACAACATCACCCACGTCGGCGTGCCGGTCGCCTCCGGCGCGCTCGCCGCGGTGCTCGGCGTGGCGCCCGTTTTCTGGACGTGCGCCGTGCTCCTCGTGGTGAGCGGCTACCTGAGCCGCACGCCCGACTGACGGCTATCGCATGGTCTTCGTCGTACTGCTCAGCATGACCATTCACGGCTGCTACATCGGCAGCAAAGTGCTCGTGTCCCTGTACGCCCTGCATCTCGGCGCGAGCCAGGCGATGGTGGGCGTGCTCGCCGCGTTCTACGCGCTGGTGCCGCTCGTGCTCGGCGTCTATACCGGGCGGCTTGCCGATACCCGCGGCCTGCGCGCGCCGCTGATGATCGGCGCGGTCCTCACTGGGATCGCGTTGCTCATCGGCTTCCTCTGGCGCGACCTCCTCGGGCTTTTCGTAGTCGCGATCCTGGTGGGCGGCGGCTTCGTGTTCTTCAACGTGTCTATCCAGACCCTGACCGGGGTCATCGGACGTCCCGAGCACCGCCCGCGAAACTTCGCGTGGCTGTCGATCGGCTACTCGATGTCGAGCCTGATCGGCCCGGTGTTCGCGGGCTATTCGATCGACCACGCGGGGCACAGCCTCACCTTTCTTTTCTTCTGCTTCGTTCCGCTGATTCCGATCGCGCTACTCACGTTCAAACGCGATCTGGCGCGGATCGAACCGGTCAAGGCGACCGGCAGGAAAGGCAGCCCCATGGAGTTGCTGCGCGACCCGCCGCTGCGCAGGCTCATCATCATCAGCGGCCTGTCGGTCGCGTCCTCCGAGCTTTTCGCGTTCTACGTGCCGGTCTTCACTCACCAGATCGGACTGTCGGCCACGACGACCGGGACGATCCTCGGCGCATACGCATTCGCCATCCTGCTCACACGCTTCATGCTCGGCCCGCTCACGCGGCGGCTGCGCCCGGACCAGATCATGTTCGGCTTCCTGCTGGTGGCGGCGTGCGCATTCGCGGTGTTTCCGTTCTTCAGAAGCGCTTATGCGCTGATGGCGGTGGCGTTCATGATCGGCATCGGCGTGGGTTGCACCCAGCCGCTGCTGATGAGCACGTCGTTCGAGAAGTCGCCGCCGGGCCGCACCGGCGAAGTGACCGGACTGCGGATGACCGCGAACAACGTCGCGCGCGTCGCGATGCCGCTGCTGTCGGGCGCGCTCGGGGCGGCATTCGGGGCGGCACCCGTGTTCTGGCTCAATGCGCTCAACCTCGCGGGAATCAGCCTGCTTTCGCGGCGCCGCTAGGTCGCGTTCGTGTCACAATAAACGCTACCCCGAGGCCGCTACGACAACAACACACGCGGCCGCCGCTTATCCGGAGGAGCCCGCTATGAACATGGATCGCAAGGCCGTTCCCGCAGCGACGCGCGCAGTGGCCGACTGGGTCGCGCAATTACAGTACGAGCAGTTACCGGAGCGCACTCGCGAAGTGGTGCGCTGCGCGCTGCTCGATACGCTGGGGTGCGGAATCTACGGCTACAAGACGCCGTGGGCGCAGATGCTGCTCGCGTGGGCGCGCAACGGCGGTGCGAAAGCCGAATCGACAGTGTGGGGCGACGGCGCGGCGATGCTGCGCACCGCGGACGCCGCGCTCGTGAACGGCACCTCGTCGCACGCGTTCGAGCTCGACGATTATCACAACGCCAAGCTGCATCCGGGCGCGGTCGTCGTTCCCGCAGCGCTGGCGGTGGCCGAGAAGCTCGGTTCCGACGGCAAGCGCCTCGTCACCGCGATCGCTGCCGGCTACGAAGTGATGATCCGCTCGAGCCTCGCGCTCAATCCTTCGGCAGCGCGGCTGCGGGGGTGGCATCTCACCGGCGTGTGCGGACCTTTCGGCGCGGCTGCGGCCTGCGCGGTTCTCATGGGCCTCGATGCGGAGCACACCGCGTGGGCGCTCGGTCTCGCCGGCACGCAAGGCTCGGGGCTGTGGGCGTTCAATGCCGACGGCGCGATGAGCAAACGGCTTCATGCCGGAAAAGCCGCGCATTCGGGCGTGCTTGCGGCCGAGCTCGCATCCATGGGCTTCACGGGACCGACACAGATATATGAGTTCGAAGACGGCGGCGTGCTGAAGGCATTCTCCGATGCATCGGACGCCGCGCCGCTGACCGCCGATCTCGGCAGCATCTACCGCCTCGACACCACGTCGATCAAACCGTATTCGTGCTGCGGCAGCACGCACTCGTACGTCGACGCGGCGCTGGCGCTGAGGCAGAAGCTCGGCGCCCCGTGGGATCCGACGCGCCCGGTGAAAGTCGGCCTGAGCAAAGTCGTGGACGTGCAGTGCGGCTTCGACTATCGCCCGACCAACGCGCTCAACGCGCAGATGAGCCTGCGCTACATCGTCGCGGCGGCGCTCGTCGACGGCCAGGTGCTTCCGCCCCAGTTCGGCGATGACAGGCTCTCCGATCCCGCGCTGGTTGCGCTCGCCGGAAATCTCGAGCTCGTGCACGACCCCCGGCTCGACGAGCTCTATCCGAAGAACTTCGCCGGGTGGGTTGCGGCCGCCGCAGGCGGCGAGCACGTGCGCGTCGACGTCCTCGATCCGTCGGGCTCGCCCGCAGCGCCGATCGACGCACGAGGAATCACCGAGAAGTTCCGCGGCATCAACGGGCACCTGCCGGTCGACCGCATCGCCGAGACCGCGCTGAACATCGAAAACCATTCGGTGAAGGCATTGCTCGCGTTGCTGGTGAAGTAGCGCAAGCGCCATCTTGCTTCCTTCGCGTGAAAGCTTTTAGCTTTTCCTTCGTGCCCCTTCGTGTCCTTCGTGGTGGATGCTTTTGACCTGAACGAAGAACGAATATCGCCAACCCGAGCGCCGCGACTCAAGCCGCGTGGCAACGCTACGCCTTCGGCGCCCAGCGATCCTCGCTGACCACCGCCCGCCCTTCCCGCTCCAGCTTGATGAGGTGCGCGTGCAGCGATCGCTTCGCAGGCGCGTAAAGTTTTTCCGATACGTCGTCGTAGGCGTATACCACCAGCTCGTCGAGCGTCGCGGGATGCTTGCGCGCGAGCGCATCGACGACTTTCTGCTCGCGCTTCAACCGATGCGCGATCAGGCGGCGCGCTTCGTCGTGCGCGGTGTGGATCAGGTGTCCGTGACCCGGTGCGAGCGCTTCGAGGTCGAGCGCGAGCAGCTTCTCGAGCGACGCGAGATAAGCCTGCATGTCGCCGCCGGGCGGGGAGATGACCACGGTCGAGCCCTGCATGACGTGGTCGCCGGTAAAGAGGAGCTTCTGCTCTTCGAGCAGATAGCACAGGTGGTTCGAAGCGTGCCCGGGGGTGTGCACCGCGCGCAGGGTCACGCCGTCGACGCAAATCGAGTCGCCGTCCTCGGGCGCCAGGTCAGGTGTGAAATCGCCGTCCTGGCGCCCGTCCTGATCGGCGATACGCCCCGCGATTCGCGCCCCCGTCGACCGCTTCAACGCCGCCGCGGCAGGCGAGTGATCGAGGTGCGTGTGCGTGCAGGCGATCCACTTCAGGCGTTCGCCGACCGCGGCGCGCAGCGCGGCGATGTGCGATTCGATCGCCGGACCCGGATCGATCAGCGCGAGCTCGGTCGTGCCGACGATATAGCTGTTCGTTCCCGGGCCCGTCATCACGCCGGGATTCGGCGCAGTCAGGCGCACGATGCCCGGCGCGATCGTCACCGGAATGCCGGGAACTATGTTTTCCATTTGCCTTGTGCCTCGGCGGCAGCGAGCGCGTCGTACCCTTCCTCGCCGGGCAGCAGCCGTTTGCCGGTCGGCGCGATGTGCGGAAGTATCGTGGGGATGTGGGTCTGAGCGCGCAGGTGGGCGATCAACGCATCGGCGGTGTCGAAAGGCGCGAATTGCTCGAGCGTGCTGAGCGTCGGCGTCCTCATCTTGTATACGCCCGCGCGGTGGCGCTCGACTGCTTGCGCGGGACTCACCCACACGTGGTGGATCGCTTCGACATTGTCGGGAAGCGCCTCCTGGCCTTCGGGCGCAACGGCGACGAAGAACCGCGTGTCGTAGCGGCGCGGCGCATTCACCGGCGTGATCCAGTGGCTGAAATAGGTCAGCCGGTCCACCGCAAGCCGCAGGCCTTCGCGCTCGAGCATCTGCGCGAGCACATCCTCGCCCGCATTGAGCCTGCGCCGGTACTCGGCGAAGCGCCCGGCGCGAGCCGCCTCGCCGGGATTCACCAGCGCGCCGGTGTCGCCGTAAGCGAGCAGCACCGCAGCTTCCTCGAACGATTCGCGTATCGCCGCGGCCCAGTAGCCGAGCCCGCCGCTTTCCACGTCGAGTGCCGCGCTCGCCGCGGTGTCATCCAGTCCGGCGCAGCGCGACAGCACCGCGGCACGCCGGTCACCGGCATCGAGCGCGCCGCCCGGAAATAAAAACATGCCGGGCATGAAACCCGACTGGTGATTGCGCTGGAGCATGAGCACTTCGAGGCCGGCGCTGGTGTCCCGCACCAGCGTGACCGTCGCGGCCGGCAGTGCAGGAACAGGCGCGGGAACGGACGTCATCAGCGATCGCTGAGAAGCTTCATGAGGCTGGAGGTGTCCATCCTGCCGTGTCCCTGCTTCTGGAGCTTGGCGTAGAACTGGTCGATGAGCGCGGTCGCCGGAAGCTCGGCACCGTTCGCGCGCGCTTCCTCCATCGCGATACGCAGGTCCTTGCGCATGAGATCGACTGCGAAGCCGAAGTCGAACTTGCCGTCGACCATCGTGTCGCCGCGGTTTTCCATCTGCCACGAAGTCGCCGCGCCCTTCGAGATCACGCTCAGCACTTTCTTCGCATCGAGCCCTGCGTGGAGCGCGAACGCGAGTCCTTCGGCGAGGCCTTCGACGACGCCCGCGACGCAGATCTGGTTGACCATCTTGGTCTTCTGGCCCGATCCGGATGCGCCCATCAGCGTGACCGCGCGCGCGTAATGCGCGATGACCGGTTGGGCGATCTCGAACGCAGCCGCATCGCCGCCGACCATCACCGTGAGTATTCCCTGCTCGGCGCCCGACTGGCCGCCGGAGACCGGCGCGTCGAGACACGCGAGGCCACGGTCGCGGCCGGCGCTCTCGAGCTCGACGGCGACTGCGGCCGAGGCCGTGGTGTGATCGACGAAGACCGAGCCGCGGCTCATCCCGTGGAATACGCCTTCGGGTCCGATCGTCACCTGCCGCAGATCGTCGTCGTTGCCGACGCACGAGAAAACGATCTGCGCACCCGCAGCCGCTTCAGCCGGCGTTGCCGCGGCGTGCCCGCCGTATTTGGCGACCCACGCATCGGCTTTGCTGCGCGTGCGGTTGTAGACCGTGACCTCGTGCCCGGCCTTTGCGAGATGGCCTGCCATGGGGCCGCCCATCACGCCCAATCCGATGAATCCGAGTTTCATTGTGGAGTTTGCTTTCAGAGGGAAGGATGCAACATCGTGCCGATTGTACTATCCCGTCGCATGCCGCTCTCAGGCGAATCGCGCGGAGAAACCGCTTTTTCCAATCTCGGCCCATCGTGAATTCAGACGTCATCATGATACGTTTGGTTATGATATATAGAAACCTCCCGTATCCGTTACCTGCCGTGCTTGGTGATACTTTCCCGGCATGGCCCTGATGGACGAGAAACAGGCTTTCAGCAAGCGTCTCAAGGACGCGCTGCGCAAAGCCGGCGTGGACGCCGCCGGTTATGCGAAAGTCGCGCGTGAGTTCAACCTGCGCTACGCAGGCGACCCTGTCTCGACGCAGGCGGTAAGGAAGTGGCTGACCGGCGGCGCCTTGCCGTCGCAGGACAAGATCCGAGCGATGGCGCTCTGGCTCGACGTCGGCGTGCACTGGCTGCGCTTCGGCGACGCGGAGCGCAAGCAGGATCGTGCGCAGATCGGCACGCGGCAGGATGCCGCGCCTTACAAAGCCGAGCCCGCGTGGGTCGCGCGCAAATTCGATACGCTCGAGGACAACCACAAGCGCATGGTGCTGGAGATCGTCCATGCGCTGCTGCGTCTGGAGGGAAAGCAGTAGCGCCGCGGCGATGAAGCCATGCGGGCAAACTACGCCCGCAGCCGCGACTCGGTAACGCCAAGGAGGGAAACCCAGGTTTCCCTCCTTGAACCTCCCTTCCTTTACTGCGCGGCAGGGACCATCATTCCGGCGAACGCGAGTTACGTGCCGTAACGAATCGGGGACTTCGCGAGCTTGAGCGCCGCAAGCGCGCTGTAGCACGCGAGCCATGCGGTCTTGGGATTGTCCGGCGCCGGCACGTTCTCGAGCTTGATCGTGATGTTGCCGGTGCGCCCGCGGATTTCGATGAGATGCGTGTTGTGGGTGATCCCCGGGTCGGCGACGACTCTCAATCGCGTGCGATCGAAACCGATGCCGGCCATCGAAAGCGCCGCGGCGATGTTCACGTTCGCGGGAAACAACGGCATGCCGCCTCGCGCGGGTCCTTCGTAAAGCGTGCGCGGTTCGGTCATGCCGTCGAGCGCGACTCCGAGCTTCTCGACATACGCGATGTTTTTCCACGCCTGCGGCGGCTTGGAAACCGTAATCCCGACCTCGTCCACGCCTGCGATGCATGCGGCCTTGAGCGCGTCGAGCCCTCCGATGCCGCCCGAAGGCACGTACAACAGCGCACCGGTGCGCCGCGCAGCGGATTCGAGACTCCCGCGCAGCGCATCGTCGTGCAGCGCGCCGCCGGAGAGCACGATGACCGCGACGCCGCTGCTCAGCAGCGGCTCGGCATATTCGCGCACCGCCTCGTGCGATGCGGCTTCGACGACGACGTCGGGGCGCTGCGCGAGCACCGCGGCCAGACCGCTCGCGAACGCGACCCCATACTCGTCCGCGAGCGACTTGCCGCGCGAGCCCGCGCTGCGGCCGGCGATGGCTACGACTTCGACGCCTTCGCCGAGATCGCCGCGCCGGATGTGGTCGAGAAAAAGACGGGCGATGCTTCCACCACCGATGATTGCTACTCGCATTGAGAGACCCGGAACAGTTAAAGCAGAATAAGAAGGACGCTAAGGAAAGTGCAAGGACGCCGAGTAGATCGAACGAAGAATGAAATCTCCTTTGCGTCCTCTTCTTATCCTTCGCGCGTTGGCGTTGACAGCTTCTTCAGGTTTACGGTTTGCTGCTGACCGCAGGCGCGGCACACCCTTCGGTCGTCTGCCTGGGCGGCTCGGCGAGACCCGCGAGCTGCACGCCGTTCTTGATCGCGGTCATCTCGGCGAGGATCGCGATTGCGATCTCGGGCGGGGTCTTGCTGCCGATCTTCAGCCCCACCGGACCGTGCAGACGATCGATCTCGTGCTTGGCCAGGTCGAATTCGGCGAGCCTCTCGCGGCGCGCCTCGTTGTTTTTGCGCGAGCCGATCGCGCCGACGTAGAACGCCGGGGACTTCAGCGCTTCGAGCAGCGCCATGTCGTCGAGCTTCGGGTCGTGCGTCAGCGTCACGATCGCGCTGTGCGCATCGAGGTTCATCGCGATCACCACGTCGTCGGGCATCTCGCGCGTGAGCGCGACACCGGGAACGTTCCATGTATCGGCGTACTCTTCGCGCGGATCGCACACCGTCACCTGGTAGTCGAGGCCCTGCGCCATCTGCGCCAGGTACTGGGAAAGCTGTCCCGCGCCGATGATGAGCAGCCGCCAGTGCGGTCCGTGAACGCTTGACAGCGACTTGCCGTCGAATATGAGCTGGTCGCTCCACTTGCCGGGCTCGATCCGGACCGCGCCGGTCTCCATGTCGAGCTTGCGAACGACGAGCTCGTGGCGCTCGACGCGCGCGAGCAGCTCGTCGAGCCCGCTGTGCGCGCCGAGCGGCTCGAGAACGAGCTCGAGCGTTCCGCCGCACGGCAGACCGAAACGCCGCGCTTCTTCCGCGCTCACCCCGTAGCTCGTCAGCGCCGGCTTGTCGCGGGCGATCTCTTTCGCGCGCACACGGGAGATCATGTCATCCTCGACGCACCCGCCCGACACCGACCCGACCACCATGCCGTCGTCTCGGATCGCGGTGAGCGCGCCGATCGGCCGCGGCGCGGAGCCCCACGTGCGGATCACCGTCGCGAGAACCACGCCGTGCCCGCCCCTGAGCCAGTCACGTGCACTTTTCATCACTTGCAGATCGACACTGTCCAATGCTGTCTCCTTCGGGCACGCTCCGTGCACTGCACGCGAGTAGTCATTATAGGCAAGGACAACCCGATTGCGAACCGCACCGGTAAAGCGCTAGCATGAAACCGACCCGCCCCTCAGCGGTGCAACTGGCGGCCCTTCGCGGTGCGCCCGTGAATGCATCCACAGGCGCAGGCGGCACCCTTCCGGGCCTGATGTCAACGCTACGCTCGTACGTAATGAACGCACCTTCGTTCCTCAAACGTCTCGTCGGCTCGGTCGTCCCCAGCGAGCGCCACCGCTCGCACCGCCGTGCGCGCCAGGCGATGGATCTTTTCCAGGCGCTCCTCTCCGAGCGCGGCGAAGTCTCGGGCGCGGTCGTCGCGCGCGATGCGCTCGCCGCGTACAACAGCCTGCCCAGGTCCGCCCTGCCCTCCTTCTACGATGCGCTCGCCGCGGAGTTCTCGCCGGATCGCGAAGAGCTCGAGCGCGCATACGACGCGTATCACGACGAGCCCACGCAGGAAA
This sequence comes from Betaproteobacteria bacterium, assembly GCA_028292225.1. Lineage (GTDB taxonomy): Bacteria > Pseudomonadota > Gammaproteobacteria > Burkholderiales > SG8-41 > JAQGMV01. The sequence continues at coordinate 12,657 of JAQGMV010000336.1, forward strand.
ATCTGATCCGCCTCCAGCGCTGCGTCGAAGCGCCGCGCCAGGAGCTTTTCCGCAGGCTCAACACCACGCCCGGCGGGACCGCAGCGCTCGTCGCGATGCGACGCGAAATGCTCGGCGGCCTCAAAACCCATCCGGAGTGGAAAGGGATAGACGCCGACCTCGGGCATCTTTTCGAATCGTGGTTCAACCGCGGCTTTCTCACGCTCGAGCGCATCGACTGGTATACGCCCGCGGTCGTGCTCGAAAAGCTCATCGAGTACGAGGCGGTGCACGAGATCGCCGGCTGGGAAGACCTGCGCCGCAGGCTCGCGGCCGATCGGCGCTGTTTCGCGTTCTTCCACCCGGCGCTGCCCCACGAGCCGCTGATCTTCATCG
>JAQGMV010000511.1 GCA_028292225.1 Betaproteobacteria bacterium
ACTCCGGCTTGATCCCCGCAGCCTTCACGACTCTTCCCCATTTCTCGAGCTCGGACTTCAGATGTGCCTCGAACGCCTGCGGTGTGCTCGCGGCGATGTCGAGGGAGAGCGCCGCGAACTTCGCGCGGCCGTCGGGCGATTGCAGGATGTCCACGAGTGAGGTGTGCAGCCTTGCGACGACGTCCTTCGGCAGCCGTGCAGGTCCGAATACGCCGAACCAGTTGGTGACGATCATGCCCTGCACTCCGGCTTCCTCGAAGGTCGGCACGTCGCTCAGCATCATCGAGCGCCGGGTGCTGGTGAGGGCGAGCGCGCGCAGGCGCGAGGATTTCACGTGCGGCACGGCACCGGGGATCGTCGGAAAGGCCGCGGGGATCTGTCCGCCGATGACGTCGGTCACGGCTACGGCGATGCTCTTGTAAGGCACGTGTACGATATCGGTCCGGGTCGCGAGCTTGAACAGCTCTCCGGTCAGGTGTGTGACCGATCCGGTGCCGCCCGAGCCGTAGTTGAGCCTGCCCGGCTGCGCCAGTGCCGCGGCGACGAATTCCTTCACGGTCTTCGCAGGGAACGCGGGATTCACGACGAAGACCTGCGGCGCGGTCGCAACCAGGGTGATCGCGGTGAAGTCCCCGATCGGGTCGTACGGGACGTGGCGCAGCACGTGAACGTTGATCGTGTGCGGCGAATCGCCCACGAGCAGGGTGTATCCGTCGGGCGCGGCCTTGGCAACGAGCTCGCGCCCGAGCGACCCTGCGGCGCCCGGACGGTTGTCGATGACGAAAGGCTGCGCCAGGGTCTCGCCGAGTTTCACGGAAAGTATTCTCGCGACCGCGTCCGACGAGCCGCCGGGGGAATACGGTACGACGACCCGCACGGGCCGCGTGGGGTACGCCGCACCGTTGGTTTGCATGCGAGCCTGTGCGGCAGGCGCCGCATCGCTGCCGGCGGCCATCATGCACACGAGCGTCACAACCGACGTCAATGGTGTTGAAAACGGTCTCAAGTCGACCTCCAGGCTTACGAGCAGAACAGAATTTACCGCAGCCGAGACGTCGCAGCGCACTACATGAATGCGAGCCCAACCGGTATGATCGCGCTTCAAATGACGGACCAGAGGGAGCACCTATGAAATCAGCATCAGTTTTCGCGCGGCATCTGATCGCGCTTTCGCTGTTGAGCGCCGCGGGCATTGCCGCCGCGCAGTCGTATCCGAGCAAGCCGATACGGCTGATCGCGCCGTCATCGCCGGGGAGCGGCGTGGACATCGTCTCGCGCATCATGGCCCAGCCGCTGGGCGCGGACCTGGGGCAACAGATGGTCGTCGACAACCGCGCAGGGGCGGGCGGCAACATCGGTGCGGACATCGCGGCGAAGTCGGTCCCCAACGGCTACACGCTGATCATGTGCACGCCGAGTCAGGTCATCAACGCCATCCTCTACAAGAATCTCTCGCGCGATCTGCTCGGAGAATTCGCGCCGATATCGCTCGTCGGGTCCGGCCAGTTCATGCTGATCGCCAATCTCTCGGTGCCGGCGAAGACCGTCCCGCAGCTCATTCAGCTCGCGAAAGCGAAACCCGGCTCGCTGCATTACGCATCGGCCGGTAACGGCAATGTGACCCACCTTGCCGGCGAGCTGTTCAAGGCAGCCGCCGGCGTCGATCTCATGCACGTGCCCTATAAGGGTTCGGGCCCTGCGATGACCGAGCTCATCGGTGGACAGGTGCAGGTCATGTTCGCGAACATCGTGGCGGCGATGCCGCAGATCCGCTCGGGCAAAGTGCATGCGCTCGCGTCATCGGGCGCGAAGCGCAGCGCCGCGGCGCCGGAGGTGCCGACGATCGCCGAAAGCGGAGTGCCCGGTTACGAAGTGACTGCATGGTTCGGGCTTTTCGCGCCGAAAAACACGCCTCGCGACATCACTTCGAGGCTCCACGCGTCGACGCTGAAAGCGCTCAAGTCGGCCGAAACGCGCGAACGTCTCGGCCACGAAGGGCTGGAAACCGTCGGCAACAGCCCCGCGGAGTTTGCGGCGTACCTCCAGACCGAAGCGCGCAAATGGGCCAAAGCGGTGGAGATCTCCGGCGCCCGCGCGAATTAGTCCCGATGCTGGTGCAGATCGTCCTCGGCGCGGGCCTGGTCGCACTGACTGCGCTCATACAGGCAGGCTTCATGCTGACCGGCTTTCGCGCGCTGCAGTCGCTGCGGACGCACGAGCGCCGGTTCAGCCGGCATCATGCGACGCTCGTGATCGTGCTGTTCGTGCTCTACATGTTCGTCGGGATGATTGCCGAGGTCGCGCTCTGGGCGTGGGTGTTTTGCGGGCTCGACGCGGTCGATACCTTCGAAGCGTCGCTCTACGTCTCCCTCGGCAGCTTCACCACGAGCGGCTACAGCGACGCGAGCGTCGCGCCGGAGTGGCGGCTGCTGGCCGCATCCGAAGGCGCGTGCGGCATGATCATGTTCGGCTGGGTCGCCGCGATCGTGATTGCGGCGATCCAGCACTTCAACGTGTGGCCGCGGCCGGCGCCGCGCGGCCCGCCCAGGGAGTGAGCGGCTGACGTTGGAGGCGGGCCGGGTACGGCTGGTGCAGCCGGGGCCGTTAAGCCTTAATCGTCAATCACTTATCGTGCCCGCGGTACATTTCTTGCCCCTCCCTTTCTTGCCGGTCCAACCGGGCCGTCAGCCACTGTTATTCGGAGGACTTTATGACGCAGCAAGACCGCCAAAACCCGCAGGGCCAAGGTCAGCAAAGCCAGCAAGGTCAAAGCGACCGCCAGCAACAGCAGGGCGGACAGCAAGGCAACCAGCAGGGCGGTAACCAAGGCAATCAAGGCAACCAAGGCAATCAAGGCAACCAGTCCAACCAGGGCAATCAGCAAAACCAGCAAGGCCAGAAAGGGCAGCAACAGCAGGACAAGGGGCAGACCGGGCAAGGGCAGCAAGCCAACCAGGGCAATCAGGGACAGCAGAGCGGCCAGGGACAGCAAGGCAATCAGCAGGGCCAGCAGCGCAAGTAGAGCGGCTAAGCTCCCGCTTTAAACCTTAACCGTGCCCGGGAAGCGAGTGATCGCTCCCGGGCTTGTCGTTTCTGGAAGCACGCAAAGTGCTAAAAAGTTCATGCGTTAGTTTTATTTACACCTCGGCTGAGAAATAATTGATTAGACGCGCTGCACAAAGCCCCGGCGCTGCCGTTGTATAGGCATACGCGTCGGCGACTTGAGGCGCGCACGCGGATTCCGTGACCAATTGCATCACAGCGAGGTGATTCATGAAACCGAACGATTTTTACAGCGGGCTGCTCAACAGCCTGGACAAGGTGAACCTGAGCGGCCGCAGGCGCGACCAGGCCGAGCGCCATATGCGCCGTGCCGCCGTCATCGTCGAAATGCTGCTGGGCTCGCC
>JAQGMV010000536.1 GCA_028292225.1 Betaproteobacteria bacterium
CGCTCCGAGCGCAACTGGGGCATGGGCGACTATACCGACCTGCGCACGGTCGTCGAGCAATGGGGCCATCGCGGCGCAGGTGTCGTCGGCGCCAATCCGCTGCACGCGCTCTATCCGCACAATCCCATGCACTCGAGCCCGTACAGCCCGTCGTCGAGGCTGTTCTTCAACGTCATCTACATCGACGTCGAATCGGTGCCCGACGCGCGCGAATCCGCCGAAGTGCTGGCCGCCATGGGCACCGCGAACTTCCAATCGGCGCTGCAGGCGGCTCGCGCGAGCGAGCTCGTCGATTACCAGGCGATCGGCGCGCTCAAGTTCCCTTTGCTCGAACAGGCGTATCGCCATTTTCGCCGCCATCATCTAGCCCCCGAAGCGGAGCGCGGACGGGCTTTCCGCAGCTTCCAGGCGGAAGGCGGAATGCGCCTGCGCCGGCACGCGCTGTTCGAAGCGCTGCAGGAGCATTTCCACCGGCAGGACCCGGGCGTATGGGGCTGGCCGGTGTGGCCGGTTGCGTATCGGCGTCCCGACGCGCCGGAAGTCGCGCAGTTCGCGCAGGCGAACGTCGAACGCATCGAGTATTACGAGTACCTCCAGTGGCAGGCGGCGCTCCAGCTCCAGCGCGCGGGCGCGCGGGCCGACGAGCTCGGCTACGGCGTAGGCGTCTACCAGGACCTCGCGATCTCCATCGACCGCGGCGGCGCGGAAAGCTGGGCGAATCAGGAGGTGTACGCAGTCGGCGCGAGCGTGGGCGCGCCGCCGGACGAAGTGAACCTCAAAGGCCAGAACTGGGGACTGCCTCCGCTGCGTCCGGACGCCCTCAAAGCCGCGCGCTACGATCCTTTCATCGCAACGCTGCGCGCGACGATGCGCTACTCGGGGGCGCTGCGAATCGACCACGTGATGGGTCTGTACCGGCTGTACTGGATACCGCCGGGCGCATCCGCCGCCGCAGGCGCGTACGTGTGCTACCCGTTCCGCGACCTGCTCGCGATCCTGGCGCTCGAAAGCCATCGCAACGCGTGCATGGTGATCGGCGAAGACCTCGGCACGGTGCCCGACGAAGTCCGAGTCGGACTCTCGCGCGCTCGCGTGATGTCGTACCGGTTGCTGTTTTTCGAGCGCACGCCCGAAGGCGACTACCTTGCGCCGGAGGAATATCCTGCCGACGCGCTGGTCGCGGTCTCCACGCACGACCTGGCGACGCTCACCGGCTGGTGGGAAGGCCGCGATCTCGAAGTTCGGCAGGAGCTCGACCTCTTCCCCTCCGAAGAGCTGCGGCAGCGATACGTGATAAACCGCGCGCAGGAGCGCGCACGGCTGGTGCTCGCCCTCGAGCGGGAAAAGCTCATCCCGGAAGGCAGCGTCAATCCGGTCAGCTCGAAGATGACGCCCGAGCTCGCACGCGCGGTGCACGAGTACCTCGCCCACAGCCCTTCGCGCCTGATGGTCGTGCAGCCCGAAGACATCCTGCTCGTGCGCGAGCAGGCGAACATGCCGGGCACGGTGAACGAGCATCCGAACTGGCGTCGCAAGCTTCCGCTCACGCTCGAAGAGATCGAGCGCGACGAGCGCTTCCTCGCCATGACCGAAACCCTGGCCTGCTTGCGGCCGGCGCCGGGGCCCGCCCGCCCAAAGCGGGGTGAGCTGCAGGCGCGCATCCCCCGCTGCACTTACCGCCTGCAGCTCAATCGCGACTTCACCTTCAACGACGCGATCGCGCTGATCCCGTATCTCGCGCGCCTCGGCGCGAGCCACGTGTATTGCTCGCCGTACCTCAAGGCGAGGCCGGGAAGCACACACGGTTACGACATCGTCGATCACAACGCGCTCAATCCGGAGATCGGCACGCCCGAGGATTTCGAGCGCTTCGTGGCGACCCTGACCGAGCACGGGATGGGCCACATCCTCGACATGGTTCCCAACCATATGGGGGTGATGGGCGCGGACAACGCGTGGTGGCTCGACGTGCTGGAGAACGGCCAGGCTTCTGCGTACGCCGACTTTTTCGATATCGAGTGGGAGCCCGCCAATCCCGCGCTCGCGGGCAGGGTCCTGGTTCCGGTACTGGGCGATCAGTACGGTCTCGTGCTCGAGCGCGGCGAGCTCAAGGTCAGCTTCAGCCGCGAGCGCGGCGAGTTCAGCCTGTGTTACTACGATCACCGCTTTCCGCTCGACCCGCGCGAATATCGTTCCATGCTCGAAGCGGCTGCCGGCGCGATACACGGCGCGGATCTTCCGCCCGACGCACAGGCCGAGCTCGCGAGTCTCGCGTCGGCTTTCGGAAACCTTCCCGCGCGTCACGAGACCGGAAACGAGCGCAAGCTCCAGCGCCAGCGCGACAAGGACGTGCACAAGCGCCAGCTCGCCCGTCTCGCCGCCGAACACGAGGTCATCGCGCGCGCGATCGGGCACGCGGTGGAATCGATCAACGGCAGGGCAGATGACCGCGCGAGCTTCGAGCGCCTGCACGCGCTGCTCGAGCAGCAGGCGTACCGGCTCTCGTCGTGGCGTGTGGCGGCGGACGAGATCAACTACCGCCGTTTCTTCGACATCAACGATCTCGCAGCGCTGCGCATGGAGCACGAAGGCGTTTTCGACGCGACGCACCGCTTCGTGCTGAATCTCTGCGCGCAAGGCAAGGTCGACGGGCTGCGCATCGACCATCCCGACGGGCTCTACGACCCGGAGAAATACTTCACCCAGCTCCAGCAGCGCTACGCGCAAGCAGCGGACATCGTGGCCGAGCCGGGCACCGACGGGCGGCCGCCGCGGCCGCTGTACGTCGTCATCGAAAAGATCGCGGCCTCGCATGAGAAGCTGCCCGAGTCGTGGGCGGTTTACGGCACGTCGGGCTATCGCTTCGCGACGGTGGTTAACAACGTGCTCGTCGACTGCACCGCCGCCGACGAGATGGAGCGCGTGTACCG
>JAQGMV010000537.1 GCA_028292225.1 Betaproteobacteria bacterium
TACTCGACGGGCGGGTGCTGCTGATCGACGCCCTGACCATGCAACTGAGGACGATCAGGCTGAAAAAAGACCCCGCGTGCGAGGTCTGCGGCAGCGCGCCGCTGGCGGCGAGCGCCCGGTGAACGAGGCAGAGGGAAACCAAGGTTTCCTCCCTCCGCCACCTCCTTTCCTTTCAGGCGCTCTGGCGAGCGCTCCTGTACAGGGAGGCCGGGCGCGCTAGCGGGTCATGTCGAGAGAGTTGTCGTCGCCCGCGACAGGGCCGCCGGTGTTTTCCGGCGCCGTTGCGCTTCCGGCTGCAAAGCGGGCGGCTTGAGGGGGCCCGGCCGCCGCAAGCGTAGCCGCCGTATCCGCAGACGCTGCAAGCAGGCGCTCCAGGTCTCGCTGCACGGTGTCCGCGTCGGGGCCGGTGCGCGCGAGCATCTGCAGCAACAGCCTCGCAGGATAGTCGGTCAAGGTGTCCGGGCGGTTCGCGCGGATGCGCGACGCGGACTCGATCGCGGGCCTGAAGTGCGTCGCCCTGAAGCCGGTCTTCGAGTTCTCGAGCGCTTCGACGAACGCGTTCTGGGCGCGCGCGATCCCGAGTAGGAGTTGCGCGAGTTGCTGTGTCGTGATGTCCGCCATCGTTACTCCTCCATAAGTAGCGGCGGTAGCCGCTTAAGCGGGCCGTTACGTCCCAAGGCACGACGACCCTTGGCCGGCGTGCCGCAGAAGCGGCGTAGATCTTCAGGCGGCGACCCCTTCCATCAACTGGCGCCACTGGTGGTTCCAGAGCTCCACGGGGTCGCGCTTGAAGCCGCTCTTGGCGAACTGGTGCCAGCGCCCGGTCACGAAGCTGAGGATCAGATTGGCGCAGGCGGCGGCGTCGGCGTCGGCGACGATCTCCTGCTGCGTGATGCCGAAGCGTATCGCCTGCTTGAGCGCGGCCTCGAGCCGGTCGTGAAGTTGGTTGATTCGCGCTTGCAGCTTTTCGTGTTCGTGCACGAGCGCGTCTCCGATCAGCACGCGGGTCATGCCGCGGTTCTTCTGTGCGAACGCGAGCAGCACGCTGACGATCGCCTCCATCTGCCGCGTGCCGCTTTTCTCTTCGGTGGTGATCTTGTTGATGAGCGCGAAGAGCGTCTGCTCGATGAACTCGATCAGTCCTTCATACATCTGCGCCTTGCCGGTGAAGTGGCGATAGAGCGCCGCCTCCGACACTTCGAGCTTTGCCGCAAGCCGCGCAGTAGTGACCTTGTCCGCAGCCGGGTTCTCGAGCATGTGCGCGAGCATCTGCAGTATCTGCGTCTTTCGTTCGCCCGTCCTCGCCATCGTTTCCCCTGCGACTCACGCAAGCTGCGGCAGCGCACGCCGCAACTCGCTCAACTTCGAGATTTTCACATCGACGTAGGCCGGCGCACGCGGCTCGCGCGAAACCCACACGGTTTTCATTCCCAGCTTCTTGGCCGTGCGCAGGTTTTCCAGCGTGTCCTCGACCATGATACAGCGCTGCGAGCGCAGGTGGTGGGCGCGCGTCAGCCGCAGAAAGCCGTGAGCATCGGGCTTGGGGCGGTAGCGTGTGCGCTCGATCGAGAAGACTGCATCGAAAAGGTCGGCGATGCACAGGGCTTTCAGCACAGCGCGCGAATAATGCACCGGCGCATTGGAGAAGATGAACTTGCGCCCGGGCAGCCGGGTAAGCGTCGCACGCAGCTGCGGCTCGCGAACGAGGATGCGGCCGAGCTCCGGCAGGTGGTGCGTCTCCCGCAGGAAGTGAGCGGGGTCGACGTCGTGATGGCGAATGAGCCCGAGCAGCGTCGCGCCGTAGCGCATCCAGTAGTGCCTGCGCAGCGCGTTGGCCGCATCCACGTCGAGCCCGAGCTCGGACTGCAGGTACTGCGTCATCAACTGATTGATGCGCGGAAAAATGTGCGGCCGCGCGTTGTGCAGCGTGTTGTCGAGGTCGAAGATCCACGAACGCGTCCATGCCGGCGCGCGCCGCTGGGGGTCGACGCCGCGCGCGCGTGAAAGCGAGCGCCGGTCGCGCTTCAACGCCTGCGGATGAGCGTGCCCACCCCTTCGCTCGTCAGCACTTCGAGCAGCACCGCGTGCTCGACCCTGCCGTCGATGATGTGGCACGTGTTCACGCCGTTTTTCACCGCGTCGAGCGCGGAGCTGATCTTGGGGAGCATGCCGCCGTGTATCGTGCCGTCGGCGAAGAGCTCGTCGACTTTCTTCGCGGTGAGGCCGGTCAGCAGGTTTCCGCTCTTGTCGAGAACGCCCGCGGTGTTGGTGAGCACGACCAGCTTCTCGGCCTTCAGGATTTCGGCGACCTTGCCGGCCACGAGATCGGCGTTGATGTTGTACGACTCGCCGCCGCTGCCGAATCCGATCGGCGCGATCACCGGTATGAAACCTCCGGCGAAGAGGGTCTGCACGACTTTCGGATCGATCGCCTCGACTTCCCCGACCTGCCCGATGTCCACTGCGCCGTTGCCCCCGCCCGGAGCGCGCATCACCATTTTCCTCGCGCGTATGAAAGCGCCGTCCTTGCCGGTAAGCCCGACCGCATGGCCGCCGTGCCGGTTGATCAGGTGCACGATCTCCTTGTTCACCTGACCGCCGAGCACCATTTCGACGATTTCCATCGTCTCGCCGTCGGTGACGCGCATGCCCTGCACGAACTCGCCTTTCTTGCCGACGCGTTTGAGCATGTCGTCGATCTGCGGTCCGCCGCCGTGGACGATGACGGGGTTCATCCCGACGAGCTTGAGCAGCACGATGTCGCTCGCGAAGCTCTCCTTGAGCTTGTCATCGGTCATGGCGTTGCCGCCGTACTTGATGACGAGGGTCTTGCCGTGAAAGCGCTGGATGTA
>JAQGMV010000363.1 GCA_028292225.1 Betaproteobacteria bacterium
TCCGCGTCGCACGCCGGACCTTCGACCTCGGCGCGCGCCACGCGGCTGCCGTCAGGCGCGCCGACGTAGCCGCGCAAGCGCATCGTGCTGCCGGAGATCTCGCCGTATGCGGCGAGCGGCACGTTGCACGAGCCCGCGAGCATGCGAGCGACCGCACGTTCCGCCTTGACGCACAGCTCGGTGCCCGCATGATTGAGCGGCGCGACCAGGCGCCGCACGTCGTCACGATCGCCGCGGCACTCGAGGCCGAGCGCACCCTGGCCGGCGGCCGGAAGGCTGACCTCGGTGGGGAGCAGCCAGCGGATGCGCTCTGCAAGGCCGAGTCGTTTCAGCCCCGCGGACGCGAGGATGATCGCGTCGTACTGCCCCTCGTCGAGCTTGCGCAGCCGCGTCGGGACGTTCCCCCGCAACGGCTTGATGATGAGGTCGGGGCGGTGCGAGCGTAGCTGGCTTTCGCGGCGCAAGCTCGAGGTTCCGACGCACGCGCCTTCGGGCAGCGCGGCAACTTCGGCATGGGTGTTCGAGACGAATGCATCACGCGGATCGGCCCGCTCGGGCGTCGCCGCCAGCACGTGCCCCTCGAGCAGCGCCATCGGCACGTCCTTCATCGAATGCACCGCGAGATCGGCCTCGCCGCGGGCGAGCGCTTCCTCGAGCTCCTTCACGAAAAGACCTTTGCCACCGACTTTCGCGAGCGACACGTCGAGCTTGCGGTCGCCTTCGGTGGTCATGCCGTCGAGCACGACCTCGAGGCCGGGATAAAGCTCGAGGAGCCTGGCCTGGATGTGCCGCGCCTGCCACATCGCGAGCGCCGACTCGCGAGTCGCGATGACGATCCGCCGCGGAAGCGGTGCCGGTGACGAGGCTGACATGGGAGAGCGTGGCTGGAGAGGGTTGGACTGGCAAATTTTACCATCGAGGTGAACGGTAAGCGGCAAGCGGTGAACCGGTCGCTTCGAGTGCAAGCTCCGCGCAGTTGCTGACTCGGCTCGGAGTCACCACGGTTCACCGTTTACCCTTTACCGTTCACCGTTCGCGGGCGGATCACGTTTGCCGAACTCCCTCACGATGTAGTGCTGGCGCCGGCTCACGGCGATCTTCTCATCGCACCCTTTGAGCATCACCAGCCACTGGGTCTCGCCCTCGCCTGCGCCGCGCTCGAATCCGCGGATCGCGGCGCGCGCGATCAAGCAGTTGCGGTGCACCCGCACGAAGCGATCGGGGTATTCCTGCTCGAGCCGTGCGAGCGCGTCCTCGATGAGGTATTCACGCTCGGCGGTGCGGACCGTGACGTACTTGAGCTCGGCTTTGAGATAGACCACGTCGTCGAGCGGGATGAGGTGGATGCGTCCGCGCTCCTGCGCCGAAAGGAACGCGGGCGCCCGGTCGCTGAGCTCGCGCAGCGCTTCGACCGACGGCGCGCGCGTCGAGGTCACGCGCCTGAGAGCATCGAGCAGGCGCGCAGTCCTGATCGGCTTCAACAGGTAGTCGATCGCGTTCACTTCGAAAGCGCGAATGGCGTACGCGTCGTATGCGGTCGTGAACACGATCCCCGGCGGCTCGGGGAGCTTCTGCAGATGCTGGGCGAGCTCGATGCCGTCCATTTCGGGCATCCGGATGTCGAGGAGGATCAGGTCCGCGCGGGTCGCAGCGAGCTCTTCGAGCGCGGCTCGCGCATTGGCGGCTTCGCCGACGACTTCGAGGTCGATCTCGGCTGCGCAGTCGGAGAGCAGATCCTTCAGGCGCGCTCGCGCCGGCGCTTCGTCGTCGACGATCAGTATCCGCAGCCGGCTCATGCGGCAGCCGCTTTCACGTAAGGCATCACGATGTGCACCTGGTAAGTGTCTTCGCGCACGCGGGTCTCCAGTACGGCCTCGGCATCGAAATGCAGTTGCAGGCGCTCGCGGATGTTGTTGAGCGCCATCTTGTTGCCCCCGTGGTGATTGCCTTCTTTAGCGTAGGGATTTCTCAGCACCGCGTGGACCTGGTTACGCGCCATATAGATGTCGATGCTCACTTCGCCGGGCTCCACGCGAGGCTCTATGCCATGGTAGACCGCATTCTCGAGCAGCGGCTGCAGGATGAGCGGAGGCACCAGCGCGTCGGCAGGCATCTTGTCGATGCGCCACGAGACTCTCAGGCGGTCGCCGAGGCGCAACTGCTCGAGCCCGAGATACTGCCGGCAGAGCTCGACTTCGCGCGAGATCGGCGCAAGCTCGCGGTTGTCGCCCATCACGACACGAAAGAGATCCGCCATGTCCTCGAGCGCAGTCTCGGCGCGCTTGGGCTCCTGCCTGATCAGGGACAGCACGGCGTTGATGCTGTTGTAGAGGAAGTGCGGACGGATGCGGGCCTGCAGCGCCTGGAGCCGAGCCTCCGACAGCGCGGGCGAGAGCGCGCGGCCCCGCAGGTTGAAATACGAGAGCAGCATGGCGGTCACGAGCAGCGAGATCACCGCATAGCGCTCGAAGGCGTAAGCGGCATCGCGCGTGCTGCCGTATACCAGTACGGCGATGAAGGCCGCGAGCGCCAGCACGATGACGATGACGGCGGCGGCGCCGAGAAAATAAGGCAGCCGCCGCAGCAGGCCGCTGAAGCCGACGAGCGCGAGCAGGCATACGATCAGCAATGGCTGAAGGAGCGCGGAGATCGACAGGAGCTCCTGCCATGCGCCGGCGAGGGTCGGCGCCTTGAGCACCGCCGCACCGATCCCGCACATGTTTACGATGAGCAGTATGCGCAGCAGAATGCCCAGGTTGCGGAAGTTGGGCAAAGCGCTGGTATAGGCGTTTTGATTTATACTGGGCGCTCCGCGCATGTTCGATCGAACCTGACGCTCTTCCCGTAAAAACACCGGCCGCACCGCAGGCGAAACAGCTGCTTCGCGTCGCCACAACGGCTGCGTCGCACCTCGAGACCGCGGAAGCGAACAGTACGAATTCTAGCAGGGCCACATGTCATCGAGTGAAAAGCCGCGCCGCAAGCCCAAACTCTGGTCGGGTCGCTTCGACGAACCGGTCACCGATCTCGTCAAGCATTTCACCGCTTCGGTCGGTTTCGACCAGCGTCTCGCCGAGTTCGACATCGACGGCTCGATCGCGCACGCGCGCATGCTGCATGCCGTGGGCATCCTCACGCCGGAAGACCTCTCCTCGATAGAGCAGGGGCTGGAGCAGATCCGGGCGGACATCCGCAGCGGCGCGTTCGAATGGTCGGTCGATCTCGAGGACGTGCACTTCAACATCGAGCGGCGGCTCACGGAGCTGGTCGGCGACGCGGGCAAGCGCCTGCACACCGCGCGTTCGCGCAACGACCAGGTCGCGACCGACATCCGGCTCTACCTCCGGGCCGCGATCGATCGCCTGCTGGCGCTCGTCAAGGGACTGCAACGCGGGCTCCTCGACCTGGCCGAGAAGCACACCGACACGGTGATGCCCGGGTTCACGCACCTGCAGGTGGCGCAGCCGGTCTCGTTCGCGCATCACCTGCTCGCGTATTACGAGATGCTCTCGCGCGACGCGCAGCGACTCGCGGACTGCCGCAAGCGGGTGAACCGCCTCCCGCTCGGCGCGGCCGCGCTCGCCGGCACCTCATTCCCGATCGACCGTCAGATGGTCGCGAAAGCGCTCGGCTTCGACGGGGTGTGCGAGAACTCCCTCGACGCGGTGTCGGACCGCGATTTCGCGATCGAATTCTGCTCGAGCGCTGCGCTCGTGATGACCCATCTGTCGCGCTTTTGCGAAGAGCTGATCCTGTGGATGAGCCCGCGCTTCGGGTTCATCGACCTGGCCGACCGTTTCTGCACCGGCTCGTCGATCATGCCGCAGAAGAAGAACCCCGACGTGCCCGAGCTCATCCGCGGCAAGACGGGGCGCGTCAACGGGCACCTGGTCGCGCTGCTCACGCTGATGAAAGGCCAGCCGCTCGCCTACAACAAGGACAACCAGGAAGACAAGGAGCCGCTGTTCGACACCGTCGACACCGTCACCGCGAGCCTGGCGGTGTTCACCGAGATGCTCGGCGGCATCGAAGTCAAGCGCGAGGCGATGCGCGAAGCCGCGCGGCAGGGTTATGCCACTGCGACCGACCTCGCCGATTACCTCGTGAAGAAAGGCGTGCCGTTTCGCGAAGCTCACGAAGCGGTCGCGCTGGCCGTGCGCCACGCCGAAACCCGCGGCAAGGACCTCTCGGAGCTCGAGCTCGCTGACCTGCAGAAGTTTTCCAGCCTCATCGACACAGACGTGTTCGACGCGCTGACGCTCGAAGGCTCGATGGCCGCGCGCAGCCACATCGGCGGCACCGCGCCGAC
>JAQGMV010000243.1 GCA_028292225.1 Betaproteobacteria bacterium
GCGATTTCGCCGCGATCTCGGTGCCTATCATGCTGCCCGCGCCGCCGCGTATGTCGATGATGACGGGTTGGCCGAGATCCTCGGTCAGCTTCTGGCCGAGCAGGCGCGCGATGATGTCGGTGGTTCCCCCCGGCGCAAAAGGCACGACGAAGCGTATCGGCTTGGACGGGTAGGATTCAGCGCCGTACGAAGCCGCGCAAAAAAGCATCGAACATGCGATCGCAAGAACGCGACCGCTCTTGAAAGCACGGAAAGCCATCGGCTTCTCCTCATAAAAACAAGCCCGCGTTCTGCGGCGGGCTGATGCCATTATGCACTCCACGACGCGACCCTAACCATTTGCAGCGGCAATCAGCCTCCGCATTACGGTCGCGCGATCGCACGTCTGTTGAGCGTGATGTTCAGTCCTTTGATGAGCTTATCGAGGTCGGCGTACTCGCGGTCGAACTTCGCCTTCACTTCTTCAGGCGTGAGCGCGGCGACGACTGCCGCCGGCACGGTTGTCGACGATGACCGACTGATTCCAGCGTTCGCTGATTTTCCGGGCGCCGAGACGCGACATCAGGTCGAGCCCGCTGCCGGGCGCGATGCCCACCACGACACGTATCGGCTTGCGGGGATAAGCGGCGGGCTTGTCCTGGGCCCGGGCATGCGACTGCACGGCCGCGAGCACGATCAGCACGGACGCGGCATGTTTCATCGCCATCTCAGCCTCCTCCTGAACAGGGACCGTCGTTCACCGACCCTGCTTCATGCGGTACTGTTTCGCCACGATCAACGCCGCCCACGCAATCGATGCCCCCAGCATTGCAGCGCCGAATCGGTGCACGGCATAGCCTACCGACTGCGCGCGCGTGACGAGCCCCAGATCGCTGAGCACGTCGACGAAATCGTGCCCGCCGGTGTCACCGGTGCGGCCGGTGAGCAGGATGTGGACGGGCGCCTGAGCGTCGTACACGTAAGGGGCGATGTCCATCACCGCGACCGCCGACCACCACATCATCACCGCAGCCGCATAAGGATCGCGGTTCTTCACGAGGAAAATACCGCCGAAGACGAGCGGAAGCCCCGCCTGGAAGAGCGAGCCGCCGAGCAGGGTCATGAACTCGCCGAAGGGCCGAAAGAGGATATGCCCGAACTCGTGTATGGGCACCATCGGCAGATGCATGAGCGAGGACGCCATCTCCCACGATGGAACGTCCATCGCCGCCAGCTTGATCCCATAGAGCACGAGCACGACGAGCAGCGCGCCGCGCGCGAGGACGTGGGACGGGTCGATCTCGTCGGGAACGTCGAAAAAGAGCGCTCTGACCCGCGCGCCGATGGAGCGCTCCTCATCATCGGGATGCGCAGTACCGGAAAGTGCGGCCGCGGGACGGGACACGTTCAGCCGCGCGCGCAGATATTTTTCGAAGATCACTCCGCATGCAGGACACACGCCCTCGTCTGCCGATTCGGCGGGGGTGCGCTCGTGACCGCACTTCGGACATTTATCGTATGTCAGCGCCATCCGTGCCTCATGCAGTACACCTCGCGTCATTCGAACAGAGCCTGCAAGATACACTAGCGCTCCACCAAACCGGGAACACCCTCACAAGATCATGATGCGCAGCGATATCGTGGTGCTCGGCGCCGGCATCGTCGGCATATCCGTCGCGCTCCACCTGCAGAAGCGCTCGCGCTCGGTCGTGCTCGTCGACCGGCGCGGCCCTGCCGAGGAGACGTCCTACGGCAACGCCGGCCTCATCCAGCGCGAAGGCGTTTATCCGTACGGGTTTCCGCACGACTTCAGCGCGCTCGCCCGCTATGCGTTGAACCGCACCATCGACGCGTATTACCACGCGACGGCGCTGCCCCGGCTCGCCCCGTTTCTCACGCGCTACTGGATGCATTCGCGTCCGGCGCGCCACCACGCGGTGGCGCAGAAGTACGCGAAGCTGATCGAGCATTGCGTGAGCGAGCACGATGCGCTGGCGATCGAAGCCGGCGCGACCAGCTTCATGCACCGCGCCGGATGGCTGAAGCTCTTTCGCACCGAGCGCGAGCGCGACAAGCGCTTTGCCGAGGCCGACGCGACGCTCACCGAATTCGGCGTCAATTACGACAAGCTCGATTCCGTCGCCCTCCAGCAGATGGAGCCGCACCTTGCGCCGTGTCTCGCGGGCGCGCTGCACTACACCGATCCGGTCAGCGTCGACGATCCGCAGGGGCTAGCGCTCGCCTACCTGCGGCTTTTCGAGAGCCTCGGCGGCAAGTTCGTGCAGGGAAATGCCCAGAGCCTCGAGCAGGACACCGCCGGTTGGCGCATGCGAACCGCACACGGGCCGCTCGCCGCCGGCTCGGCCGTGATCGCGCTCGGGCCGTGGGCCGATGTCCTCACGCGCAGCCTCGGTTACGAGCTTCCGCTCGCGGTGAAACGCGGCTATCACATGCACTACCGCGCGGCTGGCGAAGCGAAGCTCAATCACCCGGCGCTCGACATGGAGCGCGGTTATTTCCTCGCGCCGATGCGCCGCGGCATCCGGCTCACGACCGGTGCGGAGTTCGCGCTGCGCGATGCGATCAAGACACCGGTGCAGCTCGGACGCGCCGAACCGATCGCGCGAGACCTCTTTCCGCTCGCGGAGCGCCTCGACACCGAGCCGTGGATGGGCGCCCGCCCGTGCACACCCGACATGCTGCCGATCATCGGCAAGGCGCCGCGCCACCCGAACCTCTGGTTCGGTTTCGGCCACGCGCATCACGGGTTCACGCTCGGCCCCGTGACCGGCAGGCTGCTCGCCGAAATGATCACCGGCGAGGCGCCTTTCGTCGATCCCGCGCCCTACTCGCCCGACCGATTCGGCCCCCAGGCGATCGATTCGAGCCGCAGCGGCACGTGAGTACAGCAGCTCGGCAGAGCATCGAAGGCGCCGCGCGGTCGACGAAGGCGGTGCCGTAGAGCATCAATCGATCCTCACCCCCGCTTTCACGATCACGCTTTTCCAGACCTTCATCTCTTCGTCGATGCGTCTCGACGACTCCGTGGCCGAGGTCGTCACCGGCCTCGCGCCCTGCTTCTCGAAGGAGTCTTTCACGCGCGCCTGTTGCGCCGCGCGCGTGATTTCCTGGTTGAGCCGGGACACGACCGGCGCCGGCGTTCCCGCAGGCGCCGCGATTCCCCACCAGTAGCTCATGTCGTACGCGCCCAAGCCCGCTTCGGTGAAGGTGGGGACGGTGGGCAGCAATGCGCTGCGCTCTCTACCCGTGACGCCGAAGCCCTGGACCTTGCCCGCGCTCACCATCGCCATGCCGCTGGCGAGACTCGCAATCGACACGTCGATGCGATCGCCGACGACTTCGGCGATCGACAGCACCACACCCTTGAAAGGCACGTGCGTCATCCGGATGCCGGCGACGCTCATGAAGAGCTCGGTCGCGAGATGGGCGGAAGAGCCGACGCCGCCCGAGCCGAAGGTGAGGCCGGAGGGCTTGGCCCGGGCCAGTTCGACGAGCTCCCTGAGGTTCTTCGCCGGCAGATTCACCCGCGCGACCAGCAGCGAAGGCGATTCCGCGATCTGGGTGATGTGGACGAAATCCCTCACCGGGTCGTAAGGCAGCTTTTGATAGAGGCCCGGAGCCATTACGAACGAATTGTCGGAGAGCAGCAATGCGTGGCCGTCGGGGGCCGCTTTCGCGATCGCATCGGTCCCGAGCGTGCCGCCCGCGCCGGCGCGGTTTTCCACGACCACCGTCTGGCCGAGCTGCGCCGTGAGCTCGACGGCGAGCGTGCGCGCGGCGATGTCGGTGAACGACCCCGGCGCGAAAGGCACGACGATGCGGATGAGCTTCGCGGGCCACGCGGGCTGGGTCTGAGCGTGGGTGGCGGGGATGAGCGCAAGAACGAGTGCGAGGGCGCGGAAGACTGCTCGAGTCATTGCGAAGCTCCTCATGCTGCCGAACGTCGATGGGGGGAACGACGAAGCCGGTTGCCGCTGCGAATTTATCCTATCATGCGCTTTCACTCGGGGAGGAAGGCATGGCTGCCACACGTGCAACACGTATCTTTGCCGGCGCAGGTCACTGGGCCACCAAGTCCGGCGAGCGCTTTCGCGGCGGGCTTTTTCGCAGATCCACCGACGACGACGAATGGCAGTCGATCACCAAAGGGCTCCCCGAGAACGTCGAAGCGCGAGCCTTTCTGGTGCATCCCAAGAACCCCGACGTCATCTATGCGGGCACACAGGACGGACCGTACAGGAGCACCGACGGCGGCTCACGCTGGGAGCGGCTCGGCTTCCCGGAGCGTGGCGCAGTCGTGTGGTCGCTCGCGTTTCATCCGACCCGGCCCGAAGTCATGTATGCAGGCACCGCACCGGTCGCGCTGTTCCGCAGCGAAGACGGCGGCGACACCTGGATAAAGCTGCCGGCGAAATCTCCCGAGCACTGCTTCATGGGGCCGGGATTTCCCACGCGCACCACGCGAATCGCGATAGACCCCGGTCGACCCGACGATGTCTACGCCGCGCTCGAAGTCAGCGGCGTCATCCGCAGCACCGACGGCGGCGAAAGCTGGACCGACCTGTCGCAGCCGCTCATCGAGCTCTCCAGGCAGCCGCACCTGAAAAGCCGCATCTCAAGCGACATCGACAGCGAAGGCATGCTCGATTCGCACGCGATCACCGTCAGCGGCGGGCACGTCTTTCTCGCGGTGCGCATGGGTTTGTTCCAGAGCGACGACCGCGGCTCGTCGTGGCGCGACATCGAGATCGGACGGTTTTCACCGCTCGTGTATTGCCGCGACGTGGTCGTCTCGCCGCACGATTCGAAGGTCATGTATGCGTGCCTGTCACCCGCCTCACGCAGCACCGACGGCTCGATCTACCGCAGCGACGACGTCGGCAAAAGCTGGCGGCGCTTCGATCACGGCATCAAGGCACAGGCGACGATGATGTCGGCGACGGTGCATGCAGCCGACCCTGCGCGCGTGTACTGCGTGTCGCGCTGCGGCCAGGTGTTCGGTACCGAGGATTCCGGCGATACCTGGCGTGAATACCGGCTGCCGGAAGGGGTGCAGGACGTCTACGCGGTGGCGTGCGCCTAGCCGTCGGTTAACGGGCCGGTCACCGCGTCGTCGTCGGCGAGCCGGTAAGTGTTCTTGCCCGCGTGCTTGGCCTTGTAGAGCGCGAGATCGGCGCTCTTCATCAGGGCGTCGGCGTCTTCGCCGTGAACGGGATAGATGCTGGCGCCCGCGCTGATGGTAATCGTCACGGTGCGGCCTTCGATCTCATACGGCTGGGCGACGGCGTCGACGAGCTTCTTGGCGACCATCGCCGTATCCTCGAGGCCGATCACGTGCCATAGCGCGATCATGAATTCATCGCCGCCGAGGCGCGCGACGGTATCTTCCTCGCGCACCGCGCCGAGCAGGCGCGCCGCGACGGTCTTCAGAACGAGATCGCCGGCGGCATGCCCCAGCGTGTCGTTCACGTCCTTGAAACCGTCGAGATCGAGATAGACGACAGCCATTGCGCTGCGGTTCCTGCGGGCGTGCGCAATCGCCATCCAGACTCGCTCGGGCAGGAGCCGCCGGTTGGCGAGACCGGTGAGCGGATCCTGCAGCGCCAGTGATTCCAGCAACTTCGCATGCTCGCGCGCCTGGTCGTGCAGCAGCCTGACCTCGAGCATGTTGTGCACGCGCATGAGCACTTCGTCCCAGTCGAACGGTTTGCTCACGAAATCCTTCGCGCCCGCCTGCAGGGCGCGCAGCTTGTGCCCCGGCTCGCCGGTGACCGCGAGCACCGGCAGGTAGTCCTTTTCGATCTCCTTGAGCGCCTCCATCACCTCGAAGCCGTCCATCCCGGGCATCTGGAGGTCGAGCACGATCAGGTCGTAGCGGTCGTGCGAGTGAAGGGCGAGGACCTGATGCGGATCGATCGCCGTATAGACGTGGGCATAGCCTGCGTGCTGCAGAATCTGCTGCAGGAGGCGCACGTTGTCTTCGTTATCGTCGACAAGGAGAATCCTCGCATTGAGGATTTCTGAGGGACCGATCATGACCGAATATAGCCGATTATCGGCCCGCCAGACCCTCGACCCTGTCACACTTGCCGGATGAGAGCGGCACATGGCTGTCGCCTGGAAACGACGGCAAACGGCACGAAAAAGCCGCCGTTATGCCATATGACTGCGCCTGCACGCCTGCCCTGTCACCGTGTCCCTAAGTCGCCCGCGCTGACCTGACCGGTCGACCTGGCATCAGTTCGGCGCCGAAGGAAACTGTACGACCGGGGTCTGTGGGGTTTTTCCCGGCGGCACGTAGGCCGGAGCCTTCTCGCCGGCGGGTCCGAGCCACGCCACGTAGCGATAGATCGCTTTCAGGTCCTGCTCGGTCATATCGTGCAGCGCGAACCACGGCATCGGAGGACGCGTCTTCAGACTTTTCGCCGTCTGCACCCACCCTGTCTCAGTCATCGGAGCCATGTAAAGCCGAAGGTTCGCAGGATACGTAGTACCCCACGGGCCGCTCCATCCGAGCCGGTCTCCGGTCAGCCATTGCGCTTCGGGCACCCGGCCTCCGGACACTGCATACCCCGCCGTATGGCAGTCGTTGCAGCCGGTGACTTTCACCAGGTAACGCCCGCGCTGCACCTGCTGATCCTCCGGCTTTGCCGGCGTCTTGCCTTGCTGCGCCGCCACCGGCGCAGCGCCCGCGGCGAAGTACAGCGCAGAGACGGCCAGTATCGATTTCAGAGCATTCCCGCATGTCATCACACATTTCTCCTTGAATGAGCGTCATCGGGAGGAGAGTTTAGTGAGCTGCCGTATCGTGCACGTGTCGCCTGTGAAACAGTTTGTTTCAGCGCCGTTAACGCGTCCCTATACGCCGGCCGCGGGCGTGCTACAGTGATCGTCAAGAACAACAAGACTGCCGCGCCGGGGACCGGGCACCACCTGCGCGCTCGCCGTTTCGCCAACCGATTTCGTTCTTCGATGGGGGAGCCATGTCACACGCCGCATTGAAATCCACGCCACGTCAATTCACGCCGCTCCTGTCCGCCGCCGTGGCCTCACTGTTCACTGCCGGCGTGCTCGCAGTGTCGACCGCTCACGCCCAGCAGCCCGCCCCGGCCGCGCCGTCGGCTGCCCAGGTGCAGAAGTCGGAGCCCGCGCTCGCACCGCCGGGGGCGGCCACTGCGCCACCCGCCGCACCGCCCTCATGGCAACAGGGGCGCTCGACCGAGCAGGCGAGATCGACGCTGCACCCGTTCGCGCCGATCCTCACCGGCAGGCCGGCGAGCGAGCTCCCGCTCAACAAGCTCAAAGTACCGGCGGGCTTCAAGGTCGAAGTCTGGGCCGAGGGCGTGCCCGAAGCACGATCGCTCGCGCTGGGCGACAAAGGCACGGTGTTCGTGAGCAACCGCAATCTTTCGAGCGTGTACGCGATCGTCGACCGCGGCGGCAAGCGCGAAGTGAAACAGCTGCTGAAAGGCCTCAAGGCGCCGAACGGGGTCGCGTTCAGCAAAGGCACCCTGTTCGTCGCCGAGCGCCACCGCATCACGCGCTACGACGGCATCGAGGGGCGCCTCGACAGCCCGCCCGAAGCGAAAGTCGTGATCGACAACCTCGATCCGACCAATCAGGCGGGGCATTTCTGGAAATATCTTGCGCTCGGACCCGACGGGAAGCT
Source organism: Betaproteobacteria bacterium (assembly GCA_028292225.1). Lineage (GTDB taxonomy): Bacteria > Pseudomonadota > Gammaproteobacteria > Burkholderiales > SG8-41 > JAQGMV01. The sequence goes on from JAQGMV010000243.1 coordinate 7,670, forward strand.
TTATTTCAACATCGGCGCGCCGGGCAATATCGTCATGCCGAGCTACATGCAGGCTTCGGTCAACCGTGTCGACCCGAGCACCGGCGTCATGGAGAAGTTTTCAGAAGGCGTGCGCAACTCGGTCGGATTCGACTGGCATCCGAAAACCAAGGAGCTGTGGTTCACGAATCACGGCCGCGACTGGCTGGGCGACGATTTGCCCAACGACACGCTGCACCGTGCGTCGCGCAAGAACATGAATTTCGGCTATCCGTTCTGCCACCAGGGCGACATCGTCGACCCCGAGTTCGGCAAAGGCCGCTCGTGCAAGGAGTTCGACGCGCCCGCAGCGAAGCTCGGCCCGCACATCGCGCCGCTCGGCATGCGTTTCTATACGGGCAAGATGTTCCCGGCGGAATACCGGGACAACATCTTCATCGCGATGCACGGCTCGTGGAACCGCTCGACCAAGCACGGCTATAACGTGATGCGCGTGACCTTCGACGGCAAAGGCAATGCGAAGATGACGCCGTTCCTCGAAGGCTTCCTCGACGACCCGAAAGCGGATCCGCCGATGTGGGGCCGCCCGGTCGACGTGCTGGTCCTGCGCGACGGTTCCATGCTCGTGTCGGACGACTACAACGGCGTCATCTACCGCATCAGCCACGGAAAATAAAAATTCTTGTCATTGCGAAAAACGGTGTGACGAAGCAGTCTCGAGGCGCTCGTCTCGTTGTCATTGCGAGAAGCGGTGTCACGAAGCAACCTCGAGGCGCTCGTGGGGTCAGACCCCGGTTTTCTCGCTTGGGGTCTGACCCCGGTTTGTTTTCGATGCTCGCCACCGCGGTGCTGCTTCTGGCGGCAACGCCGGCAATCGCAGCCGACGCAACCGCAGCCGAAAAGAAAGCCGCGCTCTGCGCTGCGTGTCACGGTCCGAGCGGGAACTCGACGATCCCCGCCAATCCGTCGCTTGCCGGCCAGCCGAGCCAGTTCATCACCACCCAGCTGATCATGTTCCGCGACGGCCGGCGCAAGGATCCGCAGATGTCGCCGATCGCCGCGTCGCTCGCGAACGCGGACATCAACGAGTTCGGGAAGTATTTCTCCGCACAGAAGCCTGCCCCGCCCGCGCGCAAGACCGACCCGGCGAAAGTCGCGGAAGGCCGGCGCCTGACCGAGCAGTACAACTGCACCGCGTGCCACGGCGCGGAGCTCAAAGGCCAGCAGCACATTCCCCGCCTCGTCGGCCAGCAGATGGATTACCTGCGCACCCAGCTCCGCGGCTTCAAGGCCGGCACGCGCTTCGACATGGACGGGAATATGACCTCGGCCGCGCAGCCGCTGTCGGAGAAGGACATCGAGGTGCTGGCGGACTACCTGTCGGCGCTGCAGTAGCGTTACAGCGGCCGCACCATCACTTTGCGCCACTTGATCGGGCCGCTCGCGCCGCCGCCGAACTGCAGCGCGAACGGGCCGGCTGAATGCCTGCTGTCGTTGGCGTTCACCGTCTCGACCCCGTTCATCACGACGATCATGTTCGGACCTTTGGCCGTGATCAGGAAGGTGTTCCACTTGCCGCCGGCTTTGGGCATCGGGCTCACCTTGGCGACGTCGACGATCGCGCC
>JAQGMV010000392.1 GCA_028292225.1 Betaproteobacteria bacterium
GTGAGGTCCGACGAGCCGCCGGTCGAATCCAGCAGGACTTTGTTCTTCTCCTTCGCGATCTGGTTCACCGCGAGCATCACCGACGAGGTCGGCACGTCGACGATGACGTCGACCTTGTCGACGTCGAACCACTGCCTCGCGATGCTCGAGCCGACTTCAGGCTTGTTCTGGTGATCGGCGACGACGATCTCGACTTTCATGCCTTTCTTCGCGGCGCCGAAATCCTCTACAGCCATGCGCGCGGCCACCGTCGATCCCGGCCCCGCGAAGTCGGCGTAAGTACCCGACTGATCGTTCAGGACGCCGATCTTGATGACGTTGTCGCTGTACTGCGCCTGCGCCGAGACGGCGCCGCACGCCATCGCGACGGCTACACACAACTTGCTCAGAGCTTTCATGGTTCTCCTCCTTGAAATGCGTGAACGGGTTAACGATAGCGGAGCGGTCAGGGAACGGGGTAGCGGAGCGATCGGGGTCACACCCCGAGGTATTCGTGGATCCTTTCCATGTTCGCTTCGAGATCGCTGTTGGCGATCATGTCGATCACGCGGCCGTTCTCCATCACGTAATGACGGTCGGCGACCGATTGCGCGAAGCGGAAATTCTGTTCGACGAGCAGTATGGTCAGCCCGCTTTCCTTGAGCTTGCCTATCGTCGCGCCGATCTGCTGCACGATCACCGGCGCGAGTCCTTCGGTAGGCTCGTCGAGCAGGAGCAGCGACGCGCCGGTCCTCAGGATGCGGCCGATCGCGAGCATCTGCTGCTCGCCGCCGGAGAGCTTGGTGCCCTGGCTCGCCTGCCTTTCCTTCAGGTTCGGAAAAAGCGCGTAGATGCGCTCCACCGAAAAACCGCCTTCGCGAACGACCGGCGGCAGGAGCAGGTTCTCGAGGACGGTCAGGCTCGCGAAAATGCCGCGCTCCTCGGGGCAGATCGCCATGCCGCGGCGTGCGATGCGGTCGGAGGAGAGCGCGATCGTCTCGACCCCTTCGAAGCGCACCGAGCCCCGGCGCTTGCCGACCATGCCCATGACCGATTTCATGGTGGTCGTCTTGCCCGCGCCGTTGCGCCCGAGCAGCGTCACGACTTCTCCGCGGCGCACTTCGAAATCGACGCCGTGGAGGATGTGCGACTCGCCGTACCACGCCTGCAGGCCTTCGACGGCAAGCAGCGCAACGCCGGGCGGCGCCTGGGAAGCGGCCATAGATGCGGAGTCGGGAATCGCCGGCGAGCGCGACGCGGCCATCGATGCCGCGTCAGCCATCGCCCTGCCCCAGGTAGGCCTGGATCACTTCGGGATTGCGCGACACCGTCTCGTAATCGCCTTGCGCGAGGATTTCGCCTCGCGCGAGCACCGTGATGTAGTGGCAGAGATCGGCGACGACCGAGAGGTTGTGCTCGACCATGAGCACGGTGCGGTGCTGTGCAGCGGTTCGGATGAGCGCGGCGATCCGACCGACGTCTTCGTGGGTCATCCCGGCAGTCGGCTCGTCGAGCAGCATGACCTCGGGATCGAGCGCGAGGGTCGTCGCGATCTCGAGCGCGCGCTTGCGTCCGTAAGGCAGCTCGACGGCGACCGTGTCCTCGAACGCGGAGAGGCCGACCGAGTGCATGAGCTCCCGCGCCCGGCCGTTGAAGCTCCCGAGGATGTTCTGCGGACGCCAGAAGTCGTAGGACTCGCCGCGGTGGCGCTGCAGCGCGACCCGCACGTTCTCGAGAACGCTCAGGTGCGGGAACACCGCGGAGATCTGGAACGAGCGCACGAGGCCCATGCGCGCCACCGCGGCGGCGCGCGCGCCGGTAATGTCCCGGGACTTGTAGAAGATGCGCCCGCGAGTCGGCTGCAGAAAGCGGGTGAGCAGGTTGAAGCACGTGGTCTTGCCGGCCCCATTGGGACCGATGAGCGCGTGTATGGTCCCGCGCCGCACTTTCAGGTCGACGTTCCTGACCGCGACGAAGCCCTTGAACTCCTTGGTGAGCTCGCGCGTTTCGAGGACGTATTCGTTTTCCATGAATGCTGAACGGCGTCCGGCGGGACGCGCGCCCCTCCTCCCGGGCAACGCTACGGCGATTATCGATCGGCGCGGGTATCGCGCGCGCAACTGCCGCGCGCCGCTGGCGTCGATGCCGATCTTGGTTCTGAGGCGATCATACGCTTCCGCCGGGGTTGCAGCGCTTCAGCGCACGCGTTCGAACGCCTCCTCGACACGTTCGACCGCCATCACTTCCATCCCGGGAATGGCCTGCCGCGGGCGATTGCTCTTGGGAACGAGCGCGTGGGTGAAACCGAGCTTGGCGGCTTCGCGCAGCCTTTCCTGCCCGCGCTGCACCGGGCGCACTTCGCCGGCCAGGCCGACTTCGCCGAACACGACGAGCTTCGGCGGGAGCGGCTTGTTCTTCAGCGACGAGACGATCGCCATCAGCACCGCCAGATCCGCCGCCGGCTCGGTGATGCGCACACCGCCGACCGCATTGACGAACACGTCCTGGTCGAAGCACGCGATGCCCGCGTGGCGGTGCAGCACCGCGAGCAGCAGCGCCAGGCGGTTCTGCTCGAGCCCGACGCTCAACCGGCGCGGATTCGGCGCGTGGGCGTCGTCGACGAGCGCCTGGATCTCGACGAGCATCGGACGCGTGCCTTCCTGCGTGACCATGACGCACGAGCCGGCGACTTCGGTGCCGTGCTGCGACAGGAAGAGCGCTGAAGGATTCGAGACGCCTTTGAGTCCCTTGTCGGTCATCGCGAACACACCGAGCTCGTTGACCGCGCCGAAGCGGTTCTTGAACGCGCGGATGAGGCGAAAGCTCGAGTGCGTGTCGCCTTCGAAATAGAGCACGGTGTCGACCATGTGCTCGAGCACGCGCGGCCCCGCGAGCGTGCCCTCCTTCGTCACGTGGCCGATGAAAATGATCGAGGTCGAGCCGGCTTTCGCGACGCGGGTGAGCTGCGCCGCGCATTCGCGCACCTGCGCGACCGAACCAGGAGCGGACTGGAGCTGCCCCGAATACAGGGTCTGTATCGAGTCGATCACCGCGACCTCGGGTTTTTCAGCCTGGATCGCGGCCTGTACTTTTTCAAGGTTGATCTCGGCGAGCACGTGCACCTGCCGTGCATCGACGCCGAGCCTGCGCGCGCGCAACGCCACCTGCTGCGGGGACTCCTCACCGGTCACGTACAGGACCTTGCGCATTGAACCCATCTCGGCGAGCGACTGCAGGAGCAAGGTCGACTTGCCGATTCCCGGATCGCCGCCGATCAGCACGACACCTCCGGCGACCAGTCCCCCGCCGAGGACGCGGTCGAACTCCGCGACACCGGTGGTGATGCGTTCTTCCTCGCGAGCTTCGACTTCGGACAGGCGCTGCAGCTTGCCGGCGTCGGTGATCAACGCGAACCGGTTGGCGCCCGGAGCGGCTTCGGCGACCGTTTCCTCGAGAGTGTTCCACGCCTGGCAATGCGGGCACTGGCCCTGCCACTTCAGGGCTTGCCCGCCGCACTCGGTACAACTGTAGACGGTCTTCGGCTTAGCCATTGACCTGCTCCACCATGCGCACCCGCGGCGCGACCGCGCACATGAGCTCATAGCCGACGGTTCCCGCCGCTGCAGCCACGTGTTCCACCGGGTTGCCGGCACCCCAGAGCACCACATTGGTGCCGACTCGGGCTTCAGGTGCGCCGGAGAGATCGACGGTGAGCATGTCCATGGACACGCGTCCGACGGTGCGAGTCACTCTATCACCCACGAGCACCGGGGTTCCGGTGGGCGCGTGACGCGGATAGCCGTCGGCGTAACCGCACGCGACGACCCCGATGCGTTGCCCGGACTCGGCGGTATACGCGCCGCCGTAGCCTACGGCTTCGCCGGGCGCGAGATCGCGCACTGCGATGATTTCGCTCGCGAGCGTCATGACCGGCTTCAGGCCGAGATCGGCACCGGTGCTTTCAGCGAAAGGCGAGCAACCGTAGAGCATGATGCCGGGCCGCACGACATCGGCGTGGGTCTGCGGGTAGCGCAGGATCGCCGCGGAGTTCGCGAGGCTGCGCGGCAGTCGTTCTCCCGCGGCGGCTCGCTCGAAGCGCTCGAGCTGCCACTGCACGCCCCGCTCGTCGTCGGCGTTAGCGAAATGGGTGATCAGCGTGATCGTCCCGACGGCAGGACTGGCTTTCACCTGCTCGAGCGCGGCCGCGAAATCGCCCGGCTGGAAGCCGAGGCGGTTCATGCCGCTGTTGAGCTTCACCATCACGTCGATGCCGGGCCCCGGGGCAAGCGAGCGCATCATTTCGATCTGCTCGAAACTGTGGACCACCGCCGCCAGGCGGTATTCCCTCATGACGGACAGCTCCGGGGGCTCGAAAAAACCTTCGAGCAGGACGATCCGCTGCTGATAACCGGTCTCGCGCAGGCGAACCGCCGCTTCCAGCTCGACCACCGCGTAGCCGTCCGCATCGACGAGCGCGCGGGCGACCCGCGCGATCCCGTGCCCATAGGCGTTGGCTTTCACCACCGCGAGTGCTTTGGCGCCTGCCGCGTGCCGCCGCGCGACGCCGTAGTTGTGGCGGAGCGCCGCGAAATCGATCGTTGCCGAGATCGGTCTCATGCGGCTGCGGCCCCGCTCAGACGCCTGTGGCTGCGCACCCGGCTCATGCTGGCGGCCTCACGCGTGCGCGTTCGACCGTGCCAGCTCTCGCATGCGGCCGGTGGCGAACTCGACGAATGTCGTCAGCAGACGGGAGCGGAATTTCTCCTTCGGGTGCACGACCGACAGGGTGCGGATCAGCCGCGGGGCGAGGGGTATGGCGACGACCGAGCCGAGCCTCAGCTCCTTGGCGATGGTCGCACGCGAGACGATAGCCACCGCGATACCGGTCTCGACGACCCCTTTCATCGCTTCGGGGCTGCCGAGCTCCATCACGAGGTTCAGATCCTCCGGGGGCACGCCGCACTGGCGGAAGTAGTTGTCGGTGAACTCGCGGGTTCCCGAGCCCGGCTCGCGCCGCACGATGGGTGTCGCCGCACTCTCGTGAGCGGTCACGGTTTTGCGGTCCGCGAGCACGTGGGTCGGCGCGCAGATCAGGACGAGTTCGTCGTCGCAGCAGATTTCGTTCTGGAGGCTCGGCAGATACGAAGGGGACTCGATCAGCCCCACGTCGATCGTGTGGTCCGCCACGCGGTTCACGATCGTCTCCGAATTGGCGACGGTCATGTGCGCCTGCACTTCCGGATGCTGCGCTTTGAATTCGCCGAGGATCTGCGGAAGGATGAACTCGGCGATCGTCGTGCTCGCTCCCAGCAGCAGCGGTCCGGCCACTGCGCCGGTCAGATCGGCGACCCGCGTGTCCATCTCCTCGGACATCGTGAGTATGCGCTCGGCGTATTCCAGGACGATGCGTCCGGCGGGCGTCAGCGCGATCCTGCCGTGGCTGCGCTCGAACAGCCGCGTATTGA
>JAQGMV010000399.1 GCA_028292225.1 Betaproteobacteria bacterium
GAAAGCGTCGCTTCATCTGCGACGCGGTCCCACACCAGGCCGTGCCATCCGGGGAAATACCACGACGAGGTGCCCAGGTAGAGGTGATGCGGCAACTGCATCGCGAGCTCGAGCACCTCGCTGCTGACCGAGGCGGGCCCCACCGGCACCGCGTCAGGTGCAGGCCGATCGGGTTCGTCCGGAGAGAACAGCGAGAGCTGATCCGCCATGGCGAGCGCTACCAGCTTCCGGAACTTCCACCGCCGCCGGAGCTCCCGCCGCCCCCCGAGAAGCCGCCCCCTGATGAGCTCGAGCTCCACGACGAGCTCGAGCCCGACCCCGCGCCCCCGATGACGAAGCCGCCGACGGTCGCGCTGCCTTTGGTTCTCAGGTCGTTCTTCGCGCGGCCGTACCAGTCGGTGCGCGACACGATCAGCTTCGCGATCGGAAAACCGACGAGGTAAATGCCGAGCAGGATCAGGGCGCCCGTAGTCCCGACCACGACCATCGGGAACATTGCCCAGAACGGGATCAGGAAGAGGTAGAGAAACCAGCCCATACCGGGCGTGAGAACGCCTACAACGGTGAAAAGCCCGATGATGCCGAAGATGAAGGCGCCGATCAGTATGCGCTCGACGATCGACAGATCGGGTTGCTGGAATCCGGACGACTCCGAGGTTACTGATTTCGCATCGCCTTTCGCATCGGACCCGGCGTCGGCGTCGCCGCGAAGCTGGGCGATCATCGCGGTCACGCCGTCTTCGACGCCGCGGTCGAAATCCCCCGCCTTGAATCGCGGCGCGATCACGTTGCGGATGATCCGGCTCGCCGCGACGTCGGTCAGCCGCCCTTCGAGGCCGTAACCGACTTCGATCCGCATCTTGCGCTCGCGCGGCACGACGATGAGGAGGGCCCCGTTATCCTTGCCTTGTCGGCCGAGCTTCCACGATTCGAAAACCGCCACTGCGTACTCTTCGATGCTGCGACCTTCGAGGCTCGCGATCGTAAGCACCGCCACCTGTTCGGTCGTGCGCGTCTCGTGCGCTTTGAGCAGCGCCGTCACCCGCTCGCTCGCGGCAGACGACAGGAGCTCGGCATTGTCGACGACCCGGCCGGTCAGGAAAGGAATGTCCGCGGCGGCCCCCGCCGCACACGCGATCAGCGCGACGAGCAGGCTTGCGGTGGCTTTGACGGTGGCTTTCATGCGCCATTCTCCATGACGAGCTCGTCATCGATCTCGTTGTTTTCGACCGCGTTTCGCTCAAGAGCGTGAAGCCTGAGCACGGTCTTTATGCGGTCGAATGCGAGCTCGAACGCCGCGCTCGGCCCTTCGCGCCGCAGCAGTGCACCCGCCGCTTTGCCGATGGCGTTCAGCTCGGCAGGCGGGGCGTATTGCGCAAGACCGGTGTCCACGATCACCACGACCAGGCCTTCGAATCGACACATCACCACCAGCACCGCACGCCGGGACCGGGTTCGAAAAAGCTCGCGCTCGAGAAAGAGTGATTGCGCGTATTGCCTCGCCTCGGTCTCTGCTCGCAAGCGGTCCAGGAAAAGGTGGCCGAAGGGCGGTGCCAGCACCGCAATCGCAGCGAGTGCGGCGCCCGCGCCGAGTATCAGCATGGCGTCGAGTGTGACCATGCCGGTCTGCATCCGGACTGATATGACTGTTGGATGGAGCGCGGCGGCGAGCGAGCCCAGTGCTGCCCCCAGAGCGAAAGCTTTCCACGGTATCTCGGGATAAGCGTCGGCTTTGCGAGTGACCGCAGCGACTGCCTGCACACCGGCGTCGCTTTCGAAGCGGGCCACTAGAGTGTTGATTTGTAGTCGCTCTTTCTCTGCGAGTGGCATCGTGTAGGCTCCGTTTCTTATCGCTTGTTCGTGATCGGATCGAGACCGCTCAGGCGTGCTCGGGTGCAGCGTTTGTCATACGAGTGAGAACTCTGTTTCTACTCTCAGGGAAGAGTGATTGACAACGGCGTTTTCCCTCGGCATCCTCTCGTCACCGCGCTGCGCTACATGCGGCATGGGCAGCAAATCCAACCAACCACCATACGATAAACGGGAGACACCGAATGGCTGCAAAGAAAAAGGCTACCAAGAAAGCGCCGGCTAAGAAAAAAGCCGTTGCGAAACGCAAACCGAACGCGGCGTTCATGAAGCCGATGCAACCCAGCAGTCAGCTTTCCGCCGTCATCGGCGGCAATCCGATGCCGCGCACCGAAGTCACCAAAAAGATCTGGGCCTACATCAAAAAGCATGATCTCCAGGACGCCAAGAACCGGCGCAACATCAACGCCGACGACAAGCTGAAGGACGTGTTCGGCGGCAAGAAACAGGTGTCGATGTTCGAGATGACCAAGCTCGTCAACAAGCACCTGAAGTAAGCGACCCGCCCTCGCTTTCCTAACGGCCGGTCACCGCTAGCGGTGACCGGCCGTTTCCTTTTCTGCGGCCGGCTCCAGAGTAGCGGAACCGGCCGTTTCGTTTTTCTGCAGCGCGGTTCAGCGTCGGCTGCCCTCGTCCGAGTCCCCCCGCTGTGCGTACCAGCCTCCGGCGACCAAGGACAGCGCCATGGTCCAGAACACGGGCGCCATCCCGAGCGCGGCGCCCAGCGCGCCGAACATGAGCGGAATGCCCGCCTGGCTGAAGTTGAGCAGCAAGGTGCGCACACCGACCGCTTCGCCCGCGCGTCCCGGAGGCGCCTTGTTATAGAGCAGCGCCATCACCATCGGCTGCGCGCCGCCGAGTCCCATTCCGAGCAGGAAAGCGAGGGCCATCAGCAGAGCGACGTCGGTGACCATCGGCAGCAGCGCAAGCCCGACTCCGGTCGTGAACATCGCACCGACGAGCATCTTCCACTCGCTGAGACGGTGAACGAGCGGCGGCAGAATGAGCCGGACCACGAAAACCGCCGCGCCGAAGCAACCGAGGATGAGGCCGATCGTCGACGCCGAAAGACCGAGCTGCGATCCATGGATGGGCATGACGAAGGTGAAGAGATCCCACGCCATCGAAAGCAAACCGCTGACGACAAAAACGCGGCGCATGCCCGGCACGCGCAGCAGGTCCCCGAGCCGCTTCTTCTCGCCCGGCTTGAACACGTGCTCGTGCCGAGGTACGTCGATCGACCATGCGAGCATCAGGCCGATCGTCACGACGACCGAACCGGCGAAGAACAGAAACGTGTAGCGATACCCGATCAGGTCGATCGCGAAGCCCGCGGTCATCGGCCCTAGAAAGCTCGAGATCGAGAATGCGAGCGCGAGAACCGTGAAGTTGCGCGCGCGCTCTGCGGGTTTGCCGATGAGCCCCGCCGCCTGATTGACCGCGATGTGAAAAAGCATGAAGCCGCTGCCGGAGATCGCGCTCACGACGAAGAGCACTTCGAGGCGTGGAACCGCGAAAGCTGCAAGCAGCGCCACGAGTATCGCGCCGGCGCCGGCGTACATCGGCATGCGTACCCCGACACGATCGATATAACGGCCCCAGCTCACGGCGAAGATCATCGGCACGACCGCCAGCAGCGACATGAGCATGCCCACCGTGACGGCACTCGCGCCCAGATGCAGCGCGAACAGCGACTGCGCGACTCGCAAGCCCGAGAATGCGAGATGAAGCAGAATGGTCAGGGCGCCGATGCGGTACAGGGTCATGCGTTTTACGCGCGCGCAGGCGGCGGCGTGCGTGCGCCACGGCCGCGCAGCACCACGAGCGCGACGCCCAGGGTCGTGACCGCGATGCCTGCGAGGCTCAGGAGCGAAGGCACGATGCCGAATATGAGCAGCTCGGGCACCACTGCGAACACCGGCGTCAGGTAAAACACGCTTGCGACGCGGGCCGCCTGGCCGCGCCGCATCAGCCAATGCAGCGAGTTGACGCCGAGTATCGACGCGCCGATGACGAGAAAAACGATCGAACCGGCGAGCGACCACGACCAGATCACCGGCGCGGTTTCGAAGATCCACGCGAGGGGCGCCATCACGGCGAGAGTGCAGGCGAACTGCACCACCGTTGCCGCGCGCAGGTCGACGAGCGGGCAGAACGTGCGCTGATAAAGGGTGCCGGCGGTGACGCCGAACAGTGAAATTGCCACTGCAATCAGACTGCCGATGCGGGCTTCACGCACATCGACTTTATGCCACACGACCAGCGCCACCCCTAGAAGGCCGATCACGATTCCAGTCCACTGGCGCCGGGTGAGCTTTTCACCCATCCACCTCGCCGCGATCATCGCAGTGAGCAGCGGTTGTATGGAGAGCAGGACTGCAGTGATGCCCGCGGACATCCCCAGGTATTGCGTGTAGTGGCTCCCGCCCAGATGCACCGCGTGCATCAACAGACCGGCGATGATCACGTGTCGCAGCTCGCGCGCAGATCGCGGCCAGCGCGGCTTTACGATGAGCGCGATGGGCACGAGGCATGCCAGGCCGAACGCGAAGCGCAGCGACAGAAAAGTGAAAGGCGCCGCATGAGCGAGGCCGATCTTGGTCGCGACGAATCCGGAGCCCCAGACCGCGACGAAGTACCACGCGACAGCAGGTTCCAGCCACCGGCGTTCCGAGGACGTGTGCAAACGGCTGTCCGGCGGCAAGCCGCCCACTCTCGAAAAGAGCGTGAGTATACGTTGAGCGTCGTACTGGCGCGGCGGAAACCGATAAACTAGCGCCGTTTCAGTTCAGCCGCGGCGTTTCGCCGCACGCATCCAGGAGACAACTATGTTCGGCCGACTCATGCCGCGCGAAGGGCGGTTTTTCGAGCTTTTCAACGAGCACGCCGAAGAGCTCGTGCTCGGCGCGCGAGAGCTGGCTAATCTGATGACCAGCGGTGACGACGTCGAGCGGCGCGCGTACAACATCGAGTCGATCGAGAAGCGCGGCGACAAGATCGCGCATACCGCGATCGAGCTCCTGCACAAGACTTTCATCACCCCGCTCGACCGCGACGACATCCACCAGCTCGTGAGCAAGATGGACGACATCCTGGACGTGATCGAAGACACGTCGCAGTCGATCTACGCCTACGACGTGCGCTCGATCACGCCGGAAGCAAGGCGGCTCGCGGAACTGTGCGTGGCGTGCGTGGACAAGGTCAAGGCCGCGGTCGGCATGCTCTCCAACATGGAGAACGCCAAGGCGATCATGATCGTGTGCCAGGACATCGACCGTCTCGAGTCCGAGGCCGATCATGTGATGCGCTCCGCGATGGCCAAGCTCTTTCGCGACGAGCCCGACGTGAAGCAGGTGATGAAAATGCGCTCGGTCTACGAAATGCTGGAAAGCGTCACCGATCGCTGCGAAGACGTCGCCAACGTGATCCAGGGCATCGTGCTCGAGAATTCCTGAGCGGCGCGACACACGCCGATTCGAAAGAGCATCACACATGTCGTTCGAAGTTCTGGTAATCCTGATCCTCGTCGCGCTCGCGTTCGACTTCATGAACGGTTTCCACGACGCCGCGAACTCGATCGCCACGGTCGTCTCCACCGGCGTGCTGCGGCCTTTCACGGCCGTCGCGTGGGCCGCAGGCTTCAACTTCCTCGCTTTCTTCCTGTTCGAGACCAAAGTCGCGGCGACGATCGGCAAAGGCATCATCGATCCGGGTATCGTCGACCACTACGTCATCTTCGGCGCGCTGGTCGGAGCCATCGTGTGGAACATCGTGACGTGGCTCTACGGCATCCCGTCGAGCTCGTCGCATGCACTGATCGGAGGGCTGGTCGGCGCCGGCGTGGCCAAAGTCGGCCCGGGTGCGCTCATCACGAGCGGTCTTTTCAAGATCATTGCGTTCATCTTCATCGCACCGCTGCTCGGGATGCTCCTCGGCGGTCTGTTGATGATCCTGGTCTCGTGGGTTTTCTTCCGGGCGACGCCGCGGCGAATCGATAGCTGGTTCAGGCGGTTGCAGTTATTGTCGGCTGCGATGTACAGCCTCGGTCACGGGGGCAACGACGCGCAGAAGACCGCCGGCATCATCTGGCTGCTCCTCATCGCCGCAGGCTACTCGACCACCGCGGACCACGTTCCGGCATGGGTGGTGATCGCGTGCTACATCACGATCGCGCTGGGCACGATGTTCGGTGGCTGGCGCATCGTGAGGACGATGGGGCAGCGCATCACCAAGCTGAAGCCGGTCGGTGGTTTCTGCGCGGAAACAGGCGGTGCGATTACGCTGTTTCTTGCGACCTCGATGGGCATACCCGTTTCCACGACGCACACCATCACCGGCGCCATCGTCGGCGTGGGTGCGGTCCGTAATGTGTCCGCAGTGCGCTGGGGCGTCGCGGGCGGCATCGTGTGGGCGTGGGTGCTGACGATTCCGTGCTCTGCGGTCGTGGCCGCCGTGGGTTGGTGGATCGGAAAGCAGATTCTGTGAGTGTGTAAACGGTAAACGGTCAGCCGTTCAATTCATCTCGGGATCGTCGGGAGCGGCGAGCCGGCATCAACTCGGTGCGCTGCATCTGCCGCTCGCGACATCGTGCACGGTTCGCCGTTTCCCGTTCACGATTTACGCCTCGTCACGGCGCCAGCCGCACGATCTCCCAGCCGCCAGCCCCTTTTTTCCTATAAAGCAGCCGGTCGTGGAGCCGGCTCGGGCGGCCCTGCCAGAATTCGATCGAGTCGGGCACCACGCGGTACCCGCCCCACTTCGACGGGCGCGGCGGCGCGGCGCCGAAACGCTGCTCGGCTTGGGCATAGCGCTCGTCGAGCATTGTGCGGTCGGCGATGACCGCGCTCTGGGGTGAAGCGATTGCCGCGAGACGGCTCGCGACCGGGCGGCTTGCGAAGTAGGCGTCGGATTCGGCCGCCGACGTCTTTTCGACGGCGCCTTCGATGCGCACTTCGCGTTCGAGCTCGATCCAGTAGAAGAGCAGCGCCGCGCGCGGGTTGGCCGCGAGCTCCTGCGCTTTGCGGCTTTCGTAATCGGTGAAGAACACGAAGCCGCCCTGATCCACGCCTTTGAGCAGCACCATGCGCGCTGCGGGGCGCGAATCGGCCGACGCGGTGGCGAGGGTCATCGCGTTCACCGTCGGCAGCCCCGCCCGCACGGCTTCCTCGAACCACGCGTTGAACTGCGCGATCGGGTCGGGCGCGGCGGCTGCTTCGTCGAGCCGCTCGCCCATGTAGTCCTGGCGGATCTGCGCGATGTCGAGCTGCGGTGTAGCGCTCATGGCACGAAGGTCGTGTGCGGCGCGCGATCTTCCGGAAGCGGTATGAATTCGGTCTCGCCGGGGACGGGCGCGAAGCCGCCGGCTCGCCAGCGCTGCGCCGCCTCGTCGATGAGCGCGTCCGAGCTCGCGACGAAATTCCACCAGATGCGGCGCTCGCCGAGCGACGCGCCGCCGAGCAGCATCACCCGGGCAGCGGAATGCGCAGTGATGCGTGCGCTTTCGCTCGCTGACGCAACCGCAAGATGGTGGGCCGGGATCGGGGCGCCGCCGGCCTCCACGTCGCCTGAGACGACGTACACCGCGCGCTCTTCGTGGTCGCGAGGCAGCTCAAGACTGGCCCCCGCTTCCATCTCCACCGCGAGATAGAAAATCGGCGAGTAGGTCGGTGTCGGCGAAGTGCGTCCGTAAGCCGTTCCCGCGATGAGGTGCATGTACACGCCCGGCATGGTGATGAGAGGGATCGTGTCTTTCGGATGGTGGCTGAACGCGGGCTCGCACTGTTCGTGCTCCAGCGGCAGCGCGACCCACGTCTGGATGCCGTGCAGCCGGGGACCGCGCGGACGCAGGTCGTCGGGGCTGCGTTCAGAGTGCGCGATGCCGCGACCCGCTGTCATCCAGTTCACCGCGCCCGGTTCGATCCGTTGTACCGTGCCCAGGCTGTCGCGGTGCATGAACGAGCCTTCGAAGAGATATGTGACGGTCGCAAGCCCGATGTGCGGGTGCGGCCTCACGTCGACACCGGTGCCCGCTGCGAGCTGCGCCGGTCCCATGTGATCGAAAAAGATGAAAGGCCCCACCATCTGGTGCGGATGGCCGGGCAGGAGGCGGCGCACTTCGAAGCCTCCGAGATCCTTGGTGTGCGGTTTGAGCAGCGTGACTTGAGACATCAGTGTTTAGCGTTTAGTGATGAGTGTTTAGTGTAAGCGAAGTGCCTACAGCTCGCGGCTTCGTGCCATTCAACATTCAAAACTAAACACTTAACACTCGACCGGCGGTCGTCAGCCGCCCGTGGTCTCGCCGCCCATCACCTGCAGAACGATCCCGGTGATGTAAGACGAGTCCGCGTCGGACGCGAGGAACACATAGGACGGCGCGAGCTCTTCGGGTTGAGCGGGCCGCCCGATCGGGGCCTGCTCACCGAACTTCGCGACTTTCTCGGGTGTCATGCCGTCGTCGGACGGGTTGAGCGGTGTCCACACCGGCCCCGGCGCAACCGCGTTCACGCGTATGCCTTTCCCGACGAGGTTTTGCGCGAGCGTCTTGGTGAACGCGTTGATCGCGCCTTTGG
>JAQGMV010000424.1 GCA_028292225.1 Betaproteobacteria bacterium
GCCGCACCGAATCGCTCGTCACGCGCGTGACCGAGCGCGACATCGAAACCGTGCACGGGACGTTTCGCCTCGTCGCCTACAGCGACCGCATCGGCCGCGAGACCCATCTCGCGCTCGTCAAAGGCGACGTGAGCCAAGAGAACGAAGCGCTCGTGCGCGTGCACGAGCCGGTGTCCCTCATCGACCTGCTCGACGCGGGAAGCACCAGCCACTCGTGGAATTTTTACGATGCGCTCAAAGCCATTGCCGCCGCCGAGGCCGGCGTGATCCTGCTGCTGCATCGTGAAGAGACCGGCGCCGAGCTCCTCGAGCGCGCGAAGCCGCCGAAGCTCGACGCGCCGCCCGCCAAGATGGCGCTACGCAATTACGGGATCGGCGCGCAGATCCTGCGCGATCTCGGGGTCAAGAAAATGCGCCTGCTCGCGCTGCCGCGGCGCATGCCGAGCATGGCGGGGTTCGATCTGGAGGTCGTGGGATATTTGCAGCCTACGGACGTCAACGGTGAGCGGTAAACGGTAAACCGTAAACCGTATCCACGTCGAGTCCCGATGCTTTTCATTAACGTACGCCCGTAGCGGTTCGCCGTTTACCGTTCACCGTTTACGAAATTAAAACATGCCCCGTTACGACAACATAAAAGAGCTCGAGACCAGCCACCGCGGTGACGATCTGAGGATCGGCATCGTGATGAGCCGCTTCAACACGCAGATCGGCGAAGGGCTGCTCTCGAGCTGCACCGCGGCGCTGTTCAAGCACGGCGTCGCCGCCGATCGCGTGCTCATCGTCACCGTTCCCGGTGCGCTGGAAGCGCCGCTGGTGCTGCAGAAGCTCGCGCAAAGCGGCCGCTACGACGCGCTGATCGCGCTCGGCGCCGTGATCCGCGGCGAGACCTACCATTTCGAGATCGTGTCCAACGAGTCCTCGAGCGGAATCAGCTCGGTGCAGCTCGAGACCGGCGTGCCGATCGCCAACGGCATCCTTACCACTGAAAATGACGATCAGGCTCTCGCACGCATGATGGAAAAAGGCGCCGACTGTGCGCTCGCGGCCATCGAGATGGCGAACCTGTTGAAGCAGATTGACGATTAAGTGTCAGAAAACAAAACCACACACAAGCGGCGCGACGCGCCGCGCAAGAGCACGCGCCGGCGCTCCCGCGAGTTCGCGGTGCAGGGCCTTTATCAGTGGCAGCTCACGGGCAAGGATCCGGTGCTGATCGCGACCGAGCTCTCCGAATCGGAAGAATTCTCGAAGTGCGACGTGCCGTACTTCCGCACCCTCCTCAACGGCGCGATCGACAATGCGACTGAGCTCGAGTCCCAGATGACGCCTTTCCTCGACCGTGCGCCGAGCGAGCTCTCGCCGATCGAGCGCGGCATCCTGCTGCTCGGTGGATACGAGCTCATGCGTGAGCTCGAAGTGCCGTATCGCGTCGTGATCAACGAGGCCGTCGAGCTCGCCAAATCGTTCGGCGGCACCGACGGCCACAAATACGTGAACGGCGTGCTCGACAAACTTGCCCCCCGCTTGCGCGAAGTCGAGCTTCGCGCCGAGCGCGGCGGCTGAAGGAGCTTGACCATGGCGATGCCTCCCCGCGTTATCGATCCCCGGCAACTTCGCAAGCGCATGCTGATGTTTTACTTCGCAGCCGGCGTGAATCTGCTCATGTCGTTCTGGGTCGCCACCGCAGGCGGCTCGCAGGCCGGAGGCGGCACGCTCATCGCCGTCATGTTTGTTTTTCTCGGGTTCGCCGGCCTCAATTACTACATGGCGCGGCGCATCCACAAGTTCCTGAGGCAGTTGCAGGACGGGGTGTCGCCGCCGGCAGATCCTTTGCACAAGGACGAGCAAGGCTCCTGAAACAGGAGTCGGCGCTCGCGAGCAATGGCCCTCTCCGAATTCGATCTGATCCGCCGCTACTTCACGCATGGCGCGCGCGGAGTGACGCTCGGCGTCGGCGACGATGCGGCGCTCGTGCGCGTCGGCCGCGGCGCCGAGCTCGCAGTGTCGGCGGACATGCTGGTCGAAGGACGGCATTTCCTCAAAGGAGCGGACCCGGCGCTGCTCGGCCACAAAACGCTCGCGGTGAATCTCTCGGACATGGCGGCGATGGGCGCGCGGCCGCGCTGGGCGACGCTCGCAATTGCACTCCCGAAAGTCGACGAAGCCTGGCTCGGCGGGTTTTCGCGAGGTTTCATGGCGCTCGCGAGGCGCTACTCCGTCGCGCTCATCGGCGGTGACACCACGCGCGGACCGCTCACGCTCTCGGTGCAGATCATGGGCGAAGTGCCTCCGGGCAAAGCGCTGCGCCGCGACGGCGCGAAGGCCGGCGACGACATCTGGGTTTCGGGTTACCTCGGCGAAGCGGCGATGGCGCTCGAGATGATCGGGGGCAGGGGCTGGCGGGGTCTTTCCAGGGACGACCGCCGCACGCTGGAAGAGCGGCTGCACGCGCCGACGCCGCGAGTCGCGCTCGGTCTTGCGCTGCGGGGCATCGCGCACAGCGCAATCGATGTCTCCGACGGGCTCCTCGCCGATCTGGGACACATCTGCGAGCGTTCCGGCGTCTCCGCGACGATCGAGTGGGAAGCGATTCCCGCGATACCTCTGGTGCGCGCGCACGCGCAGACCGACAGCGGCGCGCGCGGGCTCCTTTCCGGAGGCGACGACTACGAGCTCTGTTTCACGGCCTCGCCTCGAAGGCGGGCGGCGGTGATGGCGGCCGCGGCGCGATCGCGCGTCCGGGTGACGATGATCGGGCGGATCGAGCGCAAGGCGCGCAGCCCCGCGCCGGTGACTGTGCTCGACTCGGTGGGCAGAGCCCTGAAGGTGAAAGCGCGGGGGTACGATCATTTCCGCTGAGCACGTGCGCACGCCCGACGCGCGCTTCGTACTGAGCCATCCCGCGCATTTCATCGCGCTGAGCGGCGGCATCGGCCTGATCCCGTTCGCACCGGGCACCTTCGGCACGCTGCTCGCGCTGCCGATCTTCTGGCTCGTGGCACCCAGGATCGACCCGGTGCTGTACCTGGCGGGCGTCGGGCTCCTTTTCGCGCTCGGTATCTGGGCGTGCAGCGTGACGGGACGCGCGCTCGGCGCGGCAGATCACGGCTCCATGGTGTGGGACGAAACCGTCGCGTTTCTGCTTGTACTGTTCTTCACACCGGTTTACAGTTACTGGCAGGCCTTCGCGTTTCTCCTGTTCCGCTTCTTCGACATCGCGAAGCCGCAGCCCATCCGATACTATGAACGCACGTTCAAAGGCGGTCTCGGAGTCATGATCGACGACCTCGCGGCCGCGTTCTACACCCTGCTCGTGCTCGCGTTCGCGCGGGCGGTTGTGAACTGAACCCTCACCCGCTGCGGCTTGAATCCATGTCCGATCCGATCCTGTACGAGCTTGCCGAGCGGGCGGGCCTCGCCCTCAGGCAGCGCGGATGGATACTGGCGACTGCCGAATCGTGCACCGGCGGGTGGATCGCGGAAGCGATGACCATGATTCCGGGCAGTTCCGCTTGGTTCGAGCGCGGCTTCGTCACCTACACCGATATTTCCAAGCGCGAGATGCTCGGCGTGCGCGAGGACACCCTCGGGCAGCACGGCGCGGTCTCCGAGCCTGTCGTCCGGGAGATGGTGGCGGGTGCGCTCGCGGCGAGTCACGCCGACGCGGCCGTGGCGGTGAGCGGAATAGCCGGGCCCGGCGGCGGTACGCCGCAGAAGCCTGTCGGCACGGTGTGCCTCGGATGGGGTTTCAGGGGCGAGGCGGCCCGGGTCGAGACCCGCCACTTTCCCGGAGACCGCGAAGCGGTGCGCCGCCAGTCGGTGGTGCACGCCCTCGAGGTGCTCATCGGGATGCTCGGCAAGGTGCCGCCGGGTGCTAAGACTTAAGGCCTACCGGTCATCGGAAGGCCCACGGGCGGCGTTATTACGTATACTGACGTTATATACAGTAGTCGGCCTCGAATTGTGAGATAACCCGGACTACCCTGATTTCAAAGCGTTTTCCGCTCTCCCTGAGACAGATGTGGGACACAACAGCGGATCGATCGTCTCAGCAAAGCGCCTGAGCTTCTCGACATCGAAGTGCAGGTACTTCGCATCCGCACCGCCACCGAGCTGCCAGCACCCCAGGCGCCGCCGTATCGTGTCTGAGACGCCCTCCATCGACAGCCAGGACGCAAAGGTATGCCGCAGGCCATGCGGCGTCACGATCGGCGCACCAGCACGCCTACAGGCCCGTTTGAGCTCGTACACGAGATCGGTGTAAGCCCACGGTTGCCCCTTCGACGTGAAGACGCGCTCCGGGTGACGTACGACCTGCTGACGACATTCAGCAATCATGTTGCGCGCCGTCCTGTTGAGCGGGATCCCGTAGTCCTCATCCGTCTTCGTGACCTCGACCGGCAAGTATGCCCTGCTGTCCTCGGTATGCAGCCACTCCCATCTGAAGCCGATCACGTTGCTGATCCGTAGCCCCGTGGCGAGCGCGAAAGTCACCACGCGCCGCAGGTCGTGCGGAAGCGCCCGTTCGAGCGGCGGCCATTCTTCCGGCCGGAGCCACGGCTTGCTCTTCTTCGACGCCGGGTACTTGTGAAACTTCGGCGGCGCGACCTTCCCTGAGCGGATGATTTTCGCCACGAACCAGACGTAAAGATTCGCCGTCGAGTTCGCCGAGCATCGCTCCTTCAGGTTCACCGCCAGTCGCCCGCCGCGCTCGCTCATGATGATGTCGTGCACGAGCTCCTCGTCGATCCGGTCCAGCCGCATGCCGGCCAGGTGGGGAAGCCAGAAGTCGTGATAGTTCTGCTGGCTCCGGTAATTCGCGAGGTGCGCATGCAGCTCCATCCAGCGCCCGGCGGCCACCTCCCACAGGTCGATGTGTTTGCCGGTCTCGCGATCGAACTTTTCCTGCTCCAGGGCTCGGAGCTTCTGCTTAGCAAGCTCCTTGTCCTTGGTCCCGCTGCTGATCTTCCGGCCCGTTACCGGGTGGTGGAAATACCAGCAGCCGTTTGCCTTACCGTCTTTGCCGCGTCGTCTGAACATGGGTTAAAGCCTCCCAGACGCAGCGCCCGTCTTGCGTTCGCAGGATACTTCGCGACGCGCCAGGCTTCAACGTGTGCCGGGTAGAAGAGATATCGACGCCCCTCTTTGACGACAGGGCAACCTTCGGCGATGAGCGACTTCAGTATGTTGCGCAACGCCTTGTAGTGCATGTGAAAGAGCTGGTCGGCCGCCTGCTCCATCGTGAGCGGCAGGTGCGCCGGCACGTGCAGCCCCGGGTCATTGGTGTCCGGCTCGTTCATGGCTGAGCCGAGCGCCTCACGAGGGTGCCCCGCGCTTGCTGCTACCATGTCTCCGCACCGCAATGGATCGGAGGAGCCGCCATGCTATTCGCCAACTTCACCCAGGACGCCAATGGCCAGGCTGCGCTCGCGCTGGTAGCCGGAATCATCAAAGTGCTTCGCGACGGCCAGGTCTTCGAGCGTGACGAGCTGGTCGCGATCTTCGAAGAGGCGCTGCGGATCCTGCCGGAGAGCGCACTGACGCGCGATATCGTGGCTCGGGAAGCGGTCTCGGAGCTGCTCAAGGAAACGGTGCGGGAATGAGCGACCGTACCGACGCGATCCTGAAGGGGCTGGCTAGGCATGCCTTGACAGCAAGTCAAAGATGGTACAATAGGGCGTTTGTAGTCCTCATGTGAGGAGGCAACATGACCACGCCTAGCGCGAAGGCCAAAGAGGTCTTGCAGAAGTATTGGGACCTCACCCTCCCTGTAAACGTCGGTAGCATCGCAAAGCAAGCGGGGGCCCACTTGATCCTGGAGCCGCTCGAAGGCTTCAGCGGGTCGTTCGAATATCTGAATGGAAAGCCGACGATACGGGTAAGTTCGACCGAAGCTCTCGTACGTCAAAGGTTTACCATCGCTCACGAACTTGGGCATTTCGTGCTCGGCCACCCCGACAGCTACCGCGATGGTCCTGACAATTTTTCTTCGCAGAATCTGGACCCGATCGAAGTCGCCGCCAACAGGTTTGCGGCGGAGATCCTTATGCCCGAGCAACTCATCAAGTACTTCGTGTTCAAGCAAGGCGTCACGGCGATAAGCAAGCTCGCGAAATCCGCTGATGTGTCTGAGGTTGCAATGGGATATCGGCTCCGCAACCTTGGCTTGATTTCGTAGGATGTCCGAAGGCGACCTGTCCGCGGGGACTATCCCGCCAAGCCAACAAGCGTTTGCTGACGAAGAACTCCAAACAGCGCGAGATTCCAATAAGTTCAAGCGCGGTTTTTTCAATTTAGCTCTTTGCCTTATAGTTCTACTGTACATAGCGCTGGTCACTTACGTGTTCCTCTACACGGCAGATGACCAAGCGGAGCGAATCGGCATCACAGCAATCCTTGCTACTGTGCCGACGCTGCTCGCTGTCGCGCTCATTCGCCATCTCTTCCAATACGCCCCCAAAAAAGATGAGAAGGACTACATGTCAATGTGGTTCGGCTTGTTTAAAGAGGCTCTTAAGATATGGAAAGAAAAGCCTTAGCGGCGCCTTTTCTTCCTCGCCTTTCTTAACCACCCAATAGACCAGCACGCCAAGCCCTTCAGCCTGGCGTGCCGTGAGCAGGGGCTCGTTCGTGGTCGTCCCCTACGCCTGGAGCCGCTCAGGCAGGGATGCCCGAGGTCTCCGCGCCTTCGGTTGTGTACTCGGCGCTTGTGACCCTGCAAACGCCCTCGAGCGCGGCCGGCGGTTCGTTGGGGGCCGTGCGGTCTTTGCCAGCCACGCTTGCGCGTGGGCCTCGCGCTCTCTTGGCGTCGGTGCAATCCCGAAGGTGTAGACCCGCTTCGAGTAGAACTCTTCGGGCTTGCTCGGGACGGCACCAGCCGCGGCACTTGCCACGAAGTCCCCGAGCACGAAGAGAAAGCCGCGTTGCGCTCCCGGCGAGGCAATCTGGAAGGCGCGCAGATAGGAGTGAAGCAGGGCATCGCGGTGCGCGAGGCCCTGCCCGTCCTTATCCTCGGGAAGGGTGGGCTTCTCGCATATCGCTAGCACCAGCGCGAGCGCGGACGCTGCGCCGTGTTGCTTGGTCGTCGTGTCGATCTTCATTGCGTCGCTCCTTGGCCGATGGGCGATTTCGTCGCGCGGCGTGCGGCCGTCCCGACATTGGAACGCTTGACGGCGGCGTCGCCTGCATTCACCCGCTTCAACGCAGCGCGCCACTTTCGAGCCAGTGCGGCGCGCTCGCGCGGCCACAGTGCTTTGCCGTTGTGGGCGCCCGGAGCGTCGAGGTTGGTCCACTCGGAGATGTTGGTTCGCTCGGTGTTGGTAAGCGGCGGGTTGGTGTGAAATTCCGCACCTTCGTGCGCTGTCGTAGCGAAGGTGCCGCCGCCGCCGTAGGTATGGAAAAGTTGGTCGGCCAGCACATAGACAAAACCAGCCTGAGCGGCGGCGGGTTGGTGATGCAGCGCCAGCAGGTAGGAAGAAACAGCTTCCTGCATCTTGGCGTAGTGGGCTTCGTAGATCGCGTCACCCTCGGCTTGGGTTTCGTTGCCGTCACCGTGGACCGCATTCTCTGTCTCGCTCTCGAC
>JAQGMV010000444.1 GCA_028292225.1 Betaproteobacteria bacterium
AGCAGGAACACCTGGCCATTGGCCTGGAGCGAGCCGAAGATCTCCGAGCGGCTGCCGCCGACGACACGATTGAGCGCCACCGAGCTCGACGACGGCTGCTGGAAGATGACCGTGTTGCCCGAGCCGATGCTGAAAGTCTGCCAGTCGAGCGCCGCCCGCTGGGTGGCCTGGTTGATCTGCAGGGTCGAAGGATTGGTCTGCGTGATCGTCGCGGAACCCGCAGTGACGGATCCGCCGGTGGGCAGAACGTCGGCCGCTCTGGCGATACCCCCGCCGCTGATCGACAGCACAGCGAGCGCAACGGCTGACGCAACCGGTTTATGTGCTGGTAGCGAGGCAACTCGCGCTGCGTGCAACGTATCGTTGGTGACAGAAGCGGACTTGCGGTTACGTGTGCGAGTCATGGTGCCCTCAGCGTCGCGTTCAACAGCGACAGTAGTGCTTCAACATCTGCCGGATGCCAGCGGGTTCGTGCGACGTGTTACGACCGCGTGTGAACTATAGATTCTTCTGCAACTGGAAGAAGACGCGGGGTTTCTTTTCCTGCGGGTCAGACAGCGGCGCACCTGACAGACGCCAGGCGAGGGTGCCGCGCAGGAGAAAATCGTCCTGCTTACTCCAGGTCAGCCCGACGCCGACGCCGCGCAGCACCCGGATGTTGTTCGCAGCTTCGAGAGCCAGCGGGTCCTTGTTCAAGCGGCCCCGGGCCCAGTCGAAGAACGCCAGTCCGACGAGGTTACCGGGCATGAACGATGGTTGCGGGAGAGTCGTCCTGACCTCGGCATTCACGAGATGTGCTTCGTCCGAAGTGGCTTCGCCTACCGCGTAGGCCCGCACTGCGTTCGGTCCGCCGAGGCCTATCTTCTCGCTCGCATCGAGATTCTTCGACGCATACTGATACGAATACGACACGAAGGCGACGGTCGATGCGACCAGCGTATTCAGGCGGCTCGCCGAGAAGTTGATCCGCTGGTAACCGCCTTCGGTGCGGCGGCCGGTTCCGGTGGCCTGATCGGCCGCAAGGTCCGCGGGGGTCCGAATCTCGAGGTCGCCCGCGGTATACGCAACTGAGAAGTTGTTGATGCCGCCGCGTAAGTACGCGTCGCGCGAGTCTCCCACGACGGACAGGCCCCCGACCTTGGTCTTGCGCTCGGACTTGAGCCCGACGGCCCCGCGCGTGTCCACGAACTCACGCGCATCGAAGCTCGCCTGGCCGAACAGATTGAAGTTGCGCGTGCGAACGATCGGGTGCAGCCCGAATATCGAAGCCACCTCCGATCTGCCGCTTTGATCGAGCCGGTCGAAAAGGCTAGTGCCCAGGTGGTAATTGAGCCGCAGATACGCGACGCCGATCTTGGTGCCGTAGTTGCCTATCGGGGTCAGATACGACACCCTGCCGAAGTCGAGGTCGGCGCCCCCGCCGGGTATGCCGAGCAGCCCGCGGAATGAAAGCAGATCGCCGCGGCGGAAAGGGCTGTTGAAGTTGACGCTGCCGCCGAGGCGGTAATCGCCTGTGAAACGCGAGGTGTTGTTGTCGAACTCCACCGTCCCGTCGACGCGCCGGCCTGCGGTGATCTTCAGAACGAGGTCGGACGTCCCCGGTGTGCTTCCGGGTTCCACGATCGAGCGCACATTGAGCCCGCGCAGATCCGACACCAGAAACAATGAGCGCTCGACCACGTCGCGGTGCAGGATCGTGCCGGGCGTCAGCGGCGACAACAGACCCTCGATCATCGAGCGCGACACGGGAACGTCGGGCTCCATGTCCACACGCACCTGTCCGAGACGCCCCTCGAGCACCGCGATCTCGACGATGCCGTTCTCGATCTTCTGCTCGGGGAGATAAGCCTGCGCGACGATGTAGCCGCGGCGCTGCAGATACTCCGAGACGGCATCCACGGCGGCCTGCAGGTCATCGAAGGTTTTTGCGGGGCCGATGAAGCTCTGCAGCTGCGCGCGCAGCTCATCCTCACGAACCACGGTGAGGCCGGTGAAGCGAAAAGCCTTCACGTCGGTGTTGAGCCCCTGGACCGGCTTGACCGCGCGTCGCTTGTCCTGGACCTCGAGGCTAGGGGCGCCTGAAGGCAGGGGCGTTTTGGGACGCTCCTGGACCTCGCGCAATGCGTCCCCCGCGGTGGGAGGTTGTTGCTGGGCATGGCAGATGAGACTCACTGCAGAGAGCGCGATCGCAGCCGTTATAGATAGCGCAAAACGACTCTGCTGACCGACGGGTGTTGCCCCGGCTCGACTCATGCTTGTCCCTGAATGTGGATGTTTTTGTGCGATTTTTCTCATGATAACCTCCGGGTCAGCCAGTTACAACGAAGACGCTCCCCCATGCCCGAAAAAGCGCCAGTGCCTGTTGCGCGGATGACGCGTGACCGGCGTCGTCTGCGGCCGGCGGGGCAGCCGTGAATCGGCGTGAGGTCCTGGCGCGGCTGGCCGGGCTCGCCGGGGCGGCTTCGCTGCAAGGCCGCGGGTTAGAGGCTCTCGCCCAGGCGCCATCCCTCCAGACCGTGGGAAAGCGGCATGCGCTCGTCTTCGGAAACACTGCGTACACGCCCGAGCGCCAGTCGATACCGAGCTCGCGCAAGAACGCGACCGATGTCGGCGCGGCACTGGCGGGGCTGGGGTTCGAAGTCAGGCGCGAAGTCGACCAGGGCGCCCAGGCGATGCGATCCATGGTGCGCGATTTTTTCGCCGCCGCGCGAGCCGCGGAAGGCGCCCCACCGCTGGCGATCCTCTATTACACCGGCCATGGCGTGCAGTTCCAGGGCGAGAACTACATGGTGCCGTCGGATGTGAGCCTCGACCAGCGCGCGGACGGAATCGCCCGCGGCTCGATCAACATCGACAAGGAGATCATCGCGCAGGCGTCGCTTCCGAACGATGGAACCGCTGCGCTCATCTTCGACGCGTGCAGGAACGACCCTACCAAGAACCCCAAAGACCAGTCGGGAAGCTTCAATCAGGTCAATCCGCCGCGAGGCACGATCATCACGTTTTCGACGGCGCCGGGCCGCTTCGCAATCGCGCCGCGCTCGCCCGATGAAAACAGCATATATACCGCCATCCTCGTCGACGAGCTGCTAAAGGCCAATCCGGCAATCTCGGTGAAGGACTTTCTGGACGCGGTCAAATTCCGGGTGAAGCGTCAGATGGAGTCGAGCGAGGACACGTTTCTGCGCACGCACGCGCAAGACCCGGAAGTCGCGGCGAACCTGCGCCTGCGCATGAGCCTCGTGCTGGAGAAGCTCCCGGCGCCGGTGGACGACGCGGAAGAAAAATCCTGGGCGAGAATCGATCAGACGGTCGTTCCGGCCGAGCGCCTGAAGCTGCTGAAGGAGTTCATCGAGACCTTCCCGAAGAGCCGCTTCGCGCAAGCGGCGCAAGTGCAGCTCGAGCGTGCCGTGGTGTCGGAGGCCGCGACCCAGCGCAACCGGGTGCAGATCGACACGCGGATCGGCGACAACGAATTCAAGACCGACCAGGCGAAAGCGCTCGACGGCGACAAGGACGCCGCGTTCCGTGTGGCGCAGATGTTCGAGCTCGGAACGAACGGCGTTCCGGCGGACGAGCGAAGAATGGTGCAGTGGCTGCGCCACGCCTCCGAGCTCAAGAACGGCATCGCGAGCTACAAGCTATACAACTACTACAACACCCGGGGAATGGACCGCGACGCGGTTCGTTACGAAAATATCGCCAGGGAACAGGGCTTCACGCCGCCGGCGCGCCTGAGCAACATCCGCGGGTAGCGGCTGCCGACGGATCGGCAGCCGCAGGTGCGGTGGTTACTCGTGTGGATTACTTGGTGGCGGTGCGCACCAGTTCGACGCGGCGGTTGAGCTGGCTGTCGGGATGGCTCGCGTCCTTGAGGTCTTCCTTGCCCTTGCCGAGCGGCTTGAGCGCTTTGGCATCGACCCCATGCACCGCGACGAGGTGCTTCACGACCGACTGCGCCCGCTGCGCCGACAGCTTGCGGTTGAGCTCGTCGGAGCCGCGCGCATCGGTGTGGCCTTCGATCACGATCTCGCCGGGTGCGAGCTTGCCGTTGCGCGACGCGAGCACTTTTCCGAGATTCTCGAGTTGCGCGCGAGCTTCTGGTGTGAGCTCCGACGAACCGGTCTGGAAGCGGATGTCCATGCCGATCGAGCGCTCGCTGCTGGGGCGCACGGCCATGCACTGGTACTTCGTGCTCTCGCACTCCGCTTCAGGGAAAAGGAATGTCGCGACCTGGTCCACGGACGGTGAGGCCTGACCGACCGAGAGCGTCTCGCGCTCGCTGCCGGCGGCAAAACACACGCTCGATGCTGCCAGGACGGATGCAAACAATACAGTTTGACGTAGGTTCATGGGGTGCCCTCAGTTCGACTAGTTTGGTTTGCGGACCAGTTCGACCCGGCGGTTGACCGGCGCGTCCGGGCGCGAAGGATCCTTCAGATGTTCCTTACCCATCCCCAGCGGTTTCAGCGTGGCGGCTTCCACGCCGTACCCGCTCACCAGGTGCTTCACGACGGAATTCGCACGCTGCTCGGAAAGCTTCTTGTTGAGCTCCGCGGAGCCGCGAGCGTCTGCATGGCCTTCGATCACGATCTCGCCGGGCGCGAGCTTGCCTTTGCGTGACGCGAGCACCTTGCCGAGGTTCTCAAGCTGCGCTTTCGCTTCCGGTGTGAGGTCCGCCGAACCGGTCTGGAACTTCACGTCCATGCCGATCGAGCGTTCGCTCGTGGGACGCACCGCCATGCACTGGTACGTCACGTTCTCGCATTGCGCTTCCGGAAACAGGAAGCTCTCGAGTTTTTTTGCGTCGGCCGTGCTGCGCCCGATCGACAGGGTTTCGCGATCAGCGGCTAACGCGCCCAGGCAGTATGCTGCGAGCAAGGCTCCCAATACCGCCTTGTAGGTGCTTTTCATACTGGGCTCCTTCCGAGGACAAAACAAACACTTGCAGAGGATTCTTTCTACACAAGACGCCACTGGCGGTCAATCGGCCGTTCGGTCAATCGGCCCGACGGACGGTTGTTGGCGCGACGGCGCCGGCGGTGCTCCGTGCGCTTACCCGGCGGCGCGACAGCGGTGCCATAATAGCAGCGGCGCTCTGCCCGGCATTGGCACTATGACCCAATCTCACGCCTCTCCCTCCGGCAGTAATCCGCTCTCCACAGGAGGCCTCATGTTCAGGTTCATGCGTTCCTGCGCGCCCGCCGCGGCTGTTGCCGCCGGGTGCGCGCTAGCCGCGACGGCCGCAGCGGAATTCGAGGAAGTGCGCATCACGCGCACCGAGCCCATCCAGGTCCAGCAGACGTGCCCCCCGGGGATCGCGCCCGTGGCGCAAGCCCCTGCGCCCGCGCCGCAGCCGCAGGGCGCGCCACTCGTCACCGGCAAGGAAGCGCTGGGCACTGCCGCCGGCGCGGTCGTCGGCGGCGTGCTGGGCCACCAGGTGGGAAGCGGCACGGGCCGGACCGTGGCCACTGTCGCCGGCGCCGCAGCTGGCGGGTTTGCCGGCTACAAGCTCACCGAGGAAAAACCGAAACCTCCCGCCTCGCCGCTCCAGGCGCAGCAGACGCAGACTGTCTGTCTGTCGACCCAGTACCGCGTTTTCTATGCACGCCAGAGCGGCCTGCAAGGCGACGTCCTCATGTCATCGTCCCCGACGAGCCCTTCGCTCATGATCAACTTCTGCGGGGACAAACCTTGCATGTGACCTGCGGAGGCGCGATGCAAGTCTCAACCTGGAGTGCATTCGAACATGACCATGATTCTGGCGAAGCACCTCGTCATTGCAGCAACGAGCCTCGGTCTGCTCTTGGGAACAGCGCACGGCACGGCAGCGGCGGGCGCTGCGCCGCGGGTGGAAAGCGGCGCGGATACCGATGTCATTTCGCCCGATGACCGGTTAAAGCGTAACCAGGTGAGCGCCGCGAGCGATGTCGGCGACGCGGAGTTCAGGAAAGAGCAGGACAGAGGGCTGGCCGGCGACAAGGACGCGGCTTTGCGCGTGGCGCAGATGTACAAATCCGGCTCCAACGGCGTGCCGCGCGACGAGCGCCGGATGCTGCAATGGCTGCTGCACGCCTCGTCCCTGAACAACGGCGCCGCAAGCTACCAGCTCTATCAGCACTACCTGGATCTGAAGCTCGACCGCGATGCGGTGTTCTTCGAGAACCGTGCGGTGGAACAGGGCTTCACCCCGCCGCCGCGGCTCGATCCGCGACGAGGCTAGCGCCGGGGGAAATAAGCCGCTCCTCCCCTGCTCCAGGGATGGGCGTAAACAACGAGCACAGCCCGATGCGCAACGGCCTCGGGCTGAGCTACTCCGATTTACACCAGACCGCGAGCGCGGAGTAGTTGTCCTGGCCTGTGCGGCCGCGGGCGAGAACGCGCCCTTCGAGCAGCCTCAACCACTCCTCAGCGGATCCGGCCGCCTCGAGCGTCGCCTGCAACTCGCTTTCTTCGACGTATTCCCACAGCCCGTCGGTGCACAGCAGGAACTTGTCGTGGTCCTGGAGCGGGAAAAGCTCGCTCGCTACGCGCGGCTCGAAGCTGTCCAGGTCGCCGAGCGCCGCGAGCAGCTTGCTGCGGTCGGGAGCGGTTCGCAAATCCTTCTCCTCCAGCAACCCCGCCTCGACGAGGCTTTGCACCACACTGTGATCGCGCGTCTGCACCACGATCCGGTCCTGCCTGAAGCAGTAAAGCCGCGAGTCTCCGAGATGGCCCCATGTGGCGAGCTCGCTGTCGAAATCGATGGCGAGCACGACCGCGGTCGTGCGCATGTCGCCGATGTCGTCGTTGCTCTGCTGCATGCTGACGACTTTCTCGTTCGCGTTGCGCATCGCGGCTTCGATTGCCGGGCCGCTGCACTCGTGCCGCTCGCGAAACCAGCCGAGGGTTTCCTGCACCACGAGCTTGGACGCGACGTCGCCCCCGCGGTGCCCACCCGCGCCGTCCGCGACGACGCAGAAGCACACGCCCGGGCCCGACCAGAAGCCGCATGCATCCTGGTTGCTCGAACGCCCGCCCGGCCGGGACAGGACTGCTATTTCCAACTGCATATACGTTGTCCTACCGCTTGTTCGCGGCGTCTTCCTGTTCCAGTTTATCGATCTGCGCCTCGTATGCGCGCAGAAATTCTTTTCCGAAGAGCGTCTGGAAATCGTCCTGCGCTTCCTTCGAGATGTCGCGGTAGAGGTGTTCGTACAGCTCCCAGAGCTTGGCTCGCCTGCTGGCGGGCACGAGCGAGCCGAGCATGCTCTTCCTCGTGAGCCTGCTTTCGAGGTGCGCCGGATCGAAGCGCGCGAGCACGCCTTCGAGCGCCGCGCGCATGCCGGCCATGAAACCGAACTGGTGGCTGCGCAGGTCGTTGTAGGCGTCGCGCATCGCATCGGCGGGCGGCATGAAACCCTGGCCGTGCGGCGCGAGCAGGTTGTTGAAAGCGGCTTCCACTGTCGGTGAGAACTTCATCGGATTGTTCTCGCGCGCAACGATCACGGTCGATTGGGCGCGCACTTCGCGCTTGGTCAGCGCGCGGGCGAGCAGCAGGTCGAGCGTGCCCCGAACCGACTCCTGCATGAGCCGTCCGATGAGGTTCATGAGCTCCGGCGTGAGACCGCCGGGGATGCGCAGTCCGGGCATCGCGGCGCCGTCGAGGAATGCCTGGAGGAGTACATCAGGCGGCTGCGGAGGTTGGGCTGCGGCCGGAGCCGCTGCGGCGGACGCTGCTGGCGCCTCAGGCGCTGCAGGTGTAGCCGCCGGCGGCGGAGCCACGGCCGCGGGCGCGGCATGCGGTGCCGGCGGAGTGGCGCGCACGGCCGGCT
>JAQGMV010000488.1 GCA_028292225.1 Betaproteobacteria bacterium
CGCAGCTTCGGATGGAAAGCCGGAGCCCCGGTGGTCGCATCGGCCGACCCGGGGGCGGTGGAAGTCGCGCCGCTCGTCGCCGCGGGTATAAAGCCGCACATCAAGGTGGCCGAGCTCAAGAGCCGGGGCTTCACGGTTCAGGGCGCGGTGGACGACGACATGGAAGCGATGGTCTTCTCGGTCGAAACCGAAAGCGGCCCTCGCGTGATGCTCGGCTTCAACAACTTCTACGTGATCACGCGATACAACCGCTCGGTGAATTACGCCATGGCGGTCAACGAGTTATCCAGCGAGATCAGGGCTGCCTTCCGCACGCTGGCGCGCCGATAGTCAGCTTCGCGGGAAGGCGACGACGTGGTCGATCTCGAGCCGGATGCCGATCGTCTCTCCGACGGCATGGTTGTGGTGGCTGGGCACGAGTGAGAGCACGCGACCGCCGCCGGGTAGCTCGAGGGTGTAGAGAAATTCGGCCCCGCGAAACGCCTTGTGCAGCACGCGAGCCTGGAGCGGGCTCGCGTCGTCGTGCAGGATGTCGTCAGGACGCAGCAGCACGTCGACCGGGGTGCCGTGCGGCACCTTGTGCATGACCCTTCCGCGCAGGACCCCGAGCTCCATTTCCACCGTCTGATCGCTGAGCACCGTCCCCGGAAGAAAAACACCCTGGCCGATGAAGTCGGCGACGAAGCGCGTCGCAGGCTCGTGGTACAGGCGATACGGGGTGTCCCACTGCTCGATACGGCCGTGGGCCATGAGGCCGATCTCGTCGGCGATGTTGAAGGCTTCGTTCTGGTCGTGTGTGACCAGGATCGCGGTCGTTTTCTGCTGCTTCAGGATCTCGCGGACTTCCACGCTCAGGCGTTCGCGCATCTCGACGTCCAGGTTGGAGAAAGGCTCGTCGAGCAGCAGCAGCTCGGGCCGCGGCGCGAGGGCGCGGGCGAGGGCGACACGCTGCTGCTGACCGCCGGACAGCTCGTGCGGGTAGCGCGACGCGACCGGTTTCAGCCGGACGATCTCCAGGAGCTCGGCGACGCGGGTCTCGCGCTCGTCCGGGCTCGTCGCGCGCAGGCCGAAAGCGATGTTCTTTTCGACCGTCAGGTGGGGAAACAGGGCGTAATCCTGGAACACCATGCCGATCCGCCTGCGCTCCGCGGGAACGGTGCGGCCCGGGCGGCTCATGGTTTCCCCATGCAGCACGATCTCGCCTTCGCGCAGCGGTTCGAATCCCGCGATGCATCGCAGCACCGTCGTCTTGCCGCAGCCGCTCGGTCCGAGCAGGCAGCCGATCATTCCCGCCGGCAGGCTGAACGAGAGGTCCTGCAGCACTGTGCGGCCGTCGTACGCCTGGCTGACGGCCCGAACTTCTAGTAACGCGGACATGAGGGGATTATAGCGGTCGCTTAATGCAAATGATTCTTGTTAAAATGAAAATCAATGCACTTCCAATAGCTTGGCGCAGAGCGAGGTCGCTCATTTCAAAGCGCAGCCCGTCCCGCCGGTATCGAAAAAACGAGTCGACCACAGCCGTCATGAACCCCTCGGGATCGCTCGCGCTGCTCCGCGCCCGGATCGGCGCGCCTGCGCTGAACACCCCGGCCCCGCTGGCGGTGCTCGCCGTGGCCGTCGCCGGTCTGCTCGCGCTGCCGGTGCTCGTCGTGCTGAGCAACGTCTTGACCCCGACCAACGACACGTGGAGCCATCTCGCGGCGACGGTGCTCCCGGACTACGTGCGCAACTCGCTCGTGCTGATGGCGGGGGTCGCTTTCGGCGTAATCGTCGGCGGCGTCTCGACCGCGTGGCTGACCGTGATGTGCCGCTTTCCCGGACGGAGGATTTTCGAGTGGGCGCTGCTGCTGCCGATGGCGGTGCCGGCCTACGTCATGGCTTACGCGTATACCGATTTCCTCCAGTTCGCCGGTCCGGTTCAGACGTGGCTGCGCGAGATGACCGGGTGGGGCCCGCGCGAATACTGGTTTCCGGATGTGCGATCGCTCGGCGGCGCGGTCGTCATGCTTTCGCTGGTGCTCTATCCCTACGTCTACCTGCTCGCGAGGTCGGCCTTTCTCGAGCAGTCGGACAGCATGCTCGAAGTCGCCCGGGTGTGCGGCTACGGCCCGTGGGGCACTTTCCTGCGCGTCGCCTTGCCGCTCGCGAGGCCTGCCATCGTCGCCGGCACTGCGCTCGCGCTCATGGAGACACTGGCTGATTTCGGCACGGTGTCCTACTTCGGCGTCCAGACCTTCACGACCGGAATCTTCCGCGCGTGGTTCTCGATGGGCGATCCGGTCGCGGCGGCGCAGCTTTCCGCAGTCCTTCTCGGGTTCGTTTTTCTGGTGCTGTTCATCGAGCGCGTGACGCGCGCGCGGGCGAGCTTTCACAACACTTCACATCGCAAGCGGCTGCGTAACGTCTATCGGCTCACCGGCTTTCGAGCGGCGGTTGCGGTGCTTTTTTGCGTGACGCCGCTGGTGCTTGGTTTTCTGATGCCTGTGGGGATCCTGACGGAGCTCGCTGTGAGCTCGGGCGATTCGCAATTCGGCGCGCGCTATTTCCAGCTTACGTTCAATACGGTCACGCTCGCGGCGGTGACGGCGGTGCTCGCCGTCGCGCTCGCCCTGCTGGTGGGGTACGCAGGCCGGTCGACCCGAAGCCGCGGTGTTGCAATCGCCACCCGCGTGGCGGGTATGGGTTACGCGGTGCCCGGCGCGGTGATCGCGGTGGGCGTGCTGATCCCGGTCACGCGGCTCGACCACGTCCTCGAATCCTGGATCACGGCGTTGACCGGAGCCTCGCCCGGATTGCTCCTGACCGGCAGCATCGCAGCGCTGGTGTATGCGTACCTCGTGCGCTTCTTCGCAGTCTCTCTGCAGGCCGTCGAGGCGGGACTCACCAAGATCACCCCGAGTATGGACAGCGCTGCGCGCTCGCTCGGCTACGGCCCCGGCGCGACGCTCGCGCACGTGCACGCGCCGCTGCTGTGGCGCAGTGCGCTCTCGGCGGCGCTCCTCGTGCTCGTCGACGTGATGAAAGAGCTTCCGGCGACCTTCGTCATGCGGCCTTTCAACTTCGATACGCTTGCGGTGCAGGCGTACAACCTCGCTTCGGACGAACGCCTTGCCGAGGCCGCCACGCCGGCGCTGACGATCGTGGTCGTAGGCCTCGTTCCGCTCTTCGTGCTTTCGAGGATGATGTTGAGGAAGGGCGAGGGGGGAAGCGAGATGGTGACGGGAGTGAAAGCGGGATAAAAAAAGCTGGACCCTTCGGTCCGGC
>JAQGMV010000269.1 GCA_028292225.1 Betaproteobacteria bacterium
CTGTTCGTTCGCCGGCGATCAGCCGTAGCGTGCCGAGCTAGCCCCGCACGCTACGGTTGATCGCCAGCCAGTAAAAGCCCGCCTGCCGCGTGACGTCGGCAAACGCGGTGAAGTCGACCGGCTTCACCACGTAGCTGTTGACGCCGAGGTCGTAGGTCTTCGCCACGTCGCTTTCCTCCTGAGACGAAGTCATCACCACGACCGGGATGCGCCGCGTGCTCTCGTTCGACTTGATCGCCTTGAGCACTTCGATGCCGTTGACCTTCGGCATTTTCAGATCGAGGAGTACCAGGCGAGGATGCCCTTCCGCGCGGCCGGCATAGCGTCCGTGACGGAAAAGGTATTCCAGCGCCTCCTCACCGTCTTTGACCCACGTGACGTTGTTCGCGACCTTGCCGCTCTTCAGCGCCGTCATCGTGAGCTCCGCGTCCAGCGGGCTGTCTTCCACCAGCAGGATCTCGATCTGCTCGAACTCTTCCATCGCTCTGGCTCCTGGGCAGCGTGAAATAAAATGTGGCGCCTTTCCCGAGCTCGCTTTCAGCCCAGACGCGGCCGCCGTGGCGCGTGATGATCCGGTGCACGAGCGCGAGGCCTACCCCGGTCCCGGGAAAGTCCGCCGGGTCATGCAGGCGCTGGAACACGCCAAAGAGCTTCGAAGCGTACCGCGAATCGAACCCGGCGCCATTGTCCCGGACGAAATAGGTCTGATCGTGCCCGGCGCCGGTCGAGCTCACCTCGATTGTCGGCTTTTGTGTCTTCCCTGAGAACTTGAACGCATTCGAAAGCAGGTTGATCCACACCTGCGCGAGCAGGCTGCGGTCGCCCAGTGCAGGCGGCAGCGTGCCCAGGCGCAGCTCCGGCGTGTGCTCGGGCTGCTGGGTCCTGAGCGTCGCGAAATTGAGCCGCACGAGCTCTTCCATGTCGACGTTGCGCTTCTGCAGCGACTGGCGCCCCAGGCGCGAGAACGCGAGCAGGTCGTCGATCAGGGTTCCCATCCGTGAGGCTTCGCTGCGCACGATGTCGAGCTTGCGCCTGGCCTCCTCGTCGAGCTGCGTCTCGTGGTGCTCGGCGAGCAGCTTCGCGAATCCTGCGATCGCGCGAACCGGCGCGCGCAGGTCATGCGACACCGAGTAGCTGAAGCTTTCGAGGTCCCTGTTGGCGGCGGCGAGCTGCTCGGTTCTGTGCGTCACCCGCTGCTCGAGGTCCGCGTTGAGCTCGCGCAGCTCTTCTTCGGCCCGGCGCAGCGCCGCTTCGGCGCTCTTGCGCTCGGCGATCTGCTGCGCGAGGCTCGTGTTCGAGTGCTCGAGCGCCGAGGTGCGCTGCTCGATCTCCGCGAGCATGCCGTTGAACGCGTCGGCGAGATAGCCGATCTCGTCGTTGGTGGTCTTTTGCGCGCGCAGGGAAAAATCGCGCTTTTCGACGATCGCCTGCGCGAGGTCGCGCATTGCGAGTATCGGCCTCGTGACGGTGCTTTGCAGCCACGTCGAGAGGAGCACCGCGACGGTGAGTGCGGCGAGCAGCATGAGTCCCGTGATTGCGAGATAGCTGCGCACATGGGTCGCGAGGTCGTACTCGGCTTTGATGTACAGCGTTCCGAGCGTCGTCCCGTCGCGCACGATGCGTTTGAAGAGGATCGCCGAGTCGCCGCGGGCGCGCAGGCTTTCGGCGTCGGCGGTCCGGGGAATCTCGGCATTTTCGCGGCCTTCCTCGCGCACGTAGGTGGCGAGCAGCGCGCCTGTCGCGTCGTACAGCGCAGCTGCCCTTACCGTCGGCTTCGCCCTGAGCAGGGAGAGGTTTTCCCGCGCGAGGGTCGCATTACCGGCGGCGAGTGCATTCGCGCTCGACCGGCGCAGGATCTCGGCCTGGGTGGCGACGTCTTCGAGGAGGTTGCGCTCGTACAGCCTCACGTCCTGGTACATCATCGCGCCGCCTGCGACCACGAGCGCGGCGAGCGTAGTGGCGAGCATGGCGAACAAAAGCCGGCTGCGCACCGACCGCGACCTGGCCCTGAACATTACCGGCTGCTTTCCAGGGTTTTGCTCGCCCGCGCGGATCTACAGCGGCTCGCGCGGGACATCGC
Source organism: Betaproteobacteria bacterium (assembly GCA_028292225.1). Lineage (GTDB taxonomy): Bacteria > Pseudomonadota > Gammaproteobacteria > Burkholderiales > SG8-41 > JAQGMV01. The sequence continues at coordinate 2,081 of JAQGMV010000269.1, forward strand.
AGAACTCCAGACATGCCTGCCACGCCACCGGCTTGTTGAAAAAGTACCCCTGGATCTCATCGCAGCCGAGCGCGCGCAGAAGATTGCGCTGCTGCTCCGTTTCCACCCCTTCGGCGACGACTGACAGATTGAGCGCATGAGCAAGCGAGATGATCGTGGAGACGATCGTCATGCTTTGCGCCTCCTCGGTCATGGTCGTGATGAACGCGCGGTCGATTTTGAGCGAGTCGACGGGCAGCTTCGCAAGATAGCTCAGCGACGAGTATCCGGTGCCGAAATCGTCGATGGCGAAATGGACGCCCATCTCCCGCAGCTCGCGCAGTTTGTGGCTGTTCTCTCCGATGCTCTCCATCAGCGTCGTCTCGGTGATCTCGAGATCGAGCCCGTGCTCCGCGCCGCCCATGCGCCTGAGCGCCTGCGCGATCCTGTCGACGAAGTCGCTGCGCCTCAACTGGATTGCGGACACGTTCACCGCCACCCGCGGCGTCGCTGCGCCGCTGAGCGTGCTCGAGTGCCAGTCCTCGAGCGCCCGTTGGAGCGCCCACTGCCCGACCTCGAGGATGAGTCCGGTCTCCTCCAGCAGCGGAATGAAGCGCGCGGGGTCTACGAGACCGTGCTCCGGATCGTTCCAGCGGATCAGCGCCTCGACGCCTTGCACGCGACCGGTCTGGAGCTGGATCTTGGGTTGGTAGTGGAGCATGAACTCGTTTTTCTCGAGAGCCCGGCGCATCTTGTTCTCGAGCGTCAGCTTTTCGGCGACGCGCGCGTTCATCGCAGGCTCATAGAACAGGAACGGCTCGCCGCGCAGCTTCGCCTGCTTGAGCGCCGCTTCGGCATTGGTGAGCAGGCTGTCCGCGCCGGCGCCATCCGCCGGATGGAAAGCGATGCCGACCGAGATGTCGACGCGCAACTCGTGGTCGCCGATGATGAAAGGCTGCGCGAGCGACGCGGCCGACTGCTTGATCATGTGGGCGACGTCGGAAGGACGCACGTCGACGATAAAGCCGCCGAAATAGTCCGCCGAGAGGCGCGCGCTTTCGACGAGCGCCGTCCACTCTGCGCTGACCCGGGCGGCGATGCGGCGCAGCAGAGTGTCGCCGACGTCTCGCCCGTAGGTGTCGTTGATGCCCCTGAAGCGTTTCACGTCCCACACCAGGACCGCGATGCCGCGGTCGCTGGGCCGCACGCCCTGGATCGCGCGCTCGAGGCGGTCGCGCAGAAGCGTGCGGTTGCCGATGCCCGTTACGGGATCGTGCCACGCCAGGTAATAGAGCTTCTGCTCGGTATCGATGTACTCGAGCGCGAAAGACACGTCGGCCGCGAGCTCCATCAGGAGCTTCACCTCGTCGTGCGTGAAGAAGCTCGGCTCGGTCGCATACAGGGTGAAGTTTCCGGCGATTTTGCCGCCGGTTTTCAGGGGCAGGACGACGACCG
>JAQGMV010000535.1 GCA_028292225.1 Betaproteobacteria bacterium
CCACGTGTCCGGCAGCGACATCGTCGACATGAACCAGGTTGAGGCCGGTGTCGACGAAAGCCGGCACACGCCCGGACGCCGCTTCGACAACCAGCCGTCCCGTCGGCGTAGGGCGTATGTCCCGCGGCCCGATCGGCGTAGACGGATTCACGATCACTGCCGGCAATCCCTCTTCGGCGATCATCTTTGCCACGAGCGCCTGCGCAAACACCTTGCTGCGTTTGTAGGGCCCGATTGCGTCGCGCTCGCGAAGCACGGTCGACTCGTCCGCGGCCTCGCCGTCATTTCCGAGCGCGAGCGCGGCGACGCTGCTCGTGTAGACGATGCGCTCCACACCGGCGGATTGTGCCGCCAGCATGACTGTACGGGTACCTTCGAGAGTGGTCTGCACGTTTTCTTCGGGGTAGCGCGCCCACCACCTGTAGTCAGCGGCAACGTGGAACGCAAATCGGATGCCCATCATCGCGCGGCGAACGGCGGCCGGGTCACGAATGTCACCTTCCACGATCTGCGCGTGCAGCCCGGCCAGGTTCGCGCGCGGGCTGGAAGGCCGCACGAGCGCACGCACATCGTAGCCCCCCTTGCACAATGCTATGGCTACCGCTGAACCAACGAATCCGGTGGCACCGGTAACCAGGACCTTGTCCGACGATCGCACTTATTTTTCACCACTGAAGGGAGGCATGATCTCACCGCTACCGTGCAACCGGTGCGATGCGGCCGGCAGCCGCGCATCCTCTCAGAGTCATCCTATACCAAATTCGCGGCGACGAATTCGGCGAAGGTCCGGCGAGTCATCCGCCGTGACGCTCTGACGTCGGGATCCCGGCCTGGCATGCGGAGGAATTGGCGAGAGCCGCGCGACCGGTTCCAATACGGGGTTCCGAGTCAGCCCTGGACGGGCTCCGGAATGGACGCGAGCACGCGGTTCACGACGACACGATTACGGCCGCTTCCCTTGGCCGCATACAGCGCCTCGTCGGTGCCGAGCAAAAAGCGCATCGGCGGTCGGGGCGTGATCGGATGTCCGAACTTCAGATATCGAGTTGCAATTCCACTAAGGGGGCTCCGCCAATCTGACCGCGAAGCGGGAGGAGTCTTTCCGAGATTCCGCTTCGGAGCATCCTCGCAAACTCCCGGGGCGGCACCGGCCGGCTGAAATAGTGTCCTTGCGCCTCGTCGCAATGGTGTGCCTGGAGAAAAGCCAGCTCTTCCTCCGTTTCCGCGCCTTCGGCGATTACCCTCAAGTTGAGGTTTTGGCCCATGCCGATAACCGCAGCGACGATGGTCGTCCGGTCCGGAGACGTGGTGATCTGACGGACGAAAGACTGATCGATCTTGAGCACATCGATCGGAAACTGGCTGAGAACGCTCAAGCTGGAATACCCTGTGCCGAAGTCATCGACGGCTACCTGAACCCCGATCGCTCGCAGCTTCCCGAGGATAGCTTCGGTGGACGCGGCGTGCCGCATAAGAACACTCTCGGTGAGCTCCAGCTGCAGGCATCTCGGATCCAGGCGTGTCTCCTCCAGGATCGCAAATACGCCTTCAAGAAACCGCTCGGCCCGGAATTCCATTCCGGAAATGTTCACTGCAATGGTGGTCAGCCGCAGGCCTGCATCGACCCACGCCCGGGCCTGCCTGCACGCTTCGCGCAAGACCCAGTCTCCGATGGGCAGAATGAGTCCCGAATCTTCAGCGACGGGAATGAATTGTGACGGAGCCACCAGCCCCCGAAGCGGATGAGTCCAGCGTATCAGTGCTTCGCCGCCTGTGATCTCGCCTGTTCGCAGATCGATCTTCGGCTGATAATGCAATTCGAATTCGTGCCGTTCGAGGGCGCGCCGCAGACTCTCCTCCATGGACTGCCGCTCCTCGGCGCGGGCATTCATGGCGGGCCTGAAAAACTGGCAGCTCTCACGCCCATTTTCCTTTGCCTGGTACATTGCGGTGTCCGCGTTCTTCATCAGCGTCTCCGCATCCAGGCCATCGTCGGGAAAGACGCTGGCGCCTATGCTCGTGGTCACGTGAAGATCGTGCTGGTCGATGAAATGAGCTTTCGCGACTGCTTTCAGCATTCTTCTCGCCATCACGGCGATGTCCTCCGGTCGCTCCACCTCCGAAAGCAGCACGACGAACTCATCGCCGCCCTGCCGGCACACGGTGTCCGCCCCGCGTACGCAGGCCACCAGACGTCCGGCGATCGATTGCAGGAGCTTGTCGCCGATCGCATGTCCCAGGGAATCGTTGATGTGTTTGAAGCCGTCGAGATCGAGAAACAGCACCGCGACCTGTTTCCTGTGACGCGGCGCCAGGGCAATCGCGTGCCTGAGCCGGTCATTCAGGAGCATCCGGTTGGGCAAGCCGGTCAGAAAGTCGTGCTCGGCCGAATGCGTCATTTGCAGCGCTTTCGCGCGACCCGCGCTCACGTCGCGGAATACCGTTACCGCTCCGTCAGTCAGTCCCTCCCGGTCGTGGATGGGAGCGACGGAGTCCTCGACAGGAATCTGGACGCCGTCGCGCCGAACGAGAATATGGTTCGACGGCGAGGCAAGTGCCGGGCCGTCCCCGATCACCCCTTCCACCTGACTCGAGCTGCCTTCGCGGCTGGCGCCCTTGACGATTCGAAGCACTTCGACCATTGGCCGTCCCGCGGCTTCCCGCCATGACCAGCCGGTGAGGCGCTCGGCGACGAGATTGAGGAAGCTGACATTTCCGGAACTGTCGGTACACGCAACCGCGTCGCCGATGCAGTTCAGAGTGGCCTGCGCCCGCTCCTTCTCGGCGAGCAACGCCTCTTCCATGGTCTTGCGCTCTACGGCGTAGCGCAGCGCACGCAGGAGCGCGCGCGCGTCGATCTGATCCTTGATGAGATGCTCCTGTGCGCCCGCCTGCAAGGCGAGCTCGGCCAGAGATTCATCATCCAGGCCGGTCAGCACCACCAGAGGGGTGCGAGGTGCGGCGGCGCGCCCCCGCTGTACCGCTTCGAGACCTTGTGCGTCGGGCAATCCCAGATCGAGCACGATGATGTCGGTCGCATGCTGTGCAAGATGCCTCTCGGCATCACGCATGCACGGCACGTGCGTCAATTCGATTTGGCGTGAGCCGGGCTCGTCGAGCATCTCGCGGATCAGGCGGGCATCCCCCGCATTGTCTTCGACAAGGAGGAGCCGTGTAATCGGCTTCCTGCTCATATGCCCTGGCTCTGTTGCAGCAACCCGGCATGCGACACAGGCTTTGCAGCGTGAGCCCTCAGCAGGGAGGCCAGCGCATCGGATGCCACGGGCTTGCTGAAGAGATAACCCTGCATTTCGTCGCAGTGAAGCAGCCGAAGCATCTTGGCCTGATCCTCCGACTCTACGCCCTCGGCGACGACTTTCAGCCTGAGAGAGTGTGCCAGCGAAATGATCGTCTGGACCAGCGTCATCGTGTCCGCGTCACGCAGCATGGTGATTACGAACGACCTGTCTATCTTGAGGGTTTCCACCGGCAGCTTCGCGAGGTAGGCGAGCGAGGAGTAGCCGGTTCCGAAGTCATCGATCGCTATGGTCACGCCGAGCCCGCGCACCTCTTTCAGCTTCTCGATGTTGTCTTCGATGTCGTCCATGATCAGGCTCTCGGTGATCTCCAGATCGAGCGCGGTCGGGTGCGAACCCCGTCCGACGGCTTCCCTGACGGTGGTGATGAAATCCCTCCTGCGGAACTGGACTGCAGACACATTCACCGCGACGCGCGCAACCGGCAGCCCCATTTCGACCCACCGTAGATGATCTGCCGCCGCCTTGCATAATGCCCATGCGCCCATCTCCAGAATCATTCCCGTTTCCTCCATCAGCGGGATGAACCGCATCGGCGGCACCAGGCCGAGCTCAGGGCTTTGCCAGCGGATGAGCGCTTCCACGCCCACGATGCGCCGGGAGCGAAGGTCGACCTTGGGTTGGTAATGGAGGACGAACTCCTCTCTCTCCAGGGCATGGCGCAGTCTGTTCTCGAGCGTCAGCGTCGCGGTGCTCCGCTCGTTCATTTCCTGCGCGTAGAACGCGTAGTGCTCTCCGCTTTCCTTCGCTTTCCTGACCGCCGCCGTCGCATTGCTCAACAGGGATTCGGCGTCGGCCCCGTCGGTGGGAAACACCGCGATTCCGATCTTTGCCGAGATTCTCACTTCACTGCCGCCGATTCGAAAAGGCGGACCGAAGCATTGCTTCAGATTGCGTTCGGTCAGCTCAGCGAACTGCTCTTCGTTCTGCGCCTCGGTGGACACCACCGCGAAGTGGTCCGCGGCGACACGCGCGAGACGGGAGCCATCGCGCAGCGCCGCGAAGTGATCACCGGCCACTCCCGAGAAATGGGTATCGAGATGCCCGGCCTTGCAGAGCCGTTCGGCAATCTGCTTGAGGAGGTCGTCGCCGGCCTTTCGTCCGAGTGCGTCGTTGACCGTCTTGAAGCGCTCGATGTCGATCGCAAAAATGGCTACCTTGCGCTGCTGATCGCCGGCGGCTATGAGCTTCTGCCCTACGCGATCCAGGAACAGGGCGCGGTTGGCGAGGCCCGTCAGGGGGTCGTAATAGGCGAGATAGTCGAGTTTTTCGGACTTCTCGATATGCTCCAGCCCGATACAAATATTGTCCGCCAGCTGCACAAGCAGCTTCATTTCCTCATCGTCGAAAAACTCGGTGGCTACACCCGCGTAGAGTGCGAGTACGCCGACGGCCTCGCCGCTGACGACGAGCGGAATTACGGCATACGAACTGATTCCCCGGTCTGTCAGCGCCTTCGTCGCCACGCCTTCCGAATCGATTCTGATGTCGTGTGAAATCATCGGCTTCTTTTCGCGGACCGCGCGGCCGGCAAGGCCGGTGCACCCCGGCTTGCAGTCGGTAACGGCGCTTGGAACCGACTCGAAGAAGTCCCGCACGTCGCCGGCGAAAGCCACGGGGTTGAGCACACCTGCCGCCGGGTTCACGATGCCGATCCAGGCCATCAGGAAGCGGCCATCCTCGACGGCGACACGGCAGGCCTGGCGGTACAGTTCTTCTCGATTGTGAACCCGGATGACGTGCGCGCTGATTCCGCTCAATACGGCATGCACCCGGTTCAGGTTCTTGATCTTGCGCTGCGCCCGTTTCTGCTCGGTAATATCCTCGCCGATGCTGGCCGTGCCGATGACCTCCCCGGACGCCGACCGCAGTAAGGAGTTATTCCAGTGGATGAGCCGCCGCGCCCCGGCGCGGGTGAGAATCTCACTTTCGTGATGCCGTGCGTTTTTGTCATCGACGAGCAACGCCGAAAATATTTCCTTCGACTTGTGATGTGGGGGGGCAGCAAAGAGCGCGAACCAGTCCCGGCCGACGACTTCCTCGCGCTGCCAGCCCGTGAGCCGGAGGAGGTGGTCGTTGCAATAGGTTATTCGCGCGGCGCGGTCGAGCATCAGGGAAACCAGCGCTACGTTAGCCAGCAGGTCGCTGAACCGCCGTTCGCTCTCCAGGAGCGCCTGCTCGCCAGCGTTACGGTCGATGGCATAACGCAGGGCGCGCTGGAGTCCGCGTGCATCGATCTGCCCTTTAAGCAGGTAGTCCTGCGCGCCTTCGTGCAGGGCCTGTGCCGCCAGTGCCTCGTCATCCAGTACCGTGAGCATTACCAGCGGGACGCGAGGCGCGGCGGCGTGCGCTCTGCGTACTGCTTCGAGGCCCTGCGCATCAGGCAAGCCCAGATCGAGCAGGATGATGTCGATCGTGTGCTGCGCAAGATGCCTCTCGGCATCCTTCATGCACGGAACGTGCATCAATTCGGTCTTGCGTGAGCCGGCCTCGTCGAGCATCTCGCGGATCAGACGGACATCCCCCGGATTGTCTTCGACAAGGAGGAGCCGAGTAACCGGTGTGCGGCTCACACGTCTTGCCTGCGCCGCGGCAACTTTGCCTTTATCAGCCAGAATTCATTGATGCTCTTTACCAGGCTTTCGAACGCATCGAGCTGCACGGGCTTGGTGAGATAACAGTTCGCCTGAAGCTGATAGCTCTTCGCCACGTCCACGTCCGCCTCGGAGGTGGTCAGGATCACGGTAGGGATACTTTTCAGATCTTCATCCTGCTTGATCCGAGCCAGCACCTCGCGGCCATCCATTCTGGGCAGATTCAGATCCAGCAGGACGAGATCGGGGCGAGGGGCGTTTTTGTGGGCCCCTTCCCGCCTCAGGAACGCCATGGCTTCCACGCCGTCGCACGCGACGTGGAAACGGATGGACATGTTGGCCTCGCGAAATGCCTCCTGCGTCAGCCGCACGTCGCCCGCGTTGTCTTCCACGAGCAGAACTTCCAGGGCCATTCTTGATTCTCCGATAGCTTCCATGTTTCGTTTCTAGGCGCCTGCCAGTGAAAACCGAAAAGTGGAACCCTGCCCGACTGTGGATTCGACCGAGAGGCTGCCGCCGTGACGCTCTACGATTTTCTTGCAGATGGCCAGCCCGATCCCGGTGCCCTCGAACTCCTCGCGTTTGTGCAGCCGCTGAAACATGCCGAAAATCTTTTCGAAGTACTGGGAGTCGATCCCCAGTCCATGGTCCTGAACCGAAAATATCCAGTTTCCGCTGCCTTCGTCCTTGGCCGCCGAGACGTGTACCCGGGGAACGTCGGCGCTTCGGTATTTGATGCCATTGCCGACGAGGTTCTGGAATAACTGGACCAGTTGCATTTCGTCTGCGGGCACGACGGGCAGAGGATCGTGCGTCACGAGTGCGCCGCTTGCTTCAATGGCGCCGCGCAGATTGATGAGCGCCTGCTGCAACGCCCGATCACTGGAGGTATCGAGCAGAGCC
>JAQGMV010000001.1 GCA_028292225.1 Betaproteobacteria bacterium
TGCACGACGCGCACGCCGTGAAATTTCCATTTGGTTGTCGTCGAATCTGCCATAAAGCCTCCGGATGAAGCGCCAAGTCTACATGACCGAGCGCACGAGGCCGCCGTCGACTCGCATCGTGGTGCCCGTAATGTAGCTCGATTTCGCCGACGCGAGGAACGCGACGAGGCTCGCGAGCTCCTTAGGCTCCCCGATACGCCCCAGCGCCGTTTCCGCGGCGCGCTCCTTCAGCGCTTCTTCGATGGGCACGCCGAGCGCTTTTGCGCGCGCCGTCACGTTGCTCAGCATGCGTTCGGAAAGGATGGACCCGGGGCACACGTTGTTCACGAGGATGCCGTCGCGCCCGACTTCGTCCGCGAGGCTTTTTGCGTACGCGATCACGCCCATGCGGGTGGCGCCGGAGAGCGCGAGCTTCGGGATCGGCTGGTAGACCGTGCTCGCGAGGATGTTGATGATCCTGCCGCCGCCGCTGCGCTTCAGGTGCGAAATCCCTTCGCGCGACATGCGCGCGAAGAAAAGGAGCGAGCGCTGTACCGCGATGGCCCACTGTTCTTCAGTCGCGTCCCGGGCGTCAGCGAGCGGCGGCCCGCCCGAGTTGTTCACGAGGACGTCGAGCCGGCCGAAGCGCTCGACAGTCGCGGCAACCAGACTGCAGATGGTTTCGTGCTGGTCGAGGTCGCCCGCGAAAGCGAGAACGCCCACGCCCGTCGAGTGGCGGATTTCCTGCGCGGCCGTTTCGATGTCGGCCTGTGACCGGCTGCATATCGCGACATCGACGCCTTCCTCGGCGAGCGCCTGCGCACACGCGCGTCCGAGGCCCTTGCTCGCGCCGCCGACGATCGCCACTTTTCCTTTGAGCATCAGATCCACGTGCGGTTTCTCCGGTAGTACTCATGCATGACGTGTTTCTCGCAAATGGCAGTTGTCGGTCTCATCCCGGCGTTTCGGGGGCGAGCGCCGACAGGACGCGCCGGCCTTCGGCCAGCAATTCGTCGTAGAGCTTTTCGAGAGACGAATTGGTGCCTCGCAAGCGGCCGACCACCTGCTCGGTCCAGTCGAGGTACTCCTGCCGCCGCGACAGCGGCCATCGGGCCGGAGGGGTGAGCGTCACCGAGCGCACGTTGGAGATCTTGTCGGCGAGCTTCACGAGACGGGCGGGGCGGGAGATGTGCGCGGCGTGCTCGATCTGCAGGCGCTTGCGTTCAGGTTTCGGGAGGTTCTTGTCGTCGGTAACTTCCTCGACCACACGGCGCACGTCCGGCCCGAACTCGCGTTCGAGCTCTTCGGGCGAAGTATCGGTGTCTTCGATCGTGTCGTGGAGTATGGCCCCCTGCAGAGCGACGAGATCGGTCACGCCGCCCACGCGCGCGAGGAGCTCGGCGACTTCTATCGGGTGGTTGATGTACGGCGACGCATCTTCGTCCTTGCGGCGCTGGTCGCGGTGCTTGTCGGCTGCGAAGTGCAGCGCTTTGAGCAACGGGGTAATCAACCGGGCTTCGTCCATATGGTTCCTCGTATCGGCCGCGGCGCAGTGCGCGACAACGATGTGGCGCATCAGATTAGAGGCTCCGTCCCGGAGCGTCAACGCAGATACGGCAGCTCTGATGATTCGATCTGATGCCCGTGAATCGCGGCGCCAAGGCGCGCACGGAGCGGGATACGTTCAGGCGGCATGTCGACGCGAGTCCACAATGCGCTGCGGACGTGGCGGGGCGAGTGATGCCATGCTATACGGATACGTATCCATGAGCACCGCCGGCCCCACACATCGCGCAGCGCTCCGTCTCACCTTTGCGCTGATGCTTTTCGGTTTCTGCAGCATCAGCTCCGCGCGCGTCGCGCTTTCGCTGTACGCGCTGGACTTGGGCGCTACACCCGCAAAGGTCGGCCTGGTCGTCGCGACCCTCTACGTTTTCCCGCTGCTGATATCGTGGCCGGTCGGCCGCTATGCCGACCGCGTCGGCTCGCGCTGGCTGATCCTGGCCGGCGCGCTATGCGGCATCTGCGCCATGTCCATTCCGTTCTTCGTGCACGACGTTGCCGCGATGTACGCCGCCGGGACCCTCCTCGGTTTCTCGTTCGCGATCTACAACGTGCTGTTACAAAACATCGTAGGATTGCTCAGCCCGCCCGAGGCGCGTGCGCGCAACTTCGGCAACGCGAGTCTGATCGGCGCGGCGAGCGCGTTCTCCGGACCGCTGCTCGCCGGCATCGCAGCCGATCATGCCGGTCACGCAGCCGCGTGCCTTTATCTGGGACTTCTTTCGGTCATCGTCAGCGTACTCGTGACACTGCGGGGTCATCTGCTGCCGACAGGTAGTCGCGGTCCGGGCGGCGCTGCTGGCGGCCTGCGTTCGGCGCTCGGCGACCGCGACATGCTTCGCATCCTCGCCACCAGCAGTCTCGTGCAGCTCGGCCAGGATCTGTATCAGTTCTACATCCCGGTCTACGGCCACGGCATCGGTCTGTCGGGATCGGCGATCGGCGGTGTGCTCGCGAACTTTGCGGCAGCCGCTTTCTGCGTGCGTTTCCTGATGCCCCGCCTCATTGCCAGGCTGGGGGAGGAACGCGTGCTCGGTCATTCGTTCTATCTCGCCGCCGCCGGTTTCCTGCTGGTGCCGTTCTTCGAGAACGTGGCGGCGCTTTGCGCCCTGTCGTTCATGTTCGGGCTGGGGATGGGCTGCGGCCAGCCGATCACCACGATGCTGATCTTCAGCCGCTCGGCCGAGGGCCGCTCAGGCGAAACCCTGGGGCTGCGTCAGACGGTAAACAACGTGCTGCGCGTGAGCGGCCCCGCCTCGTTCGGGCTTGTCGCCACCGCGTTCGGGTTGCCGCCGGTGTTCTGGCTGAGCGGGCTCATGATGGCCGGTGGCGGACTGCTCACGCGCGCCAAACGCGCTGCTGCACGGTAGACCCGCTTCAGCTTGTCCGGTGTTCCAGGCGACACACGGCTGCCGGCAAAAGAAAAAGGCCGCTGACGCAGCCTTCATCTGCTCACGTCAGACGTGCTCACATGGGAACGAACACGGGCATCGCGAAACCGCCTTCGGTCTGCTTGAAAGCGACTTGCACCTTCTGCCCGACCTTGATCGTGTCCAGGTCGCAGTCGACGATGTTGGTCATCATATTCACGCCTTCGTCGAGCGTGACGTAGGCGATGCAGTAGGGCGTGGGTCCCCCGCGGCGCGTGACGCTGTAGGTGTAGATCTCGCCGGTGCCTTTCGCCTGCACCCACTCGACTTTCTCGCTGAAGCAGAACGGGCAGAGCGCGCGTGGATAGTGATGGTGCTCGCCGCATGCGTTGCACTTCTTGAGCATGAGCTTGCCTTCCTTCGCCGCGTCGAAGTACGGCTGATCCCCCGGATTGAGCGCCGGGTCGCGCATCTTGCGTTCCTGGTATTGGGTTGCCATCGCTCTCACTCCCTTTCCATGATCAGTGTGGCGCTGCCGTGGCGGTGCCCGAGCGCGCCGCCGGTGCCGTGCGCGAGCGCGAGATCGCAGCTCGGGACCTGCACTTTCGCGTGCGCTTCGCCGCGAAGCTGGCGCACTGCTTCGATGATTTTGGTCATGCCGCCGCGATTGGCGGGGTGGTTGTTGCAAAGACCGCCGCCGTCGGTGTTGAACGGAAGCTTGCCGATGCCGGAGATGAGGTTTCCGTCGGAGACGAACTTGCCGCCTTCGCCTTTCTTGCAGAAGCCGAGGTCTTCGAGCTGCATGATGACCGTGATCGTGAAGCTGTCGTAGATCGAGGCGTACTTGATGTCGGAAGGCTTGACTCCTGCTTCCTCGAACGCAAGCGGACCGGTCCAGCGCGCGCCCGAGTAGGAAAGGTCGACTTTGCCGCCCATCTGGCCTTTGGTCGTTTCCCCTGCGCCGGTGATCTTCACGAGCGGACGCTTGAGACTACGCGCGATCTCGGGCTTCGCGACGATCACTGCGCCGCCACCGTCGCTGACGACGCAGCAGTCGAGGCGGTGCAGGGGATCGGAGATCATCGGCGAATTGACGACCTGCTCGACGGTGACCACGTCGCGCAGCATCGCGTTCGGGTTGTATTGCGCGTGATGCGAGGCGGCGACTTTCACCCACGCGAGCTGCTCGCTCGTCGTGCCGTATTCGTACATGTGGCGCATCGCCACCATCGCATAGAGATTCACCGTCACCGGGCTGTACGGCATCTCGAAAGGCGCATCTGGAAGGTTGACGCCGCGGTCACGCACCTGGGTGCCCGAGCTTCCTTCAGAGTTCGGCCTTCCCGCGAGCGTGACCAGCGCGACATTGCACTTGCCGGCGGCGATCGCCTGCGCGGCGTGCGCCACGTGGACGAGATACGAGCAGCCGCCCATGTCGGTCGAGTCGACGTGGCGAAGCTTCAGGTTCATGTAGTTCGCCATGCTCCAGACGTTCGCGCCGGGCGCGTCGCCGGCGCAGAAGTAGCCGTCGATGTCGTCCTTGCCCAGGCCCGCGTCCTCGATCGCGCCTTTCGCCACTTCGGCGTGGAGTTGCGCGACTGATTTATCGGGCGCCTTGCGCAGCGGGTGCTCGTACGCACCTACGATATAGGCCTTGCCTTTGATGGTCATGGTTCTCGCTCCCTTGGATGCACTCGCTTCGACTGGCGCGCTGCCGCGCACCGGTAATCACGACGGGCCATATTGAAAACGTGTGTTCGGCCGTTCGGTGTGGGCGTTCAGTATAAGACGAAAGGGGGCGAGCCCCGCCGGCGCCGCGGCTGTGGTGTGCCCGGGCCGCGGGAGCGAGGACCACGGGCGGCGCGCGCGCTATACGAGCTCTGCGGGCGGGTGTGAGACCGGCGCGGTCAGCAACCGGACGAACTCGTCCGCAGGCACGGGTCCGCTGAAGTAGTAGCCCTGGTATTCGTCGCAGTCGAGCGCGCGGAGGAATGCGCGCTGGCCGTCGGTCTCCACACCTTCGGCGACGAGCTTGAGCTTCATATTCTTCGCAAGGGTGACGACCGCGGTGACGATTGCAGCGTCGTTCGTATCGCTCGTGACTCCGCGTATGAACGACTGATCGATCTTGAGCCGCTGCACCGGGAATCGCTTGAGATAGCTCAGGCTCGAGTATCCGGTGCCGAAGTCGTCGATGGAAAGCTGCACGCCGAGCTGGTGGAGCTCGTTGAGTATCGTGATCGCCTTGTCGGCGTGATGCATTACCGTGCCTTCGGTGATCTCCAGCTCGAGAAAACGCGGTTCGAGCCCGGTCGCGTCCAGCGCGGCCGCAATCGTTTCCACGAGATTCGCCTGCCGGAACTGGCGCGGCGAGAGATTCACCGACATCAGCAGCGGCTGCAGGCCCGCGTCCTGCCATGCTTTCGCCTGTGTGCACGCGGTCAGGACGACCCACTCGCTGATGGGTACGATGAGCCCGGTCTCCTCCGCGAGGGGGATGAAATCGGCAGGGCCGACGAGTCCGAGCTCTTTCGACTGCCAGCGGATCAGCGCCTCGGCGCCGACGATGGTGTCGGAGCTCAGCGCCACTTTCGGCTGGTAGTGCAGGACGAACTCCCGGCGCTCGAGCGCGCGGCGCAGCAGTCTGTCCATGTTCAGGCGCTGGTCGGCCTGCGCGTTCATCTCCACCCTGTACACCTGATGCGTGTTGCGGCCTTCTTCCTTTGCGCCGTACAGGGCCACGTCGGCGCTCTGAAGAAGCTCGTCAACGTCACGGCCATGGTCGGGATGCAGTGCGATCCCGATGCTCGCCGTCACGAAAAATTCCCGTCCCTGGATCATGAGTGGATCCGAGAACGCGTGCTCGATCCGTTGCGCTATGAGCTCCACGTGCGGCAGCGAGCTTTGCTCGACGATCACTGCGAACTCGTCTCCGCCCAGTCGGGCGATGGTATCGATCTCGCGCAACACCGACGTGAGCATGTGCGAGACCGCGCGCAGCGCTTCATCGCCAGCGGTGTGGCCGAGCGTGTCGTTGATTTCCTTGAAGCGGTCGAGGTCGAGCAGCATCACCGCCAGCGTCCCGCTATTGCGCCGGGTGCGCGCCATCGCCTGTATCAGGCGGTCGCGAAACAGCGTGCGGTTGGGCAGCTCGGTCAGCGAGTCGTAATGCGCGAGGTAAGTCACTCGCTCGGTGGCTTGCTTGAACGTGGCGATCGCGCGGCCCATGCGCTCGATCTCGTTGCCGCTGCGCGCTTTGCCCTCCTCCGGCATCGGAGCACCGACGGCGCTCAGCTCGTCGATCTGCTTTTCCAGGGACCGGGACAGCAGACGCGACAGCACCAGAGACAGGACGAGGATCAGGACCGCGCCGCCGAAGGCCGCCAGCGCGAACACCAGGTTGCCGCGGTGGCTTTGCTCCACGCGCTTGTCGATTTCGGATACGAGGCCTTTGCGCTGAACGTTCAGAAGCTCGTTGAACGCCAGATTCATTGCGATGAAGCGGTCGTTCGCCGCCGCGATCCGCGCCGGCGCCACGGCGATATTCACGGTGCTCATCTCTACCGCCGAGGTGACGCTGCGCTGATAGGCGTGTATCAGCGCGAGCAGCTCGTGGCGCAGCGGCGTCGATTCTGCGTGACCCTCGTTCGCCGAGGCAGGCAGCGCCGTCTGTATTTTGGCGAGCGCGCCGTGAATCGCGTACAGGCGTTCCTTCGCGTTGTCGTACACCGCCTCCTCGCTCGTCTTCCGGGGGTCGCTGAGCAGCGCGTAGAGTGCGACGTGCTGCGCCGACAGGTGCACGAAGACGTCGGCGTAGAGCTCGAAATCCATGAATTCGTGTGTGGAGATGCGCGTGAGCAGCGCGTTCTGGCGCTCGGACTCGTAGACGAACGCGACCATGAGCAGCCCCAGCAGCGCGAGGCCGAAGAGCGGTGCCACGAGGAAGCGCTGGCGCAGGGTGAGCGCATTGAGTCCCCTGCGCACGCGGGATAGCGGCATCGTCGCGGCGGCGCTAACGCGCCGTGGGCGAACGCGCGCGCCGGGTCAGGGTGTCCCACTGATCCGGCACGAGCTTGCCCATGAGCTCGAAGCGCCCACCGCGTGACGGCCGGTACACGTAGGCGGCGCCTTCGGGCTTGGCGAAGATGCCGGCCGCTTCGCGCAGATTCGCCGAATGGGATACGAGCACGGTATTCGTGCCGTTCTGCGGAGCGGTTGAAAGCATGCGGCTCAGCGACTGGCCCAGGCGCTTTGCATCGTCCGCATCGCTGCTCATCACGAACTGCAGATCGTTCTCGACCGTGAACCTGCCGAAGGCGAGCTGAGCCGTGTCGCGCGCGCGGCAGAACGGGCTCGCCATGACCTTCCCGACCGGTATGCCCAGGCGCTTGATCGCCTTGCCGATGTCGACTGCGCTGGCGCGACCCTGCGCCGAGAGATTGCGCTGCGTCTCGCATCGGGCCAGATCGGCTGCCTCGTAAGCGGCGCCCGACTGGTCGGTGGCGGTATGGCGCAGGAAGATTACGTAGCCGCCTTTACGTAGTGCGTTCACCAGAGACTGCGGATCCTGTGAAGCGGGGTCCGGGTCCGCTGCAAGGAGCGGCGTGCCGAGGCACGCGCCCGCGAGGAGCGCTGCCGTCGCAATGGCGCGCACGCGGCTGCTCGCCCCGTGTGGTGCCGACTTTCTCCGGATCATTGAATTTTCCTCGCGGCAATCCCGCAGTCGCCTTTGCTCGGCGGTCTCGATCGACCGTCCGCGAGTGATAGACACCGAACGGTGCCGAACCTCTAAAAACGGCAGATTTGACCGATTCTTGAGCGGCGTATGGATTTCGGCCGCCGTGCGCATCGCCCCGCGCGACTGGGACGGGGCAAGAAAAGGGCCGCATAGACCGTGGCAGCGAAATAAGCCTGGCGCTGAAGCGATAGACGGATCAACCGCGCGCATCAGCCGGGCCAGGCCGACGTTCGGCCGCGCCTGACTCGTCACAGGCCCCAGCTCCAGAGCCTTCGTGTAACTCGCCTCGGACTCTTCATGACGGCCGAGCGCCTCGAGCGCACTGCCCCGGTTGCTGTGAGCGGGGCTGAAGCGCGGAGCCAGCTGCAGCGCACGCTCGCAGCACTCGAGGCGCGCTCGGCACAGCTCAGCTTCACTCGGCTTTGAGCCCGATCACTTTGACCAGCTTCGAATAGCGCGCGGTCTCGGATGCGAGATGATCGGCAAGCTCGCGGGGCGTGCCGCCGATCGGCTCCGATCCGTCGGCCGCAAGCCTGTCGCGCATCTCAGGCTGACGCGCGATGGCTGCGACTTCGCGGTACAGGCGCTCGATCACCGCAGGCGCGGTGCGCACGGGGGCGAGCAGCGCCTGCCAGCTTGTCGTCTGGTAGCCCGGAAGCCCGGATTCGCTCGCGGTCGGTACGTCGGGGAGAAACGCGGCGCGCTTCGGCCCGGTCGTGGCGATCGCGCGCACCCGGCCGGCGCGCACGAGCGGCATGGCCGAGGGTGGGCTCGCGAACATCATCTCGACCTGGCCGCCGGCGAGGTCGGTGAGCGCGGGAGGGGCGCCCTTGTAAGGCACGTGAACGATGTCGACCCCCGCCATCGACTTGAAGAGCTCGCCCGACAGGTGGGTCGAGGCCGCCGTGCCCGAGGACGCGAAATGGAGCTTGCCGGGACGCGACTTGGCGAGTGCGATCAGCTCGCCGATGTTGCGCACGGGAAGCTGCAGGGACACCACCACGACCGCAGCGCTCATGCCGAGCAGCGAGATGGGCGCGAAGTCGTTCTTCGGGTCGAACGGCAGCTTCGCGTGCAGACCGGGATTGATCGCGTGCTGGGTCGGCGCGACGAGGAGCGTGTAGCCATCGGGGAGGGCGTGCGCGACGATTTCGGTTGCGATGATGCCCCCGGCGCCGGGACGGTTGTCGACGACGACCTGTTTGCCGAAACGCTCCGCGAGGCGCTGCGCGTAATTGCGCGAGACGAAATCCGCGTTCCCGCCGACCGACTGCGCGACGACCAGGCGGATCGGACGCGCGGGATAGTTCTGTGCGCCCGCGCTTTGGGCGAAGAGCGCGAGCGTCCCAACGGCGGCAAGCCACGGGGCGGCTACCACAGCGCTTTCAACCTTCCGCCGTCGAGGTTGAGCGACACCCCGGTGATGTAGCTCGCGCGCTCGGAGCACAGGAATACGATCGCGTCGGCGAGCTCCTCGGGCTTGCCGAAACGGTTGAGCGAATTCTTCCGCGCAGCCTGCCGCCGCGCTTCCTCCTCGGTCTGTGCGCCCAGCTCGTGCGCAAGGCCCTGCGCGTTGCGGCGCCAGAGGTTGGTGTCGACCCATCCGGGACACACCGCGTTGACGAGCACGTTGTCCTCGCCGAACTCGGTCGACAGCGATTTGGTGATGTTCAGAAGACCGCTGTTAGTGATTCCGCTGCCGAACATGTACGGGTCGGGCTCCTTGCCCGCGCCGCCGATCAGGTTGACGATGCGTCCCCAGCGCTGCGCTTTCATGATCGGGTGGACGAGCCGTATCGTTCGAAGAAACCCGAAGAGCTTGGTCTCGAGCTGCTCCTTGAGGCCGGTGTCGGTCATGACGCCGAAGCGGCCCGAGTACATCTGCCCCGCGTTATTGACGAGGATGTCGATCGTGCCGAAGCGTTCCTGGGCCGCGGCTACGAGCCGTGCGATATCGGCTTCCTTCGTCATGTCCGCGACGGTCGCGTGGACTTCACCGCCGGTGGCCTGCGCGAGCTCGCCCCGGGCGCGCTCGAGGGTCTCCGCGTTGCGGCCGCAGATCATCACGCGAACGCCTTCTTCCAGAAACTGGCGCGCGGTCTCGCGGCCGATGCCGCGACTGCCGCCGGTGACGATTGCCGCTTTACCTTTGATGCCCAAATCCATCGTTACTCCCGTTTCAAATGCGGAATGATGAATGCGGAATGCGGAATGAAACCCAGTTCAGCTCTGGTCGTTCATTCATCATTCGACCTTTACGCCGGAGGCGCGTACCACTTCCCCCCAGTCTCGCGTGTCTTTCGCCAGAAACGCGCCGAATTGTTCGGGCGTCATGGTCCCGGGGACAGCCGAGACGTTGGCGAGCATCTCTTTGACTCTCGGCTGCTCGAGTGCGGCCATGGTCTCAGCGTGCAGGCGCTTGACGATCGCGCGAGGGGTGGCTCTCGGCGCCCACAGGCCGGAGTACAGGCCGAGGTCGTAGCCGTTCAGCGTTTCCGCAATCGTCGGCACGTCGGGGATCTGCGGCGAGCGTTTCGGAAACGACACCGCGAGCAGCACCAGGCGCCCGGTCCTGGCGTGAGGGAGCGATGCAGGCAGCGTCGACAGCGAAACCGAGGTCTCGCCGCTGATGACCGAAGAGGCGGCAGGCACGCTGCCCTTGAATGGAACTTGTGTGATCTCGAAGCCGCCCATGCGCTCGAGCCGTACCATGCCCAGATGCGTGATCGACCCGGCGCCGGAAGACGCGTACATAATCTGCTTCGGTTTGGTCTTTGCCAGCGCGATGAGCTGCGGCACGGTGCGCACGTTGAGCGTAGGGTGCGCGACGAGCACCATCGGCGAGCCCGCGACCAGGGCGATCGGCTCGAAGTCTTTCAGCGTGTCGTAGGGCAGCTTCTGATAGAGCGACGCGGCGATGCAGTGGCTCGCCACGTCGTGCATGAGGAGCGTATGTCCGTCGGGACCGGCTTTGGCGACGATTGCAGCGCCGAGCGTTCCCGCCGCGCCGGGACGGTTGTCTATGATCATCGGCTGCTGAAGCGTTTCCATGAGGTGCAGGCTGACCGCGCGACCGATGACGTCCGTGATTCCGCCCGCAGGCCACGGTATCACGATGCGCACGGGCCGGGTCGGGTAGGATTGGCCGAACGCCCCGGGAACTGAATGCGCGCTCAAACATGCCAACAGGCAAGCAGCAGCAAGACCGGTTACGTTGTTGTTCATGGGCGCTCCTCCCGCTTCAATGGTGGCATGCGCGGCGACGGTTCTGCAATGGAGGCGTGAAATGAAAATCGGATTCATCGGGCTCGGACAGATGGGTCGGGGCATGGCTGCGAGGCTCATCGGGACCGGACACGAGCTTCTCGTGTGGAACCGCAGCGCCGGGCCCGCCGAAGCGCTGAGGGCGTGCGGCGCGAGCGTTGCCGCAACGCCTGCCGGCGTGCTCGACGCCGACGTCGTGATCACGATGCTTGCGGATGACGCTGCGGTCGATGCAGTGTGGATCGCGCAGGGTCTCATCGAAAAAATCCCGGCGACCGCGATCCATCTCAACATGGCCTCAGTGAGCCTGCGGCTCGCGCAGCGGCTGCGCGCCCTGCACTTCGATGCCGGGACCCTCTACGTGTCGGCGCCGGTTTTCGGTCGGCCCGGCGTCGCATCCACGGGGCAGCTCGACATCATCGCCGCAGGGCCGCGGAATGCGATCACGCGCTGCACGCCGCTCTTCGAGGCGATGAGCAGGCGCTGGTTCGATCTCGGCGAAGACGCGACGCACGCGAACATCGTGAAGATCGCGCGCAACTTTCTGCTCGGCTCGATCATCGAGAGCCTCGGCGAAGCTTTCGCGCTCGTCCGGAAATCAGGCGTCGATCCTTCGCACTTCCACGACATCATCACCGGGACCTCGATGAATTCCCCGGCGTACAAGAGCTATGGACGGCTCATCATCGACCAGCCCGACCACGCCACGTTCACGGTCAAGCTCGGACTGAAAGACGTCGAGCTCGCGCTCGAAGCCGGTGGCGACACTGCAGTGCCGATGCCGCTCGCGGAGCTGATGCGCGATCAGCATCTTGCGGCGATTGCGCGCGGCTACGGGGATCGCGAATGGGCGGCGGTCGGCAACTACATCGCGGAGACCGCGGGGCTCTGACGCGACGAGCGTGCTACAGTCGATTCCGAAAGCCGCAAAACTCAAACGACGGGGAGAGGGAAGAGATGGGCAATGGGACGAGCACGCTCGGCACGCTGTGGTTATGCGCCGCCGGCGCCGGTGTGATTCCGGCCGCAGCACACGCCGCAGCGACCGCCGCCGGCAATGCGGCGCAATATCCGGTCAGGCCGATCCGCGTGATCGTGCCGTTTGCGCCGGGAGGTGCGACCGACATCCTTGCGCGGGTCACCGGAAAGCGCCTCTCCGAGGTGTGGGGCCAAAGCGTCATCATCGACAATCGTCCGGGCGCGGGGGGCACCCTCGGGGCCAATCTCGCCGCGAAAGCGAACCCGGACGGTTACACGCTCCTCATGGGAACGAACGCGACTCACGGCATCGCGCCGAGCCTTTACACGAGCCTGCCGTACGACGCGATCAAAGACTTCGCGCCGATCACCCTCGTCGCGATCGTCCCGCAGGTGGTGATCGTCAATCCCGCTTTGCCGGTGAAGAACATCAAGGAGCTGATCGCGCTCGCGAAGGAAAAGCCCGGCGCACTCAACTTCGGTTCGGCGGGCCAGGGCACGCCCGGCCACCTCGGCATGGAGCTTTTCAAGATGCTCACGGGCACGCAGATGGTGCACGTGGCTTACCAGGGCGGCGCGCCCGGGCTCGCCGCCGTCGCGGGAGGCCAGGTGCAGTTCATGGCCGACAACATGAACTCGGCCCTGCCGTTCATCCAGGCCGGCCGGGTTCGCGCGATCGGGGTCACGAGCCTGAAGCGCTCCGGTGCGCTCCCCGACATGCCGACGATCGCGGAGCAGGGCGTGGCCGGTTTCGACTCCGGGTCCTGGTTCGGGATGTTCGCGCCCGCGGGAACTGCGCCTGCAATTGTCGCGAAGCTGCATGCCGAAACGGTGAAAACGCTGCAACTGCCGGAAGTGAAGCAGACGCTCGCGCAACAGGGCGCGGAAGTCGGCGCCAATACGCCCGCGCAATTCACCGAGCTCATCCGCAGCGATATCGTGCGCTGGGGAAAAGTGGTCAAGGCCGCGGGTGTGAAGCCGAATTGATGAGCGGCCGATGCCCGATGCTAGAATTCCCGCCCCTTCGATGAATCACTGCCTGCGATGCAAAAACCCGACGATCTCAAGGACAGAACGAACCGCGGCCTGCGCCCGATTCCGACGCTGATTTTCTGGAGTCGCTGGCTGCAGCTCCCGCTCTATCTGGGGCTGATCGTCGCGCAGTGCGTGTACGTCGTCCAGTTCTGGCAGGAGCTGGTGCAC
>JAQGMV010000017.1 GCA_028292225.1 Betaproteobacteria bacterium
TACGCCGCGCTCATCAAAGTGATGGCGCAGCCTGAAGTAAAGAAGCGCCTCGAAGACGGTGGCGCGCAGGTCGTCACGAGCGCGCATCCGGAGGACTTCGGGCGCCTCGTCGCGCAGGAAACAGAGCGCTGGACCAAAGTCATCAAGGACGCCGGCGTAACTGCGGAATGATGCAAATGCAATGCGGAATGATGAATGTAAGACCAGCCGCTTTGCTGCGGTAGGGCTGACGGAGCTCATTTCGCATTCATCACTGAATTTTCAATTGGGAGTTAGAACATGGAAAAAACCTTAGACCGCCCCGCCGTGCCCGCCGCGCGCCCGGCAGTCGAGCTCGACCGCAGGCCGACCCGTAACACCGCCGATTTCCTTTCGCTCCAGGAGATCGCCATCGCCGCGCAGCGCAATCTGTCGCGGATGCTGTGGGACACGCTGTGCGGCGGATCGGACTCCGAAGCGACGCTGCGGCGCAACCGCATGGCGCTCGACAGTCTGACTTTGCGTCAGCGCGTACTCGTCGACGTCGCCGACATGGACACCAGCGCGACCCTGCTCGGCGAGAAGCTGCGCATCCCGGTGTTCATCGCGCCGGTCGGCAACTTTCTCCAGCTGGCGGACCCCGAAGGGGCAGCCGCGGTTGCGCGCGCCGCAGTGTCGTACGGCACGACCGCTTTCATCAGCACCGCTGCGCGTCCGGGTATCGAAGAGGTCGCAAAGGCCGTCGACAAACCGCTGCTGTTTCAACTCTACGTGCGCAGCGACCGCCAGTGGATCGAAGACATCCTGCTACGCGCCAAAGCATCCGGGTATCGGGCCATCTGCGTCACCGTCGACCGCGCCTATTACAGCCGCCGCGAGCGCGACGTCGTCAATCGCTTCATGCTGCGTGAGTCACAGGGCGATCCTCGCTTTCAGGCGAGCCTCTCGTGGGACGACGTGGTGTGGATGAAAGAGCTGACCCGCCTTCCGCTCATCCTCAAGGGTATTGCGACGGGGGAAGACGCGAAGCTCGCGGTCGAGCACGGGGCGGATGTCGTGTACGTATCGAACCACGGCGGCCGCCAGCTCGATCACGGCCAGGCGACGATCGAAGTGCTGCCTGAAGTGGTTGAAGCGGTCGACGGCCGCGCCGAAGTGCTCTGGGACGGCGGAGTGTTCCGCGGCACCGACGTCGTCAAGGCAATCGCGCTCGGCGCGAGCGCGGTCGGCGTCGGCAAGCTGCAGGGCCTCGCGCTGGCGGCGGCAGGCGAAGCGGGCGTCGTGCGCATGCTCGAGCTGCTGGAAGCGGAGATCCGCACGACGATGGGACTCATGGGTGTCACTTCGCTCTCACAGCTCAACCCGTCGTGGGTGCGCTCGGCCCCTGCCATCACCAACGGCAGCCTTTCCGGCCCGTATCCTCGCTTCCGCGAGAATTCGGAAAAGGACGATTGATGGCGCTCGAGATCGGAATCGTGCTCGGCGAAGACATCGGTCTCGAAGTCGTTCCCGAAGCCGTGAAGGTGATGAAAGCCGCGGCGGCGAAAGTCGGCCTCGAAGTGTCGTGGCATGAAGTGCCGATTGGCCGTGAAGCCCACAAGCTGCACGGCCACACGATGCCTGAACAGAGCGTGAAAGCGCTCGAGCCGCTCGACGGGTGGGTCCTGGGACCCATCGGACACGGCTCCTATCCGCGCAATGACCCGACGTGGATCTTCCCCCCGCTGCGCAAGCGCTTCGATCTTTTCGCGAGCATCAAGCCGGTCAAGTCGTACCCGAACGTGAAGTCCATCCACAAGGACGTGGACATCGTATTCCTGCGCGAAGTCACCGAAGGCATGCAGTCGAGCGACACGGTCGTCGCGGGGTCGGCCGAGTTCAGGCCGAACGACGAGATCACCATCGCGTCGCGCGTCATCACGCGCACGGGGTCCGCGCGCGTCGCCCGTGAAGCGTTCGAGATCGCGCGCACGCGCACGCGCAAGCTCGTCACTTCGGTGCACAAGGAACCGGTCTTCAGGCTCGCATGCGGCATGTTCGCCGAGGAGTGCCGCAAGGTCGCGAAGGCGTATCCGGACGTCGAGCTCGAGGAAGCGCTCGTCGACGGTTTCGCGATGAAGCTCGTGATGGACCCGCACCGTTTCGACGTGGTGGTCACGACCAACCAGTTCGGCGACATCCTCACCGACGAAGGCGCGGGGCTCGTGGGCGGGCTCGGCCTTGCACCGGGACTTTGCGTGGGCCATGAGAAAGCGATGGCGCAGGCGACCCACGGTTCCGCGCCGGACATCGCCGGCCGCAATATCGCGAACCCCTACGCGATGATCATGTCGGGCCGGATGCTTTTCGAGTGGCTCGGCCGCAAGCGCAACGAGCCCAAAGCGCTCGAAGCCGCGCGGCGGATCGAGCGCGCGGTCGAGCAGGTCATCGCCGATGGCAAAGACCTCACGCCCGATCTCGGCGGCAAAGGCGGAACCAGAGAGATGGGCGACGCGATCGTCGCAGCCCTGTAAATCGGGGACAGACCCCGATTTTCCATGCCCGCGCGGCATTCCTCTGAAGGTTTCGGTGTTATAGATCAGGGTGTTATAAATCGGGGTCTGTCCCCGATTTCGAGAGGAGAGAGGGTGCGACGCACGGCCGCAAGCATTCTCGTGATGCTCGCCTTATCGGGCACCGGACATTCGGCGCAGCAGGCGTATCCATCGCGCCCCATACGCCTCGTGGTTCCATTCGCACCCGGCGGCGGCACCGACGTGACTGCGCGCTACGTCGGCGCGAAGCTCGCGGAGAAGCTCGGGCAGCCGGTCGTCGTGGACAATCGACCTGCGGCGTCAGGCGTGGTCGGCGCGGACGTGGTCGCCAAGGCAGCGCCCGACGGCTACAGCGTGCTCGTGGTGTCGGTGACCTTCGTGATCAGCTCGGCGCTGCAGAAAGGGCTGCCTTACGACGGAGGCAAGGATTTCGCGCCGATCACGCTGCTCCTCTCGGCGCCGCTCGGCCTGCTGCTGCATCCTGCGGTCCCCGCAAAGAACGTGAAAGAGCTCGTCGCGTATGCGAAGGCGAATCCGGGGAAGCTGAACTATGGCTCGTCGGGCGCCGGCAGCATCGCGCATCTTTCGACGGAGCTTTTCGATTCGATGGCGGGCGTGCGCATGACGCATATCCCTTACAAAGGCGTCGCGGCCTATACGACCGCGCAGCTCGGAAACGAGATCCAGGTCGGGATGAGCAACCTGTTCTCGACGATGACTCACTGGAAGGCCGGACGGCTGCGCCTCGTCGCTCACGCGGGCTCGCAGCGCATGGAGGCGGTGCCTGACGTGCCGACGATCGCCGAATCGGGCGTTCCCGGCTATGAGGCGATCATCTGGTACGGCTTCATGGCGCCTGCCAAAACGCCGCGACCGGTCGTGCAGACCCTGCATCGCGAGATCGTCGGGATCGCACAGACGCCGGACGCACGGCGGCTCTTCGTCTCGCAAGGCAACGACGTGGTCGCGAATACGCCCGAAGAGTTTGCCCGCGTGATTCGAAGCGAGTGGGACAAATGGGGCGATATCGGACGGCGGCTGGGCGTGACGCTGGATTGACCAAGCCGATGCGCAATGATGAAAGGAGCACTGAAATGGAGCGATCGATTCCCAATGGATGATATGGCAGACGACCCGGTGCACGTTCAGCACGTCTACGACTTCTCCAGGCTCGAACGCAAGCCCGAAGGCCCGACCAGCCTCGAGGTCACCGCGAGACGGCTGCTCTCCGGCGCCAGCCTCGAGACCGGAAAATCCTCGACCGTCGGCGCAGTGCTCAAAGGCAGCAGCATCATCTGCACGCTCGGCCGGCAGGCGGCAGGGACCGGCGCCAAAGCGCACACGCACGCGAACGAGCAGTTCAACTACATCCTTCAGGGCACGATGATGAGCGATATCGAAGGCGACCGTGTCTTCGCCTCGAAAGGGATGATCCTGCATACCCCCG
This sequence comes from Betaproteobacteria bacterium, assembly GCA_028292225.1. Classification (GTDB taxonomy): domain Bacteria; phylum Pseudomonadota; class Gammaproteobacteria; order Burkholderiales; family SG8-41; genus JAQGMV01. The sequence continues at coordinate 3,961 of JAQGMV010000017.1, forward strand.
GCAGCGTCGTGCACACCGGGCTCGCGTGTCCGGACGATGACCTCGTATTCCTCGCGATCAAGGACACGCGCCATGGGATCGTGGGGCCTCCGGTCGACGGGAAATACGACGGACCGAACAGTTTTCCCGGTTTCGGCACACGGTCTGCGGAGCCGCGCGTGACGACTTCGGACATTCTCGAGCAGTCGATGCAGCTTCCGCCGGGCCCGGGCAAGCGCTACGTCTACGACATGCGTAAGCCCGACGATGTCTCGACGCAGCCGGCGAGCGCAGAGGTGACTCCCGACGCGAAGCTGCGGCTGCCGCCCGGCATCACCGGAAAGCTGCTGAGTGGAGAACGCCTGCACGTGATCGTGCTGCGCCTCGAGCCCGGCGCGTCGCTCTCGAACTACCGCAAGGACAACGAGCAGCTCGTGTTCGCCGCCGAAGGCGAGCTCGACGTCGATCTCGACGAAGAGCACCTCGTCGTGCATCAGCGCTGCCTGCTGCACATACCGAAAGGAACGCGTCACGAGATCATCGCGTCGCACGGCGCCGTCATCGTGATCGCGCAGGACAAAGGGCAGTGATCGGCCGGACTGACTGCGTTCACCCTTCGACTTCGGCACCTGTTGCCTGCGCTCAGGGCGAACGGTTATTGGACCCGAGACTTTGGGAATCGCAACGACCTTCGCGGCTATTCGTGCTGAGCCTCACCTGTTCTTCTTGAACCCGCTGCGGCCGGCTCGGGACAGGCTTCGACTGCGGCCGTTCACGTCTGCGTTCGTCCCGAGCGTAGCGGTAGCGAAGGCTAAGGATGAACGACCTCACCTGAACAGCGTCGCCGCTCTCACACCCAACCCTTTCGCAACACTCCCGAAAGGATCGCCGAACACCGGCGTGCTGTGAGCGAACGCCGCGCTGAAGCTCCGCCGCAGCGCCGGCAGTGAAGCGGAGCCGCCCGTGAAGTAAAGCGTGTCGATTCGATCCACAGTCAGGCCCGCGAGCTTCACCGCGCGGCGAGCGGTCTCCACGATCGCATCGCACTTCTCCGCGAGCACTTCCGCGAGCATGCCGCTGTCGATCGATGCGGACAGTCCTGCATCGACCTCGCCGAGAGCGACTACGCCCTGCCCCCGGTCGGACGCACCGATCTTCGCGTCCTCGACCCGGCCCAGCAGGAGATGGCCGAGCCGCTTGCCGAGCACTTTCATGAGCCGCTCGTGCAGCTCGGCATCGGCATAGAAGTGCCGGATCCCTTTCACTTCGTGCAGGACTTTCGACGAGTGCAGCACGTTGATCTTGTGCCACGTCGACAGATCGAAATACATCCACGACGGCACCTGAAGGTTGTCGCGTCCTGCGGATTTGTAGCCCAGCAGCGGCATGACCGAATTCATGCTGAGAAGCTGGTCGAAATCGGTGCCGCCGATGTGCACGCCGAGGTTCGCGAGGATGTCGTCGCTGCGCGAGCGCTTGCGCGCGGCTTCGGGGCCGAGACGCACGACCGAGAAATCCGCCGTGCCGCCGCCGATGTCCACGACCAGCGTCGCCTGCTCGCGGGTGAGCCCGGTCTCGAAGTCGAGCGCCGCTGCGATCGGCTCCAGCTCGAACTCCACGTGCGAGAAGCCCACGCTGCGCGCGCACTCCTCGAGCGTGTCCTGTGCGGCCCTGTCCCGCTCCGGATCGTCGTCGACGAAGAATACGGGCCGGCCCATCACGACGTGACTGAGCTCGGCATTGGTGTCGGTCTCGGCGACCGATTTCAGGTGGCGCAGGAAAGCCGCGATGACTTTCCTGTAGCTGATCGCCCGCCCTTCGACGTAGGTCGTCTCGTCGATGAGCGAGCTGCCCAGCACGCTTTTGAGCGACCGCATGAGGCGCCCTTCGGTGCCTTCGACGTACTGGCGTATCGCCTGGCGCCCGAAGCTGACTCGATTGGTCTCCGCGTCGAAGAAGATCGCGCTCGGGATCGTGGGCTGGCCGTGCTCGAGGTCGATCAGGGCGAAATCGCCGTCGACTCCCGCGGCCACCGCCGAATTGGACGTGCCGAAATCTATACCGCAACTGACTATGGACATCTTGAGCTTA
>JAQGMV010000022.1 GCA_028292225.1 Betaproteobacteria bacterium
AGGGCAACATCGTCCAGCTCGCAGAAATCGGCCGATCGCATCATGTCCTGAGCTGCTCGACGAGCTCGGCTTCGAGCCGCACCACACGCCTGGTGTCGTACAGCACCGGGCCGCTGATGAGGAAAACGTCTTCGGCGCGCGCGCCGAGCGTATTGACTTTGGCGGTATGCAGGTTCACGTCGTAGGTCGTGAGCACCCGCGCGATTCGCGACAGCAGCCCCGGGCGATCGCCCGCGATCACCGACAGCACCTGGTACGCGCCTTTGTCGTCGGGCTGTATGTTCACTTCCGGCGAGATCGGGAAGTGGCGCAGCTGTCGCGAGAGCCGCGGGCTGGGCAGGGCCGGAAGCGGCGTCCTGTGCAGCAGCCGCTCGCCGAGCTCGTATTCGATGTAGCTCATGATGTCGCGGTAGCGCGGGTGAGTGTTGTCGGGATCCTGTACCTGAAAGGTATCGAGCGCGTAGCCGTGGCGGGTCGTATAGACCTTCGCTTCATGAATGTCATAGCTGATGCTTTCGAAAAAGCTGCAGATACGCGCGAAAAGCTCCTTCTGGTCGGGCACGTACACGAGCACCTGCAACCCTTCGCCGGCGGGCGAGATGCGCGCTTTGACGATCGGTCTTTTGGTGTCGACGCGGTAATAGAGTATCCGCGTGTGCCACGCGATCTCCTGAGGGTCGTGGCGCAGGAAATAAGCGGTGTCGAGCTGCGCCCAGAGCTTCTCGTGTGCGCTCTCGGGCAAGGCGTAGAGGCGCAGCTTCGCCTGCGCTTCCTGCTGTCTCGACTGCACGCTGCTGTCGAGGTTTACGCCGTTGCCCGCCAGCAGGCGCTGGGTGAGGTGGTAGAGGTCTTCGAGCAGCTTCGCCTTCCACGCGTTCCACACTTTCGGGCTCGTGCCGCGGATGTCCGCGACCGTGAGGAGATACAGCGCCGCAAGACGTCGCTCGCTTTGCATGCGGTCGGCAAACGCGCGAACGACTGCGGGATCGCTGATGTCCTGCTTCTGCGCGGTGGCCGACATCACCAGGTGATTCGAGACCAGCCATGCGATGAGCTCGGAATCCTCCTTCGAAATATCGTGCGCCTTGGCAAAGCGCGCAGCGTCGACCGCGCCGAGCGTCGAGTGGTCGCCGCCGCGGCCTTTCGCGATGTCGTGGAACAGACCGGCGAGATAAAGCACTTCGGGCCGCGCGAAATCGCTCATGAGCCGGCTGCACAGCGGGAACTCATGGGCGAGCTCGGGAACGGCGAAACGGCGCAGGTTACGCACGACCTTGAGGATGTGCTCGTCGACCGTGTACACGTGATACAGGTCGTGCTGCATCTGCCCGACGATACGGCCGAACGCGCGCAGGTAGCGGCCGAGCACGCCGTACTGGTTCATGCGCTTCAACTCCCGCGTCACTCGCGAGTTGCTCGTGAGTATCTGCATGAAGAGCGCACGATTCCGGGGATCCCTGCGGAATTTCTGGTCGATCAGGCGGCGTCCGCGCCACAGCGCGCGCAGCGTTTCTGCGCTGATTCCCTTGAGCTCGTGGTGCTGCTGCAGCAGGACGAAAGTCTCGAGCATCGCGGCGGGGTGGCGTTCGTACAGATCTTCGGTGCTCGCCTCCAGCAGTTCGCCCCGCATTCCGAAGCGCTCGTTGAAAGGGCGAAAGGTGCGGTCTTGCTGGGGCGCGATGAGCGCGGTGAGGTTCTGCAGCACGATCGTGTTGAGCTGCATGACCGCTTTGGCCGCGCGGTAATAGCGCTGCATGAGCTGCTCGCTCGCGAGGCGGTGCGGAGTATCGCGCAGCCCGAACTGCGCGGCGAGCGCGGACTGGTGGTCGAACAGCAGGCGGTCCTCGCGACGTCCCGCGATGTAGTGAAGACGGATGCGCAGCGTCTGGAGGAAGCGCTCGTGGCGCTGGATCTCGCGCGCTTCGTTCGCGGTGATGAGCTGCCGCTGCGCGAGCTCGGCCCAGTTTTTTCCGATGCCCGCGGCGCGCCCGATCCACAACACCGTCTGCAGATCGCGGAGCCCCCCGGCGCTTTCCTTGATGTTGGGCTCGAGGTTGGTTTCCTGTGACCGCGCGTGGCGCTGCTGTTGCTCGAGCAGCTTCGCCTGGAGGAAAGCCTGGGGATCGAGAGCGCTCGTCGTCGCCTCGACGAAGCGAGAGAAAAGGGCGCGGCTGCCGGCAAGCAGTCGTGACTCGAGGAAAGTCGTCTGAACCGTGATGTCCTGCTCGGCCATCTGCAGGCAGTCCTCGACGGTGCGCACGCTGTGGCCGACTTCGATGCCCATGTCCCAGAGCGCGCCGATGAGCCGCTCGAGCTGGCGCTCGAGCTTCTCGTCGGGCGGGCGCGGCAGGAGGATCAGCAGGTCGACGTCGGAATACGGGGAGAGCTCGCCGCGGCCGTATCCGCCGACTGCGAGCAGCGCGATATCGCGCGGCATCGCGAAAGCTTTCCAGACTTCGCGCAGCCGCCTGTCGACAACTCCGCGCAGCCGCCGCAGCAGCTCGCCCGGCGACGGGCCGACCAGGAAATCATCCTTGAGCTGCTGGCGCTCGGCGGCGAGCTGCTGTTTCCACTGAACCGGCGTCGAGGGGGCGGCGGCCGCTGTCGACGCGCGAGCCTCCATGGTTCAGCCGGCGCTGGAGTCGCCGAACCGCGCGCGGGGAGGCGTGCCGGCGGAGACCGTGAGAATTTCGTGGCCGCTCCCGGTGACGAGGACGGTATGTTCCCATTGCGCCGACAGGCTGTGATCCTTGGTCACCACGGTCCAGCCGTCGGCGAGCTGGCGTATGTCCGCCTTGCCGGCATTGATCATCGGCTCGATCGTAAAAATCATGCCGGCCTCGAGTCTCAGGCCCGTTCCGGGGCGCCCGTAATGCAGGACCTGCGGCTCCTCGTGGAATTTTTGCCCGATGCCGTGACCGCAGAATTCGCGAACGACCGAAAAGCCGTGCTGGACGGCGTGAGTCTGGACGGCGTGACCGATGTCCCCGAGCGTCGAGCCTGCGCGAACGACGTCGATGCCGCGCCACATACACTCGTAGGTCACTTCGCACAGGCGCTTGGCCTGGATCGAGGGCTGTCCCACGTAGAACATGCGGCTGGTGTCGCCGTGATAGCCGTCCTTGATCACCGTCACGTCGACATTGACGATGTCACCGGGCTTGAGCTTCTTCTCGCCCGGAATCCCGTGGCAGACCACGTGATTTACCGAAGTGCAGACCGATTTTGGGTAAGGCTGATAACCGGGGGGCGCGTAATTGAGCGGCGCCGGGGTCGCCCCCTGCTGCCCGACCATGTACTCGTGACACAGGCGGTCGATTTCCTCGGTGCTCATGCCGGGCTTGATGAAGGGGCCGATATAGTCCAGCACTTCGGAGGCCAGCCGGCCTGCGATGCGCATTTTTTCGATGTCTGCGGGGGTCTTGAGGATGACGGACATGACAGATTCCGGACATGGGTCCGGAGGAGGGAGTTTCCAAGTGCTTGGTTTTTCAGGCAACGATTGTAGTGCAGAACGCTGTATGGGGGCAGGCCGGGGGCGGGGTCGTTCCGGCCCTTGAGAGAGAGGGACTTACAGTGCTAAAATAGGCGGTTAGCTCGATTATCGATCGGGTAAAACTGTCCGGCTCGTGAGCGGCATCGATTTCGCTGTATCTATTCGATGCGGTCGCCGAGTCAATTTCGCACATCCGCCGTAGTCACCAGGGTGCCTTGCTCGTAGCGGTTCACGAGCGGGGTGTTGGGGCGGATGGAGGCTTAACCCTTGCTAGGAGTTCGCAGTATGTCAGTCACCATGCGTGAAATGCTGGAAGCGGGCGTGCACTTCGGCCATCAGACCCGTTTCTGGAATCCCAGAATGGCCCCGTACATCTTCGGCCATCGCAACAAGATCCACATCGTCAATCTCGAGAAAACGCTGTCCATGTACCAGGACGCGCTGAAGTACGTCCGCCAGCTTTCCTCGAACAAGGGCTCGGTGCTCTTCGTCGGCACCAAGCGCCAGGCGCGCGAGATCATCCGCGAGGAAGCGCAGCGTTCGGGTGCGCCTTACGTCGATCACCGCTGGCTCGGCGGCATGCTCACCAACTACAAGACGGTCAAAGGCTCGATCAAGCGCCTGAAGGACCTCGAGCTGATGCAGCAGGACGGCACGCTCGAGCGCCTGACCAAGAAAGAAGGGCTGCTCTACCAGCGCGAGATGGAGAAGCTCGAGCGCAGCCTGGGCGGGATCAAGGACATGAACGGGCTGCCCGATGCGCTGTTCGTCATCGACGTGGGCTACCAGAAGAACGCGATCGCCGAAGCCAACAAGCTCG
>JAQGMV010000289.1 GCA_028292225.1 Betaproteobacteria bacterium
GAACGATGCGCGTGTGGGTGCCGCAACGACAGAGATTGCGATCGAGCGCCGCGCGGATCGCCTCTTCGGTCGGCTGCGCGTTTTCGGCGAGCAGTGCCGCCGCGCTCACGATCGCGCCGTTGATGCAGTAGCCGCACTGCGCGGCCTGCTCTTCGACGAAAGCGCGCTGGAGCGCATGCAGCGAATCGATTCCGCTGAGCCCTTCGATCGTGGTGATGCGCTTGCCTTCCGCGGCCCACAGCGGCATGTCGCACGATTGAACCGCACAGCCGTCGACGAGCACGTTGCACGCGCCGCACTGCCCGAGGCCGCAGCCGAACCGCGTGCCTTTGAGCTTCAGGTCGTTGCGCAGAATGTAAAGCAGCGGCGTGTCGTGCTCCGCATCGATGCGGTGCTGCGCACCATTGACGTGCAGTGTGATGGTGTCCGGCATGAATATGCGGCGCGAGCCGCAGGATGCGCGCGCCGTTTGTGGAATTTTTGTGATTAAATGATATAGCTATTTCATATCCTCAGGCCACAACCCGCTCCAGCCCGCCACCGCAATCGGAACATCCAGCAACACCACGTCTCACGCCGGCTCTACCCCGATCTGAAAACAGGAGGAGGTCCATGGCATCAGGTGTCACCTGCCGCGCTCCAAGCGGCGCGTTATTGCTTTTTGCGCTGTGTGCCGGCGCGCCCGCGGCGCACGCGCAGACTTCGACGAGCGCGGCACAGGCATATCCGGTGAGACCGATACGCGTGATCGTTCCGTTCGCGCCCGGCGGTGCGACCGACTCGGTGATGCGCATGGTTTCTCCGAGGCTCTCCGAAGGCATCGGCCAGTCGGTCGTCGTGGAGAACCGCGCAGGCGGCGCGACGACGATCGGCATGGACGCGGTCGCGAAGTCAGCCCCCGACGGCTACACGCTCGGCGTGGCCAACCTCTCGTTCGCGGTGAATCCGGTGCTGCTGGCAAAGATGCCTTACAACACCGAAAAGGATTTCGCGCCTGTGGGTCTCATCGCGAGCGTGCCGTTCGTCATGGCGGTGCATCCCTCGGTTCCGGCGAGCTCGATAAAAGAGCTCGTCGCGCTCGCGAAGGTGCGCCCTGGTGCGCTGAACTATTCATCTTCGGGCAATGGCAGTGCGACCCAGATGGCGACCGAGCTCTTTCGTTACATCAGCGGCATCGACATCGTGCACGTGCCGTTCACCGGCGGAGGACCCGCGCTCGTATCCGCACTCAGCGGCGAAGTGTCGATCTACTGCGCGAGCATCCCGGCGATGGCGCCGCATTTCAAAACCGGCAGGCTGCGCCCGCTCGCGATCACCACCGTGCAGCGCGATCCGGCAATGCCGAACCTGCCGACGATGGTTCAAGCCGGAGTGCCGGGCTACGAAGCGCGCGAATGGACGGGCATCGTCGCCGCGGCGGCGACCCCGCGCGCAGTGATCATGCGGCTCAACCAGGAATTCGTGAAAGCGCTGGGCTCGCCCGAGCTGAGTAAGCGGCTCGCCGCGGTCGGCGCGCATCCGGTGACGAGCACACCCGAAGAATTTGCGGCTCACGTGCAGAAGGAGCTCGCGGTGTGGTCGAAGGTGATCAAGGCGGCGAACATCAGGATCGAATGACGAGGTGACGAAGTGACGAAGAACAAGACCGCCCTGCACCAGCTGACGGCGACCGAAATAGTAAGGGCGATCGACTCGGGCGACACCACGTGCGTAGCGGTCGCGCGCGCGTGCCTCGAGCGGATCGCGGAACGCGAGCCCGAAGTGCAGGCGTGGCAGTATCTCGACCCCGACTACGTCATTCGCCAGGCGCAGGCCCTCGACACGGGCGGTAAAAGAGGTCCGCTCTTCGGCGTGCCTTACGGGGTCAAGGACATCATCGACACCGCCGACATGCCGACCGAGTACGGCACGCCCATACACAAGGGGCACCGGCCGCAGCGCGATGCGGCGTGCGTCGCGTTGACGCGCAAGGCCGGCGGCGTGCTGATGGGCAAAGCGGTCACGACCGAATTCGCGAACGTGCACCCGGGCAAGACGCGCAACCCGCACGATCCCTCCCGCACCCCCGGCGGCTCTTCGAGCGGGTCGGGCGCGGCGGTCGGCGCCGACATGGTGCCGCTCGCACTCGGCACCCAGACGACCGGATCGACCACACGGCCGGCTTCGTTCTGCGGCGTGTTCGGCTATCGCCCCACGTGGGGCGACCTGCGACTGAACGGCGTCATGGAAGCTTCGGGAACCCTCGACACGCTCGGCATCCTCGCGCGCTCGATCGAAGACGTCTCTCTCTACCGCGACGTGCTGCTCGGCATCGAGCCGCAGGCGATTCCCGAGTCGGTCGCCGCACCGCGCATCGGATTCTGCCGCACGCACAACTGGAACAAGGTCGAGCCGCACACGCAAAAGCTGCTCGAAGACGCCGCCGGGCGTCTCGCACGCGCCGGCGCGCGGGTCGAAGACGTGGAGCTGCCGTCGGACTTCGTCGCGCTGGAAGAGGCGCACCGCTGGATTTCCGGTTTCGAGATGTCACGCAATCTCACGTGGGAAATCGAGAATCACTGGAACGAAATCAGCGAGAAATTCCGTGACGGGCGCCTGACCGACGGTCTCGCGTGCACCTACGAGCAGTACGTCTCGATGCGCGCGCTGATGCACCACTGCCGCAAGCTCCTGCTGCCGGTGCTCGATCATTACGACGTGCTGCTCACGCCTTCAGCTCCAGGTGAAGCCCCGCCGCTGTGGCACCCCGTGCCCAACCCGTGGGTGTACATGGTGTGGACGACGATGCACGTTCCGTCGATCACCCTGCCGGTGTTCAAGGGCCCGAATGGGTTGCCGGTCGGCGCGCAGATCGTCGGCAGGCACTACGACGACCGGCGCCTGTTCGCGCTGTCACGCTGGATAACTCAACGCCTGGGCTGACATGAAAACCGGATCGATCGTCCTGTCGCTGTTGCTGTCGCTGAGCGCAGCGAGCGTCATTGCACAGAGTTACCCCGCCAAACCGATCCGCCTCGTGGTGCCTTTCCCCGCGGGTGAATCGATCGATGCGACCGCGAGAGCCGCGGGACAGCTCTGGGCGGCCAACCTCGGGCAGCAGATCATCGTCGACAACCGCGGCGGCGCCGGCGGCACGATCGGCAGCGACGTGGTCGCGAAATCTCCGCCGGACGGTTACACCCTGCTCTGGGGCAACGTGGGACCGCTCGCGATCGGGCCGAGCCTGTACAGCAAGCTGCCATACGACGTCGCGAAGAACTTCGCTCCCGTCTCGCAGGCGGCGACGCTGCCTTTCGTGATGTTCATCAGCGCCGCGGTTCCGGCCAACACGGTGCAGGAGTTCATCGCCTACGGCAAAGCGCGGCCGAATGCGCTCAACTTCGGCTCAACCGGCATCGGCAGCGGCATACATCTCATCACCGAGATGTTCAAGATGCAGACGGGTGTGGCCATGGAGCACGTGCCGTACAAAGGCGTCGCGCAGGCCATGCCGGAAATCGTTGCGGGCCGCATCCAGGTCGCGTTCAACACGATCCCGGCGTTCCTTCCGCACGTCAAAGCCGGCCGCCTCAGGGCGCTCGTGATCACTGCGCCGAAGCGCTCGACCTTGCTGCCTCAGGTGCCCAGCGCGCCCGAAGCCGGGCTGCCGCAGCTCCTCGGCTCGTCGTGGCACGGAGTCGTCGCGCCGGCCGGCACTCCGCCGGCAGCTATAGTGAAACTGCACCAGACGCTGGTCGCGGCGCTCGCGGTACCCGAGCTTCGCGATCTGCTGATCAGCCAGGGTGCCGAGCCCGTGGGAAGCTCGCCCGACGAATTCGGCAGATTTTTGCGCGCCGAGCTCGCCAAGTGGGCGCCGATCGTCCAGGCCTCGGGCGCTAAAGTCGATTAATCAAACGCAGTAGGGAGAAACCATTGAAGCTCGTAATACCTGCCTGGGAAATACCGACACTCGCAGTCGTGGGCAGCACCGAACGCTTTCCCGTGCGCCGCGTGTTCTGCATGGGACTCAACTATCTCGATCACAAGCGCGAGATGGGCATCACGGGCGACGTGCCGCCGTTCGTGTTCACCAAAGCGGTGAATCACGTCATCCCGTGCGAAGCGGGCGAGACCGCGGCTATGCGCTACCCGAGCAAAACCACGAACTACCAGTGGGAGTGCGAATACACCGTCGCAATCGGCAAGCGCGGCTCGAATATTGCCGCGAAGAATGCCTACGATCACATCTTCGGTTACGCGGTGGGCCTCGACATGACTCGCCGCGATCTCCAGCTCTGGGCGAAGAACGAAGGCCTGCCGTGGGAAATCGGCAAGGATGTCGAGCAGTCAGGACCGGTAGGACCGATCACGCCCGCAGCGAAGATGGGGCACCCGACGACCGGAGCGCTGTGGCTCAAATGCAACGGTGAAACGAAGCAGAAGTCCGACATCGATCAGCTCATCCTCCCGGTGCCTGGAATCATCGCGTGGCTGTCGGAGTACTACACCCTCGAACCCGGCGACATCATTCTCACCGGCACCCCCGCGGGCATCGGACCGACCAGGCCCGGCGACATCATCGAAGCGGGTGTGGGCGATCTCACGCCGATCAAGCTGAAGGTCACCGAATAACGAAGTGTGGCGCAGGCGCTTCGCCTGCAGCAACAAGACAGCGACCAAGGAGCACTATGTCATACAACGGTACCTGGATCATGCAGTTCCCGGGCAACTTCAACTGGTCGAACGCCGCGCTGGTCACCAAAGGCATGGCGCCGTACGGCGCGGTCGCCCTCGGCGAGATCGACGACGTGTGCGAGCGGCTGATGAGCCGCCAGCAGGAACCCGACACCTGGGAAGAGGAATGGTGCCGCATGGGCGCGCGCCTGGAAAAAGCCGGGGATGCGGCCGAAGCTGCGGGCCACCGCATGAGCGCAGGCAGCTTCTACCTGCGCGCGGGGATGTATTACTTCACCGGCGAGCGCTTCATCTATCCGGGCAAGCGCAAACGTGAGATCGGCGCCAAGTCGATCGATCTGCAGACCAAGGGGCTACTGCGGCGCTATCCGAACATCGAACGCATCGAAATCCCGTTCGAGGGCAAGTCGCTGCCGGCGCTGTTCATGAAAGCGCCGGGCGTATCGAAGCGCGCGCCCACCGTCGTCGTGTTCGACGGCATGGACAACTGCAAAGAGATGAGCGTGCTCTTCAACGGGCTCGAATTCGCGGCGCGCGGCTGGAACACCCTCGCGATCGACGGTCCGGGCCAGGGCGAGACCCTGCGTCTGCGCGAGATGTACGCGCGCCACGACTACGAAGGCGCAGGCACCGCCGCGTACGACTACGTCGCGAAACGCCCGGAAGTCGACCCTTCGAAAGTCGTCGTGATGGGTTACAGCTTCGGCGGCTATTACGCCGGTCGAGTCGCGGCCTTCGAGAAGCGCTACGCCGCGGGTGTGGCTTTCGCCGCGCTGCACTGGAATCTCGCCTCGTGGCAGCGCGAGATCAAGCGCCGCCTCGAGACCGATCCCAAGAACACGGCGCAATCGGCTTTCCATTTCCGCTGGATCATGGGGCACATCGACGACGCCGACGCGGCGATCGAGAAAGCCGAAGCGTTCTCGCTCGCCGAAGTCGCGCCGAAAATCGCGATGCCTTTCCTGATCGTGCACGCCGAGGAAGACAAAGTCGTCCCGGTCGCGTCGGCGCAAAAGCTTTTTGATGCGCTCGGCTCCAAGC
>JAQGMV010000042.1 GCA_028292225.1 Betaproteobacteria bacterium
CGGCAATTCGGCGGCGGCGGTCGTCGCGCGCAGGCGTTTTACGGGCTGGTGGGAATACATGATCGAGGATGCGATATTCACCTCGCCTCCGCGATACGAGCACAGCGGCGCAGGCCTGCTCGACGAAAACGGCAAGCTCGTCGGCATCGCCTCGCTGTGGGTGAGCGACACGCTCGAGATCGGCGCGGCGTTTCCGGGCAACATGTTCGTGCCGATCGACCTCCTCAAGCCGCTCCTCGACGACCTCACGTCGACCGGCCGTCGCCGCGGCCCTTCGAGGCCCTGGCTCGGCATGTACTCGGAGCAGCACGAAGGGCACCTCTTCGTTTCGCGCACCCTGCCCGGATCGCCCGCCGAGCGCGCGGGCCTTACGCGCGGCGACGTGATCCTTGCCGTCGCCGGCGAGTCGATCGGCAGCCAGAGCGATTTCTATCACAAGCTGTGGTCGAGCGGCGAAGCGGGCTGCGACGTGATGTTGCAGGTCCTGCACGAAAAAGCGGTGAAGCAGGTCGTCGTGCGCACCGCGGACCGGATGGATTATCTGCGGCCGTGGAAGGTGGTCTAGTGCCGGATTTCGGTTTTATCGCGCATTCAAACCGCCGGCCTGACGCCGGACAGGCCATACGGATATGAAAGTCGGCCTGTTCGTCACCTGCCTCGTGGACCTGGTGCGGCCGCGCATCGGCTTTGCGGCGCTGAAGCTCCTCGAAGGCGAGGGGTGCGAGGTCGTGGTGCCGCAAAGCCAGACGTGCTGCGGCCAGCCCGCGTACAACTCGGGCGACCGGGCTTCGGCGCGGGCACTCGCGCGCAAGGTGGTGGCCGAGTTCGAAGCGTGCGAGTACGTCGTTGCGCCTTCGGGTTCGTGCGCCGGCATGATCCGCACGCACTATCCCGACCTCTTTCGTGACGACCCTGACGAACTCGCCCGCGTGGAGCGCGTCTGCGCGAAGACTTACGAGCTCACCGATTTCCTGGTGAACGTGCTGCGCGTGGAGCAGGTGCCCGGACGTTTCGGAGGCACCGTGACGTATCACGATTCGTGCGCGGGACTGCGCGAGCTCGGTGTGAAGGCACAGCCCCGCGCGCTGCTCGGCAAGGCCGGTGTCACGATCAGCGAGATGACCCAGCCGGAGCAATGCTGCGGATTCGGCGGCACGTTCGCGGTGAAGTTCGGCGACATCTCCTCGCACATCGCGGAGCGCAAATGCGAAGACATCGCGGCGTGCGGGGTCGACGCAGTCGTGCTCGGCGACCTGGGATGCATGATGAACATCGAAGGACGCCTGCGACGGCGCGGCGACACGACCACGAGCGTTCTGCACGTCGCCGAAGTCCTCGCCGGCGTCGGCGAGAATTAGGCCTGAGGTGCTTAAAACGCAGCCGCGCTTTGCGGGTCGCTGCGGCGGATTGCGAAGTGAGGCTGATTTTCAAGAAAGAAAGAGCAGATGAAAATTGCAGTGATGGGTTCAGGCGGGGTGGGCGGTTTTTACGGCGGACGCCTCGCAAATGCGGGATTTGATGTGACTTTCGTGGCGCGCGGCGCGCATCTTGCCGCGATGCGCGAGCACGGCCTCACGATCGAGAACGAGGCGCAGGGCAATATCCACGTCGAGAACGTGAAGGCGACCGAAGACCCGGCGTCGATCGGTCCGGTGGATCTGGTGATCCTGTCGGTGAAGCTGTGGGATACCGAGTCGGCCGCGCGAGCGATCAAGCCGATCGTCGGGCCTCGAACCGGGGTGCTGTCGCTGCAGAACGGCGTGATCAAGGACGACATCCTGCGCCGCGAGTTCGGCGCCGAGGTCGTGATGGGGGGTGTCGCGTACGTGGCGACGCATATCTCGCGTCCCGGTGTGATTCTCCAGACCGGGACCCTGCAGCGCCTCCTCTTCGGCGAGTACGACAAGCGCCGTACCGAACGCGCCGAGCAACTGCTGGAAGCGTTGCTCAAGGCGGGAATCCAGGCCGAGCTCTCGGAGGACATCAGGCGCACCCTCTGGGAGAAATACGTCTTTCTCGTCGGCCTGTCAGGCACGACCGCCACGATGCGCAGCCCCATAGGCCCGATACGCGAGAACCCGCAGACCCGCGCGTTCCTGCTCGACCTCATGAAGGAAACCGTAGCAGTCGGCCGTGCCCTCGGCGTCGATCTGCCCGAGGACTACGCCGACCAGCGCCTGAAGTTCGCCGATTCGGTCGCGCCCGCGATGAACTCGTCGATGCACCACGATCTGGAGCACGGCAATTCGCTCGAGGTGGCGTGGCTGTCCGGCGGCGTCGTGCAGCTCGGACGTGAAGTCGGTGTGCCGACGCCCGCGAATCGCGCCGTCTGGGACATCCTCGCGCTGCACGCCGCGGGAACTCGCAAGCGCTGAGATAGAGGCGCCTCGCTCGCCGCCAGGTCGCTGAACGCTACGGCGCTGCCATCGGAAAGACCCGGAATCGGGCTCGCGCCGGACGCGGAAAAGGTGCGTAGATATACGATGGCATGAACGAAATCGGGGACAGACCCCGATTTCCGCGAGATGGTAAATCGGGGTCTGTCCCCGATTTACCCCATGTAAACTCGACCGATGCAAATCACCTCCGAGCGCTTCAAGGAAACGGCACGCGTTAAGCTCGCGGATCCGAATCTCCAGGCTGCGCTGAACAAGCTCCAGACGAACTTCGTCAAAGGCCGGGCAGAACGCGTCGCCGAGCTCGACAACTTCGACGCCATACGCGACGCCGCGACCGAAATCCGCGATCGCGCGCTCGCGAACCTCGACGTCTATCTCACCGAGTTCGAGCGCAATGCGACGGCGCAGGGGACCGTGGTGCACTGGGCGGAGACCGTCGACGACGTCAACCGGATCGTGTGCGAGCTCGCGGCGAAATACGGCGTGCGCAAAGCGACGAAGTCGAAGTCGATGGTGACCGAAGAGTGCGCGCTCAATGATGCGCTCGAAGCCGCGGGCGTCGAAGTCGTGGAAACCGATCTGGGCGAATACATCCTCCAGCTCGCCAAGGAGCCGCCTTCGCACATCGTTGCGCCGGTGGTGCACAAGACGCGTCACGAAGTCTCGGACCTGTTCGAAGCGAAGCACGGGAGGCCGCGAACGACCGTGATCGCGGAGCTCACTCGCGAAGCGCGCGAGATCCTCCGCCCGCATTTTCTGTCCGCCGACATGGGAATCACCGGCGCGAACTTCGTCATCGCGGAGACCGGCTCGACGCTCATCGTGACCAACGAAGGCAACGGCCGCATGGTGACGAGCCTTCCGCGCGTTCACGTCGCGATCACCGGGATCGAGAAAGTCGTGCCGACGCTCGAGGACGTGACCACCCTGGTGCGCCTGCTGCCGCGCCACGGCACCGCCCAGACGATCACGAACTACGTCTCGGTGACCACGGGGCCGAAGCGGCCGGGCGACACCGAAGGCGCCGAGCATTTCCACGTGATCCTCGTCGACGCGGGCCGCAGCAAGCTGCTCGGCGCAGACATGCAGGCGATGCTGCGCTGCATACGCTGTGGCGCGTGCATGAACCATTGCCCGGTCTACCAGAGTGTCGGCGGCCACGCGTATGGCTGGGTCTATCCCGGCCCGATGGGGTCGGTGCTGACACCCACCTACATCGGCGCGGAAAAGGCGCTCGATCTCCCGCACGCATCGACGTTCTGCAATCAGTGCGGCGTGGTGTGTCCGGTTAAAATTCCGCTACCGGACCTGCTGCGCAAGCTCCGCGAGAAGCAGTTCGAGCACGGCCTGAGGCCGTGGAAGGAACGCGCCGGGCTGGCCTTGTGGGCGTGGGCCGCGCGCCGGCCGAAGCTTTATGCCGTGCTCGCGAAGACCGGCGCCGCCGTGCTCGCGCGGCTCGGAGGGCGTGACAAGCGCATTCGCGACCTGCCGGGTGCGCGAGGCTGGACGAAGGAACGCGATTTCCCCGCGCCCGAAGGAAAAACCTTTCGCACGCAGTACGCAGAACGCAAGCGAAGCGGCGTAGATCGTAAGTAGCGGCCATAGCCGCCTAAGCGCGGTTTTCGCGCGGAGAGGCTCAGCGAAGCTGAGCCGAAGCAGCGGCGTAGATTTTTACGAGGAACCAAATGAATAAACCCACCGATATGAAAACCGCCGATATCGTCCCATTGTGGATCAACGGGCGCAGACAGCCGGCGCAGAGCCCGCGCTCGGGCGACGTGACCAATCCTGCGACCGGCGAGATCGTCCGCAAGGTCCCGTTCTGCAACGACGCCGACATTGATACTGCGGTGCAGGCGGCGAAAGCGGCGTTTCCCAAGTGGCGCAAGACGCCGTCGCTGCGGCGCGCCCGCATCCTCATGCGTTATCGCGAGCTCATCGACGCGAATCGTGACGAGCTCGCGAGCCTCATCACCGAGGAGCACGGCAAGACACACGTCGATGCGCTGGGCTCGGTGCAGCGCGGTCTCGAAGTCGTCGAGTTCGCCATGGGGATTCCGCACCTCATGAAAGGCGAGCACAGCGAAGAGGTGGGCACCGACGTCGACACCCATTCGCTGCGCGAGCCGCTCGGTGTGTGCGCGGGCATCACGCCGTTCAATTTCCCTGCGATGGTCCCGATGTGGATGTATCCGGTGGCGATCGCGTGCGGCAACACCTTCGTGCTGAAGCCTTC
>JAQGMV010000101.1 GCA_028292225.1 Betaproteobacteria bacterium
TCGTTATGCGCCTGATTGTTGAAGAACCGCTGGATCGGCCCGTCCGGCAGCCACGAAAAAGTGCGTGAGACCAGCAGCTTGATTCGATTGCCCGGTTGCAGCTCGATGAACTTCAGCTTGTCCAGGCGGGCGAGCAGCTGCACGCATTCGGTGGTGCTGATGTCGTAAGCCTCGACGATCTGGTCGAAGGTCACGTGGTTGAGCGCGCACACCGCAACGAGGAAAAGCTTGCGGTCGGAGACGATCTCCTTCTCCTGCTCGGGGGTGAGATGAGAGATCAGCGTCTCGTCGCGGACCATTGCGCGCGCGAGCTCGGCGAACTCGATCTGCGCGTGGCGGCAGATGGCGTCGAGGCGCTTCAGCGTGAAATCGCGGCGGGAGAACATGCGCTTCACGCTCGCTTCGGAGAGGCGCAGCTGCTTCGCGAGGTCCGCGTAGGTCACACCGCGGGTCTTGAGTTCCCGCTTGAGCACCTCGACTAACGCCGTTGTGTGCGCCATCGTCCCCTCCCGAAGGCCTAGACGGTATCGCCTAATAATACCGCCGGCAATGCGAGCGGCGACGTGCCGGATAAAGCTCGCAAGGCGCCGCAGGCGCGACCATGATGACATCGTCGCGTGTTCCTGTAAGCCGCCGCACCTCCCCTCCGCACTCCCACCGCAGTTCGACCTCTGGAGGCGATCATGGAATCTACAGCGCTGCAACCCGCTGACCGTGGCGTTCCCCGTCCCATCCGGCTCGTCCTCGTACGCGCCAATGGCCCCCTGTTCTACACCGTGACAGCCGCCTCGCTGCTCGAATCGATCGCGCCGCTGTATGCGCAGCGCCTGCTGTACCTCGTGCGCAACGATCGGCTGCTGACCGAATGGATCGAAAACGAATGGCTCCCTCGAAAAGCCGCGCGTGCACGCCTGCTGCAGGATTACGTCGAGAGGACGTGGCCGGAGTTCGACTGGGCGGCGGCATGCGAGCATTACCGCGGCTGCGCTGACGCCGAAGGCGGGCTGGGGCCGCGGCGGGCGACCGCGGCACAGGAGCTCCTCGCGCGTTGCGTTGCAGCAGCTCAAAGCGGAGTGATTTATCGCTGCTTGTCGCGCTGGGCCGACGATCCGGCGCTGCGCGCGATGGCCGCTGAGATCGCACGTGAGGAAGCCGACGGGTTCGCGTTCTTCCGCGAGGCCTACGACAGCCGCGCGCAGCTCGAACGGTTGAGCTTCGTTTGCGCATGGCGCACAGCGCGAGCCTGTGTGCGCACGGCGCGGGATACCCACGTCCCGCTCGCCTTCCGTGCGATCACGGCGCAATGCGGCCAACGCGTGCCGTTTCCGATGCTGCGCTACAGCGAATTCTTGAGGCGCATGCGGCCGGTGATCAACCGCTACGCAGCTCCCGGAAACCCCGAGCGCCTGCTCTTCAGGCCGTGGAACGGCCGCCCGAGAATCCCCAAAGTCCTGGAGAAACGGCAGCGCGCGCCGGACTGGTTCAAGCCGGTGCTGAAAGCGGCCGCTTGAAGCGGCGCCTCTCCGGACTTGCCGTGGCGCTCGCGTGTGGCTAGATTCAGCGGTTCCCGCAGAAGGAGCTCACATGCAGAACAGCAGCACACGCGAAGTCGCCACGCTGGCCGGTGGATGTTTCTGGTGCCTCGAAGCGGTCTTCGACGATATGAAAGGGATCCAGTCGGTCGAGTCCGGGTATATGGGCGGCGAGGTCCCCAATCCGACTTACGAGCAGGTCTGCGGCGGCAGGACGGGCCATGCGGAGGTCGTGCAGCTCACGTTCGATCCTGCCGTGGTGTCGTTCAAGGAGATCCTGCAAGTCTTTTTCGTGATCCACGACCCGACCACGCCCGATCGCCAGGGTAACGACGTCGGCACGCAATACCGCTCCGCCGTCTTCTATCACACGCCCGAGCAGCAGACCGCCATCCAGGAGGTGATCCGGGAGCTTTTGAGCGCCAAGCTCTTCAGCGCTCCGATCGTCACCCAGGTCGCTCCGGCGTCGACATTTTATGTCGCGGAGAATTACCACCAGGAATACTACGTACGGAATCAGTATCAGCCGTATTGCCAGTACGTCGTGGCGCCCAAAGTCGCCAAATTCCGCAAGCACTTCCTCGATCGGCTCAAGCAGAAAGCGTAGCCGCAGGCGTCGCGGCAGCCTTACTGCGGGCGCCGCTTTTCACAGCGAACGCGCAGCTCGCAGGGTTTCCGCGATCGCACTGCCAAGCCGTGCCAGGGTCAGCGGAGCGCTCCCTTCGGCCTTGTTGTTCGCGATGACGTAGACCGGCTGGTCGGCCGCCAGCGGTGGCGCGACGAGCCGGGCGATCGATTCGCGCGTCGAGACGTCCTCATCCAACAGCCGGTCGAAAGGCGAATAACGCGCTATCGCCGCTTCGTACTCTTCCCGCGCATTGAGGTTCCAGCGCACGACCAGCGGTCCCGGCCCCGAGCCGGCCATGGCTGCAGCCTGAACTGCGACCGCCGGCAGGCGAGGGTGCACCGCCACGGTGTAATGCGCTCCGCCTTCGCGCACTGCGGCGAAGAACGGCCTCGACAGCACCGCCGCGTCGCGCATCTCGACCGCATACAGTGGACCTTCCGGCAATGCCCCGAGGAAGGCATGCAGCCTCGCGACGAAGCGTGACGGCTCGCGCAATTGGGCGCGCCCGAGGGGCGGAAACTGGAACAGCAATGCGCCGGCTTTGGTGCCGAGCCCTTGGAGGCACGGTTCGATGAAGTGCTCGAGCGCGTAGCCGGCGTCGAGGAAAGTCGGATTGCCTTTGGGCGTGCCGTCGCCGCCCCGCAGCCAGCTTTGAGTGACAGCCCCGGGCGCTTTCACCACGAACCTGAAGCGATCGGGGACCTGCGAAGCGTACCCGCGGTACTGCGCAAGATCGAGCGGCATGTAGAAAGCGCGGTCGATGCACACCGTATTCAGGAGCGGGTGCTGTGCATAGGCGTTGAGACCCGTCCTGGAAAGCGTCGCTTCATCTGCGACGCGGTCCCACACCAGGCCGTGCCATCCGGGGAAATACCACGACGAGGTGCCCAGGTAGAGGTGATGCGGCAACTGCATCGCGAGCTCGAGCACCTCGCTGCTGA
>JAQGMV010000102.1 GCA_028292225.1 Betaproteobacteria bacterium
AGCGGTCCGGTGACCTGCGCGCCGATCGGCAGACCGGCGGGGCCGGTGAACACCGGCAGCGTGATCGCGGGTCCGTGCATGAGCGTCCAGGTGAGGCCGAAAATCGGATCGCCGGTGCTGGCCAGGCCGCGCGGCGCTTCACCGGTCGCGCTCGGCGAGAGCAGGACGTCGTAATCCCTGTAGATGTCGTTCAGGCGCGCGCGGCACCGTTGGGCAATCTGCTGGGCTTCGGAGTATTGCGCGCGTGTGACCCCGCCGCCTTCGAGAATGCGGGTCATGAGGCTCGCCGAGATGAGCTTCGGGTAACGCGTGCGCTCGTGCGTGAGGGCGCGATAAAACTCGTACGAGCTCACGCGGACCTGCACGTCGGCGAGTTGCTCGAACTCGCCCTCGAGCGTGACGGCTTCGATCGTCGCACCGGCTTGGCTCAGCAGGGGGATCGCGCCTTCGAGCGCGGACTGCGTCGCGGCGTCCGCCCGGCTCCAGTACGGCGTGCGGCAAAAGCCGATGCGCGGCTTGAGCGCTTTCACCTCGTCGAAACGCGCCGGCGGGCAGCCCGAAAGCTCTTCGGCGATCATCGCGGCGTCGGGCACCGTCCGCGCGAGCACGCCGAGCGTGTCCAGCGATTCGGCAAGAAACTTCAGCCCCGCGCGGTTCATGAGATTGAAGCTCGGCTTGTAGCCGACCGCCCCGCAATACGCCGCCGGTCTCACGATCGACGACGAGGTCTGCGTGCCGAATGCGAAAGGCACCATCAGGTCCGCCACCGCCGCAGCGGAGCCGGACGACGAGCCTCCCGGCGCGTGGGCGAGGTTACGCGGATTGCGCGTCTTGCCCGGGTTGCGCGTCGCAAACTCGGTGCTCACCGTCTTGCCGAGGATGACCCCGCCGAGCTCTCGCACCTGTGCGACGCACGCGGCGTCGCACGCGGGACGATGGCCCTTGTATATCGGTGAACCGTATTCGGTCGGCAGGTCCGCGGTGTCGATGACGTCTTTGACGCCGATGGGAATGCCATGCAGGCGGGAGCGCGGCGGCTGGCGGTCGCGCTCGCGAGCCTGCTTCATCGCGAGCGCCGCATCCAGATGCGCCCACGCCTGCACCTCGGGCTCGCGCACCCGGATGCGCTCGAGGCACGCGGCGACGAGCGCTTCGGACTGCACCTTGCCCGCGGCGATCGCCGCCGCGAGCTCGGTGGCCGAGAGGGTGTTCAGCGCGGTATCGCTCAGCATCATTGTGCTTTCGCCATTCCGAGCTCGGTCAGCAAGCGCTTCGACAGATCATAGTCCTGCTTCACGTAGGCCCCGGTGTCGCGCGAGTTCTTGTAGCCGTATTCCCACGCGTTCTGCTCGAGGTACTGTTTCCATTGCGGGTTGTTGACGGCTTTGGCGAAGGCCTGTTCCCAGTACGCGACCTGCGCCGGGGGTGTGTTCTTCGGACCCATGAACACGGTCCAGCCTTCCATGACGACGTCGAATCCCTGTTCGCGAAACGTGCTGACCTGGGGCAGGTCCGAAGAGCGCTTCGGCGAGCTCACCGCAAGGATGCGCATCAAGCCGGCCTTGTGATGCGGGATCGAGTTGTTGACCGCGACCGCCATGGCGTCGATGTGTCCGCCGAGCACGTTGGTCGCGGCTTCCGCGCCGCCGCCGAAGACGACGATCTTGAGCTTGTTGGGGTCGATGCCGGCTTCTTTCGCGAGCAGGGCCAGCGCGAAGTGATTGGTCGCGCCGCGGGTGCTGCCGGTGGAAAGGCTCACCGACTGCGGGTCTTTCTTCAGTTGCGCGACGAGGTCCTTCAGGGTCTTGTACGGCGAGTCCGCTTTCACCGCGAGGCCGACCGGCTCGTTGCCGACGAATGCGAGCGGCGTCATCTCGTTGTAGTGCAGCGGGCTGCGGCCGGTGATGTGATTGGTGTTGAGCCCGGCCTGCGCGAGCGCGATAAACGAGGCGTCGCCCGCCTTCTGGCTCACGTACGTGTACGCGAGCGCGCCGCCGCCGCCCACCTTGTTCACCACATTCGTCTCGACGAGCCCCATGTCCTTCCAGATCTTCTGCAGGACGCGCGCGGATTTGTCGTTGCCGCCGCCTGCCGCCGAGCCTACGACGACTTCGACGGTGCGATCAGGCTTCCATTGCGCGAGGACAGGGCCGGCGCCGAGCGCCGCGGTGAGTGCAGCAGTGGTGGCCAGCGTTCGAAAAATGGTGGGGCGGCGGTTCAGCATGCGGTTTCCCTCGGAAGTTATGATGTTTTATGGATGACACGGCCGCCTACAGCACGATGTATACCAATACCGCACGGCGCCGCTCACCACGTGATCATAAACCCTCGGCCCCCGCGGTCCACATGCGCCGGTGCGCTGTCGGGGTGCATGTTAGAATCGGCGCGCACTAAAGCAGCGCCCGTATCAACCGGACGCCCTGTCCCAACCACAGCACTTTCTCTCACTTCTCTCCGTGACATCGAGCGACGACGAGCTGTATTTCCTGAGCGCCAGAGCGCAGGGCGAACTCATCCGAACGAGGAAGATCTCACCGGTCGAGCTGGTCGGCGGTTATGTCGACCGCATCCGGCGCTACGACCCGGTGCTTCGCGCATACATCACGGTCTGTGGCGAGCAGGCGCTCGCCGCCGCACGCGTTGCGGAACGCGAGATCGCCGCAGGGCGCTATCGCGGCCCGCTGCACGGGCTGCCGTTCGGCGTCAAAGACCAGATCTGCACCGCAGGCGTCAGGACGACGCTGGGAACGCGCGTGATCACCGGCCGCAGCTCGGATGTCGACGCCGCCGTCATCGAAAAGCTCAAGGCAGCGGGCGCGATCCTCATCGGTAAAGAGAACCTGCACGAGTGCGGCAAGGGGGGAACCAACGTTTTCCCTTACGGCCAGCCCCGCAATCCGTGGGACCCCGAGCGCACGGCGTCGAGCTCGTCGAGCGGCTCGGGCATCGCGCCCGCCGCGGGCTTGTGCTCGGCTTCGATAGGCGAGGACACGGGAGGGTCGATACGGGGTCCTGCCGCAGTGAACGGCGTGGTGGGATTGCGCCCGACTTACGGGCGCGTCAGCCGCTATGGCGCCGTCATGTACGCCTGGCATTCCGACACCATCGGTCCCGTCACCCGCACGGTCGCAGACAACGCGCTCCTCCTTTCCACGATCGCGGGTCATGACGAGCGCGATGCGCTGAGCAGCGCGCGTCCCGTTCCTGATTATCTGGGCGCGCTGACCGGCGACCTTCGCGGGCTGCGCCTCGCAGTCGTTCGCGAGATCGCCCGCGTCGACGGCGTGCACCCGGACGTGAGCGAAGCTTTCGAGCGTTCGCTCGAAGTGCTCAGATCGCTCGGCGCTGAAATCGGCGAAGTCTCGCTGCCGTGGGCCAGGCACGCGATCCCTCTGCAGATGCTGACCTCCGACGCCGATTCGGCGTCGATGTATCTCGATGCGCTGAAGACGCAATGGGACGTTTTCGATGTCGGCACCCGTACCCGCATGGCGACCGCCATGCTCGTGCCGGCGCCGGTATACAGCCGCGCGATGCGCGCCCGTGCACTGGTTCGCGGCCAGGTGCTGGCGGCGCTGAAAGAATGGGACGCGCTCATCTGCCCGACGCACCACAAGCCGCCGGGGCTGATCGACGACACTCGCGAGAAAGTCGAGTCGAAAGCCGACGTGGCCGAGCGCCTGATCCTGCGACGCATCGGCACGCACACCTTCGGCGCTTCCAACGTTCCGACCCTCGCGCTGCCGATGGGTTTCAGCAGGGAGGAGGCAATGCCGCTCTCGCTACAGATCGCCGGCCGCCCGTTCAATGAGGAGACGGTGTATCGCATCGGTCATGCGTACGAGCAGGCGACCGTGTGGCACACCAGGCATCCGGATCTCGATCGCACCCTTGCACGCTTTACCGGTGCGGCCGGGAAGGCGCGCTGATATGGACATCACGAAAGAACAGCTGATCGCGATGGCGAAGGCGGTCTCCCTCGATATTCCGGAGCACGATATCGAGAACGTGCGCCTGCGCCTGTCCACGCTGCTGACCGAAATGGAAGGCATAGAGCGCGAGCTCGGCGCGGAGATGGACAAGGTCGAGCCGGTTCCGCCGGTCTATCCGCGGGAAGATTTCTGAAGAGAAAAGCATTCCAAATGGAGTTGAAGTGAACAGAGCACTGAAAGTCGGAATACTCGAAGGCGACGACATCGGACTCGAAGTCGTCCCCGAAACCATCAAGGTCATGCGCGCGGCAGCGCAGAAGTGCGGCCTCGAGATCGACTGGCACCCGATGCCGATCGGGCGCAAGGCCTACGACGAGCTCGGCTATACCCTGCCGCCCGGAACGCTCGAGAAGCTCGATACGCTCGACGGCTGGGTGCTCGGACCGATCGGCCACCAGGCGTATCCCAAGGCCACGCCCAACGCGATCAACCCTCACCCGATCCTTCGCAAGCAATACGACCTGTTCGCGAACATCCGCCCCGCAAAATCGTTGCCCGGGCTGCCGGCGATCTACGACGATGTCGACCTGATCATCGTGCGCGAAAACAACGAAGGCATGCCGCCCGACCGCAACATGTTCATGGGCAACGGCGAGTTTCGTCCGACGCCCGACATGACGATCGGTATCCGCGTGATCACCCGCCAGGGGTCGAGCAAAGTGGCGCGCGCGTCGTTCGAGCTCGCGCGCACCCGCCCGCGCAAAAAGCTCACCGCCGTCCACAAGGACACGGTGTTCAAGCTCGCGTGCGGCATGTTCGCCGAAGAGTGCCGCAAGCTCGCGAAGGAGTATCCCGACGTCGCTTACGACGAAGTGCTCGTCGACACGATGGCGATGAAGCTCGTGATGAAACCGCAGCAGTTCGACGTGATCGTCACGACCAACACCTTCGGGGACATACTCTCCGACGCCGCGGCAGGGCTGGTCGGCGGCCTCGGGCTCGCACCCGGACTGTCGGCAGGGCCCGAGCGCGCCATGGCGCAGGCGACGCACGGCTCCGCGCCGGACATTGCGGGCAAAGGCCTGGCGAACCCTTACGCGATGATCGTCTCGGGCCAGATGCTGCTCGCGTGGCTCGGCCACAAGCACGACCAGCCGAAAGCAATCGAGGCGGCAGCGCTGATGGAGCGTGCGATGGAGCGGGTGATCGCCGAAGCCAGGTCGCTCACGCCTGACCTGGGCGGTAAAGCCACGACGAGCCAGATGGGCGACGCGGTCGCGGCGGCGGTTACGAAGGGCTAGGACGCTTTTTTGGGGGGCGATTGGCAACACTGAGAATATTGAGCGCCGGCGCGGCGCAGGCGGTGACCGAGCGCATCATCGATGCGTTCAGGCGCGACACCGGTCACGAGGTCGTCGCCGATTTCGGCGCGGTCGGGGCGATGAAGAAGAAAGTCACGGCCGGTGAGCCGGTGGACGTGATCACGCTGACCCGGCCGATGATCGACGAGCTGATCGCGTCAGGCGTGGTGCGGCCGGGCTCGCGCTTCGATCTTGGGAAAGTCGGCACCGGAATCGCGGTGCGCGCCGGCACGCCGGTGCCGGATGTGTCGACCGCCGATGCGCTGAGCGCGCGCATACGCACAGCGACGCGGATCGTGTGTCCGGACCCCGCAGTCGCGACTGCCGGCAGGATCGTGATGGCGCTGCTCGAAAAGCTCGGGATCGCGGATGAAGTCCGCGAACGCCTGCAATTCTTTCCCAACGGCTACGCCGCGATGGCGTGGCTCTCGCAGACGAGGGGCACCGGCGAGCTCGGGATTACGCAGGTCACCGAGATACTGCCGAACAAAGGCGTGTCGTACGCAGGTCCGCTGCCCGAGGCGTTCCAGCAGAAAGCGGTGTATTCAGTCGGGCTCGCAGCCAAGGCACCGGAAGCTGCGCTCGCGAAGGACTTCATCGCGCGCTTCAGCGCGCCGTCGGTGCGGGCGCTGCTGACTGAAGCGGGATATGAGCCCGCCTGACAGGACATTCGCGCGGCTGTCGCATTAAAAGTCGAAGCGCATCCTGGCCTGCGCCGGGATGACGGTCACCTCATTACTGCATCACTCCTTCAGGAGAACTTCATGAACCGCATCGTGCTGAAAGTCGATGATCTGGAAAAAACGACCGCGTTCTGCCGGAAGGTCTTCGGTTTGCGCGAAATCGAAACCCGCAAGACGCTCTGTCTTTCACCGCGTGAGGTCCGCTGATGGCATCGAAATCCGCACTGCCGGTGACCTCGATCGCCGAGACACTCACCGACCAGGCCGCCGCCGTCGCGGCGGGCGCCATTCCACAAAACGTGCGCCGGCGCACCGAAGACCTGCTGATCGATGTGGTGGGGCTGTGTGTCGCCGCGCGAAAAACCGATTACGTCAGATCGATCACCAGGGGGATCGACGCCAGCGGCCGTTGCACCGCGATCGGTCATGAAACGACCTACGGGCCGGAGCAGGCCGCGCTGATCAACGGCACTTCCGCGCACGGCGAAGATTTCGACGACACCTTCGAAGGCGGTCCGGTGCACAGCAGCGCGGTGGTCGCGCCCGCCGTGCTCGCGGTATGCGAGCGTTTCTCGCGTGACGGCCGCGCGGCGCTCGCGGGACTGGCGACCGGGATCGAGACCCTGTGCCGCTTGTCGATGGTGATTCCCAAAGCGATACACAAAGCCGGTTTTCACCCGACGAGCATCCTCGGCACGATGGGCGCGACGCTCGGCGCATCGGTCGCGATGGGACTGGACCGGCGCAAAACCGTCGATGCACTCGGCATCGCGGGCAGCCTCTCGAGCGGCATCATCGAGTATCTCGCCGAAGGCGCATGGACCAAACGACTCCACGCAGGCTGGGCCGCGCAGTCCGGCGTCCAGGCGGCGCGCTTCGGCGAGCAGGCCTTTCTCGGCCCGCGCACGGTGTTCGAAGGCACTCACGGCCTGTTCCAGGCTTTCGCGCGCTCGTCCGAAGGCAATTACGCCGTGCTGTCGGAAGATTTCGGCCGGAAGTGGTACATGGAGGCGATCACCTTCAAGCCGTATGCGACCGGCACGATGAACCAGCCGTACATCGACTGCGCGCTGCGGCTGGCGAAGAAAGGCATAAACCCGGATGACATCGCCGATGTGTTGTGCGAGACCGCTGAAGGCTACGTGCATCGGCTGTGGGATCCGCTCGAAGCCAAGCAGAAACCGGCCACCGAATACGGCGCGAAGTTCAGCGCGCCTTTCAACGTCGCGGTCGCATTCATCACCGGCGGGGCGGGCCTGGCCGCATTTACCGAAGAGACCGTGCGCGACCCGCGCATCCTCGCGCTCGCGGGAAAGGTGCGATACGTGGTCGACCCGAACAACCCGTATCCGAAGGCGTATACCGGCCACATCCGGATGACGCTCAAGGACGGCACGGTGCATGAGGAGCGGCAGCCGCACATCCGCGGCGGCGTGCACGAGCCGCTGTCGCGCGACGAGATCGAGGACAAGTTCCGCCGCAACGTCGAATTCGGCGGCTGGACGAAGAAGCGCGCAGACGCTTTCCTGCAGGCTGCGCCGAAGCTCTTCGACGGCCCGTTGGATCTCACGCTGCTGCGCGGCTAAAGAGATGCCCGGGGAAGGGCTCTTCCCTTTTCGGGCCCTCAAATGCAAATCGCCATAAGGGCTCTTATGGCGATTTGTATGTCCCGCAGTTGCCGGGACGGTGGAAGCTGGTAAAACCTTCCCGGTCTACTTATTGTTCTGGACGGCGTTTCCACCACCTTGCGCGATGATGCCGCTCTTCGAAACGGCATTTCCGCCACCCTGCGCGATGATGCCGCTCTTCGAAACGGCGTTTCCACCGCCCTGTGCAATGATACCGGTCCCATTGGTCGAGATGATCGGCGCTGCCGCACGCGGCTGCAACGCCGCGGCAGGTGGCGCCGCGACGGTAGGCGCCGGAGGAGCGGTCTTTGCCGCGGGTTGCGCAGAATCCGGCTTTTTGTAGTGCGGGTACTCGGGCCCGTTATTGTTGTCCCAGGCGGCGCAGCCCCATTCCAGCTGGTTGACGACGCCGTTGCAACCCTTGGCGCCTGCATCGTTGCTGCCCAGAAAAGAGATGCCAGCGGCGAGACCGAGGATGGCCAGACCGACGGACGTAGTTTTTCGCTGAATCATCTTGATGTGTCTCCCTGCAAGTAGCGACATACGCCGCGGCAGGGCGCTGCGGGTATTCGCGAGCCCATAGTGCCCGCCAACCATTCGGGGGTCAATCAGTTAAGGCCGTGAGCGGCTGGAGTGCGTGGCGCGTGCTCAAGGTCGCGGGCATCGTGCCGTAATGGGAATCGAGTCACCGGGAAGACCTGCCGCCGGCTGCATCCGTATGCCAGCGGCTTTTCATAGTTGCTGACACCTGCGGGGGCGGGCGAATGGCAGAAAAGACGTTGTACGACATCCTCGAGCTGAGCGAAACAGCCTCCGCGGAGGTCATACGCGCGGCTTACGAGCGTCTGTCGGTTCTGTGGGACCCGGACGGGCCTCGCGGGCGTACGGAACCCGACGCGGCCATTCGTTCCACCGCCATCAAAGAGGCGTTCCTCACGCTGTCGAATCCGCAAAAGCGCGCGATATATGACCGGCGCCTCGAGGCCCAGTTCGAGGCCGAGGTAATCATGCCATTCTGGACGGTGCCGAAAATCCTGTTGATCCTGCTGCTGGCGGGCGCGAGCTGTGGCGGCTACGTCTATAACAAGAACAAGCAGGAGGTGCGCGCGCGCATGGAGGCCGACAAGGCCGTCGCCGCCGCGAAGGCGGTCGAGGAGATCGCCCGCGCGGAGGCCGAGCAGTTGCAGCTCCAGCGCCAGCGCCAGCAGAATGCCGCAAAGGCGGACGAGCGCCAGCGCAGGGAGCGCGATGTCGCGCTGTACGCGCTCGAGCGCGACCAGCGCTCGCGCGAGCGCGAAAACCAGTACGCGATGGAGCGCGAGCGCTCGGCTAAATTCCAAGCCGAAGCGCGGCGGCAAAACGAAGAGCTGCGCGCGTCGAGCCTGGCGCAGCAGCAGCTCGCCCGTGACAAAGCCGAGCTGTGCCGCCTCGAACGCGCGCGATACGGACGCTCCATATCGTGCTGACAGGAGCTGCGATGTTGCGGCCTGCAAGGTTCGCTGTCGTTTGCGCACTGGGTTGTGCCGCCATGCTTGCATCTGCGGCTGCGCCCGAGCGCAAGGCCTACAAACACGTCGATGAGAAAGGTAACGTCACTTACTCGCAGACTCCGCCTGCGAGCGGCAAGGAGGCGAGCAGGATCGACATCACTCCCGCGAACAGCGGCCGCGGCGGCGCTGCATGGGACCCGTCGTACGCCGCATCCCAGCGTTATCGGCCGGAGTCACAGACGCCCCAGGAGGCAGCCCGCGAGCGTGCGAAGCGGCTCGAGGAAGCGAAGCAGCAGAAGCTCGCCGAGCTCGAACACGAGTGCAATCGCAGCCGCGGCACCGACTGCAAGAATCCCGAAACCTTGCGCTACATCGAGGCGCAAAAGATCCCCCGCGCCCGGCGCTGAAGGGCTGAAGCGGAATCCCGGTCACGTGCGAAGCCCTGCACGCGCACCTCTCCGGTTTGCCGCATATGCGCGCCCTGCCGCGTATGTCTTCGTCGCAGAGATGCCCCGAACGTCGACGGGCAGGATGATGAAAGCTAAACTGCGAGAGTCTTACAAAGACTGGAGATGGACATGAGCGAGCCCCTTCACGACGAATCTCTACGCGTCGACGTCGTATCCGACGTGGTTTGACCCTGGTGCTACATCGGAAAGCGCCGCCTCGAGGCCGCATTGGCTTTGTTCCGCGCGAAGTATCCCGATGAGCCCACGCCGGCCGTGCGCTGGCTGCCTTTTCAGCTGAACCCCGATCTGCCCGCCTCAGGTCTGCCGCGCAAGGAATACATCGAGCGCAAGTGGGGCCCGGGCCGCGGCCCCGAAGTCTATGCGCGAGTCGCCGGCGTCGGCCGTGAGGTCGGAGTGCCTTTCGCGTTCGAGAACATCACGGTCCAGCCGAATACGCTCGACGCGCACCGGCTCCTCCACTACGCCGATCAGCAGAGCCGGCAGGACCAAGTCGCCGAAGAGTTGTTCAAGGCTTACTTCGTGGAAGGACGCGATCTGACCGACGCAGCGACGTTGGCCGACATCGCCGCGCGCTCGGGCCTCGACCGCGACGCCGCCGCGGCGTACCTCGCGAGCGATGCAGACCGCGAGCTGGTCGCACAGGCCGACGCTGAGGCGCGCAACGCAGGAATCGGCGGCGTGCCGTTCTTCATCTTCGACCGCAAGGTGGGCGTATCCGGCGCACAGGGCGAGGAGGCGCTGCTGCAGGCGATGGAGCAGGCGAGGGCGGACCAGCGGCGCTGACAAAACGTTTTAGCGCCGGTCACACCTCGTCAGGCTGCAAGGACGTCATGCCCATTGAACGCGAGAAGATGCTCGCGGGTGAGCTCTACAACCCGCTGGATCCCGAGCTCGTTCGCGCACGCGAGCGCGCGAGAGATCTCTGTCAGATCCTCAACAACACGCGCGAGTCTCAGCAGCAGGAGCGCCGCTCGATCCTGACCGAGCTTCTTGGCTCCGGGGCTGACACCGTTTGCGTGCAGCCGCCGTTCTACTGCGACTATGGTACGAACATCCATCTCGGAACGCGCGTTTTTTTCAACTTCAACTGCATCGTGCTCGACGTGTGCGAGGTGAAAATCGGCGACCACACACTCTTCGGCTCCGGCGTCCAGATTCTCACGCCGCTGCATCCGGGTAACGCAGCACTGCGACGTCGGCAGGAATTCGGCAAACCGATCGAGATCGGAGCGGACGTCTGGGTGGGCTCCGGTGCGCTCATCCTTGCAGGCGTTCGCGTGGGCTCGCGCTCCGTGATTGGCGCCGGCAGCGTCGTGACGCGGGACATTCCGGATGACGTCTTTGCGGCGGGTAATCCATGTCGAGTAATTCGCGAAATCGCGGAGCCATGAGAGGTGTTGGTTTTTGCATGCATTGTCGCGCTCACCGTGGCTCGCCACAGAGCGCAGCGTTAGATCTCACGGACGGACCACAATGTCACAACCCATTCTGGATTTGGCGCTGATCACCGCGAAGACGCTCGAGCACTATAACGAGCGCGCCGCCGAATTCCGGGAAGGCACGCGCGAGCATGATGTGAAGCAGAACATCGACGCGTTGCTGCGGCACATTCGCGGTGCGCCACCGTTACGCATACTCGATCTCGGCTGCGGCCCCGGCCGTGACCTGGCGGCGTTTCGCACTTTAGGCCATGAGCCGATCGGCCTGGAGGGCTCGCCGCGGCTCGCCACCATGGCGCGCGAGCACAGCGGCTGCGAAGTCTGGGAACAGGATTTCCTCGCGCTGAAACTTCCCGCCGGCCGCTTCGACGGCATCTTCGCGAATGCGTCGCTGTTCCACGTGCCATGCCAGGAGCTGCCGCGCGTGTTGGGCGAGTTGCACGTGGCGCTAAAGCCCGATGGCGTGCTGTTTACCTCGAACCCCCGCGGCAGCAACGAGGAGGGGTGGAATCGCGGGCGATATGGGGCATATCACGACCTCGAATCGTGGCGCGCGTTTCTCGAAACGGCGGCATTCTCCGAGCTTGAGCACTACTATCGTCCACCGGGCTTACCACTCGAGCAACAGCCCTGGCTCGCAAGCGTATGGCGGAAGAACCCTGTATCCGATGAGCGCTGACAGGGCGTTCGGCGGAGCTTTCCATCGAAAACTCGGGTTTCGAGAGGTTGGCGTCAAAACGGGCGATGTCGCGGGCACGACAGTGAGCTCGATCGTATTGGAGAAATGCACTGACTACGCCGGGATCTGAGAGCCAGCTCTCCAGTTACTACGCGGCGCGCGCCGCGGAGTACGAGCGCATTTACGACAAGCCCGAGCGGCAGGCGGACCTCGCCAGGCTGCGGCGTTTGATCCCCGATTACCTTGTCGACCGCAGCGTCCTGGAGGTCGCCTGTGGCACGGGATACTGGACGCAGTTCATTGCGCCGGTTGTCCGGAAGATCGCTGCGATCGACATCAATCCGCGAACACTGGAAATCGCCCGCTCCAAGAACTATCCATACGGGCGCGTCAGCCTGGATGTTGCCGATGTCCATCACCTGCCAGGCCGTTACAGGGATTTCACAGGCGCATTTGCCGGGTTCTGGTGGTCGCATCTGCTGCGCGCCGATCGCCGACCCTTTATCGAATCATTGCACCGCGCTCTCGGCGCAGGGGCGGTTGTCGTCATCCTGGACAATCGCTATGTCGAAGGAAGCAGCACTCCCGTCTCCCGCGTGGATGCCGACGGAAACTCGTTTCAGTCGCGGCGCCTCGCCGATGGATCGGAATACAGCGTGCTGAAAAACTTTCCGACGCAAGCGGAGTTGGTGGCGGAGCTCGGCGGCTCAGGCACGGGCATCGAGTACACCGCGCTCGATTATTACTGGGTGCTCAAGTATGAAGTGGCCGCGTAGTCAGGCTTACGCGCAGATCAGGAGCGAGGCCGAGTGCTTCATTTTTCTTCAGGCCGTATCTGCAGCGAGTGCGTCTCGCCGCTTTTTACCAGCCTGAACGAGTCGAGGAAGCGGTTGATCTCGCCTTGCGGGACCTCGTTCTTGCGGCCCATCGCAATCACCTGATACAGGCGTTGGTCCACGAGGAAAACGCGCGCCTGCACGAAGGCATTGTCGCCGTTCGCCTGGCCTTCCGCCTCGAACTGGAGGCCGGGATAGGCGCCGGCGAGCTTGAGCTGGTTGTCGGTTTTCACGAGCCGACCCCCGATCCGGCGCACCCAGGTGTCCCGCACGCCTGAAAAGATCTGTTCCGGAGTCGAGGCGATAACCAGCGCCACGGGGTAATCCGAATAGCCGACTGCGTAATAGCTGCTCGGCCGATCGGAGCTGTAGAGGTGCGCGGTCATTTTTCCCGCTGGCGTATCGAGCTCGTGCTTCAGGTAGTGAGGCTCGCTGCGCATGAGGACGCTGAAGCCGCCTTCCGGTACTTCCAGCTCGTGCCAATCGGACTTGCCGCACGCGGCGAGCACGCACGTCAGCAATAACAGAATGGTCACGAACGGGGCGCGGGTCGGGGTTGCGAAAGACATGGGGGCGGCCTTGGTCATAGGCGAGGCTTGGCTGCAGGTGGGGCGCCCTCCGACGGGCTCCGGGCAGGCTCTGTGCTACGCGCAGGTTCCAGCAGAAAGGCGCGCACCACGGACGCCTGTGCGTCGTCGAGCAGCATCGGCGCGTGTCCCACCCCGGCGAATTCGACGAGCTCGGCCTTGGGGCCGCGATGTGTCATCGCTTCGGCGGTTTCGCGAAGCAGGATGTCGGACTCGGCGCCGCGCAGAATCAGGGCAGGGCACCTGATCGCGTCCCAGTAGGCGGAGAGGTCGACGTCCTTCAGCTCGCCTTGGAAAGCGCTGCCGATAGCGGGGTCGTACAAGTGTCCCCACGAACCGTCGGGATGCTGCTTCGCGCTGTGCACGTTGAGATGGCGCCATTGCTCGTCGGTGAGCGGTCCGAAAGGTGCAGCGACGCAGCGCAAGTGCGTCTCGAGCGCATCCAGGCTCGCGAAGCGCGGGTCCTTGCCGACATAGCGGCCGATGCGCTCGAGCGCCGCTTTGGGAATGAACATCCCTGCGTCGTTCACGACGAGCCGGGCGACCGGGGTATTGGGCATCGCCGCCATCATGATCCCGGCAAGCGCCCCCATCGAGGTGCCGACCCAGTACACGGTTTTAGCCTCCCCTGCGGTCACGCGTGCGATGAGCGCGGTCAGGTCCGAGAGATATTGCGGGTACGCATAGTCCGTTTTCGCCGCGAGCCAGTCGCTTTCGCCGCGACCGGCGACGTCGGGGCAGACCACGCGAAAGTCACCCGCGAGAGACTGCGCGAGGAAGTCGAAGTCGCGGCCGTTGCGCGTGAGCCCGTGCACGCATACGACGACCCGATCGTTGTCGGGGGCGCCCCATTCGTAATAACGCACGCGATGGAAGCCGCGCGAATCGAGACAAAGAACATGGTCGCGTTTCATCGTTTTAGCGCGCTCCGGTGAACATGAAGTAAGACGCGATGCCTGCGGCGAAGAAAAAAGCCATATGCACCCCGCTCCATACTGCAAATCGCCTGCCGATTTTCTCGGGCAGCTCGGCGGCCAGTATGAACACTCTGCCGTCGCGCGGCTGGAGCAGCAGGTGGACGCCTGCGCCGGCGCGGGTCTGCGCGTGCTCCTTTTCGACCTGCCGGCGCGCTTCCAGGCGCGCGGCTTCCCATTCCTGCACGTCGAGCGCCCCGTCGCGGTTGGTGTCGAAGCGCTCGATCAGATGCGGCTGGTCCCGCTTCCAGTCCGCCAGCAGGTCCGAGATTTCCCTGTTCTTGTCGAGCTCGAGCACCGTGCTGCTGCTGGTCCTGAATTCGCCCAGCGCGTAGAGCACGCTGTCGGCGAGGATGAGCGACTCGGTGTATCGCCGGTCCCCCCGCGTCCACGTGTTTTCGCGCGCGTAGAGGACTTCGGCGCCGTCAGGCGAGATCACGCACTCCCCGGTGTCATCGACCAGCAGGAAGTGGGCGACGCTCTCGCCGCTGTCTTCGTGCTGCCAATTGTCGTTGCCCGTCCTGCGCTCGATGCAATAGCGATACCAGCAGCACGGCAGGGACGTGAGCGGGCTCACGACGGGCGAATTGTCGATCTGCGCCGAGCGCCCGAAAAGCTCGACATAACCCTGGGCCGCGGAGGCGACTTTCGAGGTGGGCAGGTCGTTCACCTGGCGATAACGGCGGTAGTTCGCCATCCACGCGAGAAAGCTCAGCGCGCACATCGCGGCGAGCGCGTAAGGCCAAGCCCTGGTCGACTCGGCCTGTATCGCAACGAAAACGATCAGGACGTGAAGACCGCCGGTGAGCCACGCGGTCCTGAACTGGCGAAACGTACGGGGCATGAACCGCGGCAGCGGACTTAAGGCGAGGCGCTCAAGCCTGGAACAGCTCTTTCACGCTGACCTCGCCCGTCTCCTCCCTCGAAAATTTCAGGAGCTCGAAAGACCTGAAGCTCAGCATCGCCGCGACGATCGAGTCGGGGAACTGCTCGATGCGAACATTGTTGATGTTTACCGACTCGTTGTAGAACTCGCGTCGGTCGGCGATCGTGTTCTCGATGCTCGAGATCCGAGCCTGGAGGTGCAGGAAATTCTCGTTCGCCTTGAGGTCCGGGTACGCTTCGGCCACCGCAAAGAGGCGACCGACGGCGCCGCGCAGTTGCCCTTCGGCCTGACCGAGCGCGCCGATGTCCTTCTGCTCCCGCGCCTCCGACACCTGGGTGCGCGCCTGCATCACGCGGGTGAGCGTCTCCTGCTCGAACTTCATGTACTGCCTGCACGTCTCGACGAGCTTCGGCAGCTCGTCGTGACGCTGTTTGAGCAGCACGTCGATATTCGCCCACGCCTTGGACACATTGTGTTTGATCTGCACGAGCTGGTTGTAGATCATCACGAAGTAGATGATCACGACCGCCAGCACCACGATCAGGATGATGCCCGTAAGCTCCATCGCGCGCTCCGAGACGTTATGTCGGAGGCATTGTAGCGCCCTTCAACTCACCACGTGTACTGCACCGTGTAGCGAACGACAGCTTCGCGGCCCGCGGC
>JAQGMV010000140.1 GCA_028292225.1 Betaproteobacteria bacterium
GGAAAAATCAACATCGGTGTCGCCGGAGCCAACGGCGCAGTGGGAACCGAAGTGCTGAAGCAGGCTGCGGGGATCAAGCTCAACAACATTCCCTACAAAGGCAGCGCGCCGACCGAGCAGGCGATCGTCGGCGGCGAGATCGACGTCGCCCTGCTTTCGGTGCCGGTGGTCGCGCCGCAGGTCAAAGCGGGCCGCATGAAGATCTACGGCGTGACCAACGCGAAGCGCTCGAACCTCCTGCCGGACGTGCCGACCATCCGCGAGCAGGGCGTCGACGGCTACGAGTTCGGCAACTGGCACGGCCTGCTCGCGCCCGCCGGAACGCCTGACAGGTTCGTGCGCGACGTGCATCGTGAGGTGGTGCGCATCCTCAATACCAGGGACGTCCAGGACCTCGTGCTTTCGCGCGGCAACGAGATCATCGCGAACACGCCGGAAGAATTCGCTGCGAAGCTGAAGCGCGAGGTGCCGCGATACAAGAAGATCATCGCGGAGTCGGGGATCGAGATTCAATGATCAAGGCGCGCGCGTAACACCCGCTGCGACCATTGCCGCAATGTCGGCGGCCGTATACCCCGCCTCCGCCAACACTTCCACGCTGTGCTCGCCGAGCCTCGGGGCAGGGCGCATTTCATCCGGCGGCGACTCGGACCAGCGGCTCGGAACCGCCATGTTGCGGATGCGGCCTTCGGTCGGGTGCTCGGTCATCGAGAAAAACCCGGTCCGGTTCAGGTGCTCGTCTTCGAGCAGGCTCTCTATGGTGTTCAGCGGCATGACCGGGATATCCGCGTCGGTCAGTGCAGCAAGCCACTCGGCGCTGGTGCGCGTCCTGATCTGCCCGGCGACAAACGCATAGATTTCCGCGATGTGCTCCGAGCGCCGGGTCTGGGTCGAAAAGCGCTCGTCGGTTTCGAACATGTCCTCGCGCCCGAGCAGTCGAAAGAAGGCGCGCCACTGCTTGTCGTTGTACATGAGCAGGCAGAGGTAGCCGTCGCGGGTCTCATAGGGATTGCGGTGCGGCGTGAGCAGCCTCGCATAACCCATCGGCCCGATCGGCGGCTCGAAGGTCTTGCCTGCCATGTGATCGCTCAGCACGAACTGGGTGAGGCTTTCGAACATCGGCACTTCGACGGCCTGGCCTTTGCCGGTTCGCTCGCGATAGAAGAGCGCAGTCGTGATCGCATTGACCGTATTGAGCCCGGTGATGCGGTCGGCCATCGTCGACGGGGCGAAGCGCGGCCGGTCGGCGCCGGCGCGCTGGAGCAGCGTCGGCAGCGCGACCATGCCCTGGATGAGATCGTCGTAGGCAGGCTTGGCCGCATAGGGGCCGTCCTGGCTGAAGCCGTAAGACCCGACATAGATGATGCGCGGGTTCACCGCCCGCACGTCCTCATATGTGAGCTTGAGCCGCGCCATCGCCTGCGGCCGCACGTTGTACACGAGCACGTCCGCGGTGGACGTGAGCTTCAGCAGCGCTTCACGTCCCGCCGGCTTTTTCAGATCGAGCACGACACTGCGCTTGTTGCGGTTCAGGTGAAGAAAGATGTGGCCCATGCCCGGGCTGCGCATGGGCGCGCCGTGGCGCATGTTGTCGCCTTCCGGCGGCTCGATCTTGATGACGTCGGCGCCGAGGTCGCCGAGGATCTGTGTGGCGTAAGGGCCGAGGATGACCGAGGTGAGATCGACCACTCTCACGCCCGAGAGCGGGCCGCTCATTCAGCCACGGATAACGCGCGCGAAGGTATGTCGGGACTCGAACTCATCGGGCGATTGTACCGTCCGACGCTGCCGGATAACGGTTCGGCAGATCGAAGGATGGCGTCGGCGGCGCTCTGCAGGCCCGCAAAACAAACGGGGGAAACCAGAAAGGTTTCCCCCGTAGGGCCACGCGTCGGCTCGAGCGCCTCAGGCGTTCAAGCGACCGCGGCTTCGTATTCCGCGGCTTCGCGGGTGAGGCACCAGCCGACGACCACCGGTCGCGCGGCAATCCAGACTGCGTAAATCCACCCACCGGTCTGCGCGGGATAAACGGTGACGTCTTTCATCGCAACCTCCCCCAGCTTTTTTTCAGCTCATCAGGCACCGCGATGCATGCCGCGGTGACGCTCTTGACCATGGCCGCCTTTGCCCTGGTGCGCCAGCATACCATCGGCAATCTGCTTTTGCTCGGGCGAAAGCGCCACATATAGTGGTTTGGCGGCTGCGACGACCTCGTTGAGCCGCGCCTGGCGCTCAGCCAGGCGCTGCTGGGTGCGCTCGAGACGCTCGATCGCGGTCACGGTCGGACGCTGCGGCCGGGCGGAGTGGGGACGCGCGGCGTCGCCGCCTTGTCCGCCGCTCTGCGCACGTGCCGCTTCCCAGCTGGCGCGGCGCTGCTGGAATCGCTCGTCCATGGCGCGGGCGTGCTTGCGCAGGACGTTCGCGAAGTTTTCCCACTGCGGCTGCTGCGCGTCGGTGATCTTGAGTTGTGTGCGTGCGTAGGCGAGGCGGGCTTCGATGCGCTCGCTCGGCATGCGGAACTGTTTGGGGTCCCGCGCTTCGCGCCGCGCACCGGCGCTCGGGGCCCCCTGCGAGGCAGCCTGGGCGACGACGACAGGCGCGTCGGCTGACGAATCGGCGGTCTCGGCGAACGCGAGGGGGGCTGCAACGGCGAACGCGGCGGACAGGACAGTGACCAACAACGACTTCTTCATTTGATCTCTCCAGGGTGGTGTTCCGGGCCCCCTGAAATCGGAGGCTCTGCAGCTATCAACGATCCACCCTGTCGCCCGTTCACATCGAGTTGTAACAGTTTGTGTAAAGATTTGTAGTCAAGCGCCGTCCGTGCGTGTGATTTGCACGAGGAAATCGATCATCGCGCGGACTTTTTTCGGGAGAAATTTGGTCGGGGCGTAGATGACCGATATCGAGCGGCCGGGCACCCGGTGCGCCTTCAGCACTTCGACCAGGGTTCCAGCCGCGAGATCCTGCCTGAACAGCCACCAGTTCGAACGGGTGATGCCCAGCCCGAGGAGCGTCGCCTCGCGCAGCGCGTCGCCTTCGCGCACCACGAGGTTGCCTTTCACCGCGAGCTCGACCGTGCGGCCGCTCTCCTTGAACTGCCACAGTGCCGAGCGACTCACGAGACAGTTATGGGAAAGGAGATCGTCTATGGTCTGCGGCGTGCCGTGCCGACGCAGGTATTCGGGTGTTGCAGCGCACAGCATGTGGCTGCGAGTGAGCGTGCGGCTGGTGAAGCGCGAATCCCGGAGCTGCCCGACGACGACCGCGAGGTTGATGCCTTCCTCGACGATATCGTTGTAGCGGTTGCCGAACTTCACTTCGACTTCGACTTCCGGGTGCTCGGCGTAGAACTCGTGCAGGCGCGGCAGGAGATTGATCCGCGCGAAGAACATCGGGCAGAGCAGGGTGACCTTGCCGCGGGGCACGTCCTGAGACTGGCGCAGCGCGGTCTCGACGTCTTCGATCTCGCCGAAGACCCGCCGGCAGCTCGCGTAATAGTCGCGTCCGAAGTCGGTGACGGTGATGCGCCGCGTCGTCCTGACGAGGAGCTGAGTGCCGAGCTCCGCCTCGAGACGGCTCACGTTCTTGGCGACGGCCGAAACCGAAAGCCCGAGGCGCTGCGCCGCGCTCGTGAAACCGCCGGATTCGACCACGCGTACGAACGCGAGCATGCCGAGCAACTTGTTCATCCGCTGCCGAGGGGGATTTGAAGACGCGCTATTGTGCGTGAGGCGACGCGGCGGAAGCAATGAAGCTAGAACGGAGCAGTAAAGCAAAGCAGGAAGGGAAGGACGCCAAGGAAGAACCAAGGACGCCAACGTAGCGCATGCTGAACCGTTACCTTGTTTCCTCCTTTGCGTCCCTGTTTTTTCCTTGGCGTCCTTTCCTTCCTGCTTTTGCTCTTACGAACGATTACGCGACTTTGGCCTTATCGAGGCAGAACTCGGTGACGACTTTCGCGAACTGCTCGGGCTCGTCGTACATCGGGAAGTGTCCCGAGTCCTCGAAATAGCCTATGGGGATCTTCGGCGCCGCGTCCTTGAAGCGCTGCTGGTCCGCGATGGTCGGGCCGCGCTTGCCGTAGAGAATCACAGCCGGCCGGTCGATCTTCGCCGCGGCGGCCCTCACGTCGAACTCGCGGATGGCCCACATCACCCCGACCATGGTCTTGCCTCCGGCCTTGTTGCGGTCGATGTTCCAGCGCTGCAGAAGGGCCCCATCGACATTCGCGACACGCTCCTTCACCTGGCCTTCGTTCTGGGTCGGCAGGCCGAAGTTGCCTTCGGTATGACCCCAGCGCGCGCCCCATTCTTCATACGTGCGGCACGGCGTTTCGATGAGCATGGCGGACGAGGTGCGATCGCCGTAGCGGCTCGCAAAAGCGGCGGTCACCGAGCCGCCGACCGACTCGCCGCCGACGTGCGCGGTCTTCAACTGAAGGGCGTCCATGAGCTCGGCAAGCGCTGCGGCATAGTCTTCGATGCTGTAGTGGCGCGGCAGCGGATCCGAGTCGCCGTGGCCCGGCATCGTCCACGAGATCATGCGGAAGCGTTTCGCGAGCAGCGCTGCGACCGGATCGTGCTGATACGCCGATCCCCCGTTGGTGTGCATCAGGATGAGCGGCTCGCCGGCGCCGAGCTCCCGATAGTGGATGCGGCCGTGGCTGCGAGTCTTCGCGAAACCGTCCTTGATCCCCGTGGTGCCCTGTTCCATGTGTGCTGTCCCTGGTATGCGGTGAGCCGAATGTTAAACCCGAAAGGTTACGCGGCGGCGGCGCGCGCAGGCGCGACGTGCGGCATGATCTCCTGCGAGAACTCGAGCAGGGACTCGCGCGTGACTACCGCGTTGGTCAGCAGTATGTATTCCACGCCGCCTTCGGCGAGGCCCCGGATCTTCTCGATGACTTCGCCGGGTGTGCCGATGAGCGCGCCGTCGTCGACGAGCGCTTCGGTCGAGCCGGGCTTGCGCGCGAGCTCGCCGATGTTCTTCAGGTTTTCGGCACGGCGCTCGAGCGCTTTCTTACGGTCCGCTTCGTTTCGAACGATGTGCAGCGCACGAGCGACTGCGACACGGCCCGCGTCGCGCGGCCGGCCGTTCTTCTCCTGTGTGTCGAGGTAGGTGCGGAGGCGATCGAAGGTGAGCGCCATCGAGCCGACCTGGTCGAGCAGCAGGTTGAAGTTGCTCGTCGCGACCCGCGCGATCGACTCGGGGCTGCCGCCCGCCATCCAGATCGGCGGATGCGGCCGCTGGACGGGCTCGGGCTCGACGACGATCTGGTTGTAGCGCCAGTGTTTGCCTTCGTGCGTGAAGCGGCCTTCAGTTGTCCACGCTTTCTGCAAGAACTCGAGGCATTCGTCGAAGCGCTCCTGCGCTTCCGTGACGGGAATGCAGAACTGCTCGAACTCGGCCTTGCGATAGCCGCGGCCGATGCCGAGGTCGACGCGGCCGGCGGAGAGCACGTCGAGCGTCGCGACCTGCTCGGCGAGGAGCGCCGGGTTGTGCCACGGCAGGACGAGCACCGCGGTTCCCAGGCGTATGCGCCGGGTCACCGCTGCGAGATACGTGAGCAGGTTCAGCGACGCGGAAAGCTGGCCGACGCCGGTGAAATGGTGCTCGACGAGGAAAACGCTCTCGTAGCCGAGCCGGTCGGCGTCCTTGATGTACTCGATGAAGTCCCTGTAGCCGTGGCTGTCGCCGAGCGGGTTCAGGCGCCCGACCTTGCCGCCGCCGAATATGCCGAAACGCATGTGTGTCTCCAGTGGAATAGGGGCGATTCTAGGGAGGCCGCTACTCAGGACATAGATACGAGCGAGCGCAGCTGTCTTTCCATTTGGTCAACAATCGGTCGTCGACGGATTGTTGACGGGGTCCAGCCAACGCCAAAAAGGGAAACCAAGGTTTCCCCCTCCTTCCCTTTTCGACCACCCCGGCCGGCCGAGTCAGCATCACTCAGGCTTGATGCCCGCCGCCTTTACCACCTTCGCCCACTTCTCGGTCTCCGCGCGGATATACCGCCCGAACTCCTCAGGCGTATTGCCGCCCGGATCCCCGCCATCGGCGGCGAAGCGCTCCTTGATTTCTGTCGTATGCAGGATCGCGGCGAGATCGCGATGCAGTCGCGCGACGATCTCCTTCGGCGTCTGCGCGGGTGCGAGCACGCCGTACCACTGCACCGCCTCGTAACCCGGCAGACCGCTTTCGGCGATCGTCGGCACGTCGGGCGCCACGGCAGTGCGCCGGGTGCTGGTGACGCCGAGCGCGCGCAGACGGCCGCTGCGCACGTGAGGGATGCCGGTGAGCATCGTCGCAGTCATCACCGCGACCTGTCCGCCGAGCAGGTCAGTGACGGCAGGCGCGGAGCCTTTGTAGGGGATGTGCACCATCTTCAGCTTTGCGAGGCTGAGAAAAAGCTCCATCGACAGATGCGGATTGGTGCCGGTGCCTGCCGAGGCGAAGTTGAGCGCGCCCGGACGCGCCTCGGAAAACCACACCAGCTCTTTCACGGTCTTCACCGGCAGCGACGGGTGCACGACGAGGATGTTCGGCGCCGACAGGGTGAGCGTGATCGGCGCGAAATCGGTGAGCGCGTTGTAAGGCACTTTCCTGTAGATCGCAGGGTTGGTCGCAAGCGTGGAGACGCCCATCAGCAGCGTGTATCCGTCGGGCGGTGCTTTTGCGACGACTTCACCGCCGATCATCGTTCCTGCGCCTGCGCGGTTGTCGACGATCACCTGCTGGCCCAGGCGCTCGGCGAGCCTGGGTGCGACGATGCGCGCGATAATGTCCGACCCGCCGCCGGCAGAGGACGGCACCACCATGCGCACCGCCCGGTTGGGATATGTCGTTTGTGCGGCTGCGCCTGCCGCAAGCATGCCGAGCGCGAGTGCACACGCGTGAAAATAATTGTTCATCGGGCCTCCTCCATTTTGTGCCCAATGGTAAAGTAAAAGACGAAGCCGCTCGCAACGAGCAGGCTTACGACGGCATCGACAAAAAACAGACTGGAGGAGAGATGGAAAGCAGGCATCGCCTACTGCTCGCCGCCGCGTGTGCCTGCGCGGTGGATTTCGCGCAGGCCCGACCCGCTCCCTGTGTCGGTGCGATCGCGGATTGAACATGGAAAAACCCTACAAGTTCCTGCTGATCCAGGCCTTCCACCTGCCGGCGACGTCGCAGTATCTGCACCGCGCCGTCGACGGGCCGAAGGAATCCATGCTGATGAATTACGAGACGGTCAAGCCGCTCCTCGAGAACGTCGAGTGGGAGCTGCACCGGGGGCCGCTGGCGACCTACGGCGACTGGCCGGTCGAGACGCGCGAGGAGTTCACGCTGGTTGCGGCGGGAAGGCTGCCGATCGTGCGCGAGGCTTGCGAGAGCGGCAAATACAACGGCATCGTGCTGCTGGGCGGCGGCGAACCGGGATTCCCGGCGTCGCGGGAGATCGCTCGCGCGTTCGGCATCCCCGTCGTCGCGTGCGGATACTCGCAGATGCACGTCGCCTCGATGCTCGGCAACAAGTTCAGCGTGATCGACCTCGCCGAGAATCACAACATGTATTACTACGATCTGGTGGTGCAGCATCGATTCACCGAGCGCTGCGCGTCGATCCGCAACATCAACTACCCGCTGCCGCGCCCGCCTGACATGGGGCAGTCCGAGGTCCACCTCGCGAAGAACCGCGCGCAGCGCGGGGAGACTTCGGAAGTCGTCGAAGCCGCGTTGCGCGAAGCGGTGGCCGCGATCGAGGAGGACGGCGCCGACGTGATCACCTTCGGCTGCTCGGCGCTGTTCTGGTTGAAGCCGGTGCTCCAGAAGCGCCTCGACGACCTGGGGTGGGAGGTGCCGGTGCTCGAAGGCTATAGTTGCGCGATCACGCTGTGCAAAGGGATGGTCGATCTCGGCGTGAATGCGAGCGGGCTCGTGTATCCGAGTGCGCATCCGAAGAAGATACGACGCAAGAAACTGTTCTAGGGGCACTCATGGAAATGAAAAGCCGGGCGCGCCGTGTCGCGCTCGTGACCGGCGGATCGCAGGGCCTCGGCGCGGCGATCGCGCTCAGGCTCGCGCGCGACGGGTACGATCTCGCGGTCACCGAGCTCACGCAGGCGCCGCTCGAAGAGATCGTCTCCAAGCTGAAAGCCGCCGGAGCGCGCGCGGTTCCCATCGCGCTCGACATACGCTCGCAGCCGAGTGTCGAGAGCGCGGTCGCACAGGCAGCGCAGGCTTACGGACAGATCGACGTGCTCGTGAACAATGCCGGCGTGACGCAGCGCCGCCTCGCCATCGATGTCACGCGCGACGAGTGGCAGACCGTCATGGACGTGAACCTCACCGGCACGTTCTTCATGAGCCAGCAGTTCGCGCGGCACCTCGTCTCGCGAAAGGCCGAAGGCGCGATCGTCAGCCTCGCCTCGACCCACGGCGTGGTGGCTCTCGCGGAGCGCGCGACCTACGGTATTTCGAAAGGCGCGATCATCCACATGACGCGTATGCTCGCGTACGAGTGGGCGGGGCACGGCATCCGGGTGAATGCGATTGCGCCCGGAACGATCGAGACGCCGTCGCGCGCAGGTTACTTCGAGGCGAATCCCGGAGCGCGTGTAGCGATGCTCAAGCGCGTCCCCGTCGGTAAGTTCGGCACCGAAGACGATGTCGCCGCCGCGGTGTCCTACCTCGCCGGAACCGATTCGGCTTTTGTCACGGGGCAGACCCTGCTGATCGACGGCGGATTGACGACCTACTAGCCCCCTCACGTCGCACCGGGGCTACGACGGGTTTGGTTCCCTCTCCATGTTCACAGGGAGAGGGCCAGGGTGAGGGTCGCGGCAGGATCTACTTCTTCAACTGAAACACCCCTTCGACTTCCACCGCCGAGTCCATCGGCAGCGCGGAGACGCCGACGGCGGTGCGCGCGTGCTGACCGCGCTCGCCGAACACTTCGACCATCAGGTCCGAAGCGCCGTTGATGACCTTGGGGTGATCGTAGAAGTCGAGCGGGCTGTTGACGAAGCCGCCCAGCC
The DNA here is from genome assembly GCA_028292225.1 of Betaproteobacteria bacterium. Taxonomy (GTDB): domain Bacteria; phylum Pseudomonadota; class Gammaproteobacteria; order Burkholderiales; family SG8-41; genus JAQGMV01. The sequence continues at coordinate 9,024 of JAQGMV010000140.1, forward strand.
GCACGCAACGCTCGACGCGGTCGAGGTCACCGCCGCACGCGACCTTCAACTGCGCGAGCAGGTTCAGGGCGCACAGCCGCGCCGCCTGCTGCCCGTCTTCGACGCTCACGTCTTGTCCCAGCTTTCCGGTGTATTTCATCTTTCCGCCCTCGCGCGCGACCTGGCCCGCCATGAACGCGAGGTCGCCGACCACGACGAAGGGGACGTAGTTGCCGCCGGGGGCGCCGGGCGGAGGCAGTGTGATGCCCAGCTCAGCCAGCCTTTTTTCGATATTCGAAGCCATGTCATTTCCTGTTTACGTTGCGGAGCCCGCAAGTATAGCGGTCAACTGTCTGAACTCTTGCGGCGTTGGTGCTGTCTCTTTGCAGTCTCAACTGCTTGTCGACGCCCCATGATTCTCCGTATGCACCATTTCAGACACCCCGCGCTCTGGCTTACCTTCGGATGGGTAATTGTCGCCGCGATCGTGTACCTCTCGCTCGCACCTGTGACGATAGACATTCCGACGGCCCACGGCGACAAATACGGCCACATCGCAGCCTACGCCGCGGTGACCTTCTGGTTCATGCAGATCTACGACACGGCGCGGCCACGGTTGATCGTGGTGCTCGCGCTGGCGGCGCTGGGCGGCGGGCTCGAAATCCTTCAATATTTCACGGGCTATCGGTCCATGGAAGCCGCGGACATGGCGGCCGATGTCGCCGGCATTGCCGTCGGCTGGATCGCAGGTCCGCCGCGGACCCCCAATCTTCTCGATCGCGTGGAAAAGGCACTCTGACGCTGGCCCGGACCTCCATCAGGCGGTAACCTCCGGCTCGGTCTGTTCCCTCGCCAAAGACACACGTTTGTCAGTCCTGACGCTGCGCATCGCGCGCCCGGAATCCCGATGAGTTCACCGGCAGCCGGAGTGCGAGGGACATGCCGTATCTTTTCTCCAGTAAGGAAACCTCATGAACGCCCGCTTTAACCGATTCGCCCCCTCACTTTTCGCCTGCGCCTTTCTTCAGGCGGCGCTATTCGCATCCCCCGCGTCCGCCCAGAGCTACCCTGAAAAACCGGTGCGCGTGATCGTGCCGTTTCCTCCCGGCGGCGCCGCCGACATCGTCGCACGCCAAGTCATACAGGGACTCTCAGCCGGCTTCGGAACGCAGTTCATCGTCGACAACCGCGCGGGCGCCGGCGGCGCGATCGGCGCGGAGACTGTCGCCAAGGCCGCACCGGACGGCTACACGCTGCTGTTCGCATCCTCGAGCGCACTCTCGATCAACCCGCACATCAGCAAAGTGTCCTACGACGCGCTGCGCGACTTCTCGCCGATAGCGCTCATCGGCTTCGCGCCGAACGTGCTGGTGATCCATCCTTCGGTGCCCGCCAAATCGGTGAAGGAGCTGATCGCGGTCGCCAAGTCCAGGCCGGGCGCGCTCAACTTCGGTTCCAACGGCACCGGCACCTTGAGCCATCTCACCGGGGAGCTGTTCATGCAGCGCGCCGGCATCAAGATGGTGCATATCCCCTACAAGGGGGCGTCCCCGGCGACGATCGACACGATCGCAGGCAACGTGTCGGTGCTCTTCGCGGCGTACCCGAGCGTGTCGTCGCAGGAGAAGGCGGGGAGGCTCCGCGCGCTCGCCGTCACGAGCGCCAAGCGCGTCGAGATCGCGCCTAACCTTCCGACCGTTGCCGAGGCGGCGCTGCCGGGCTTCGAGTCGAGCCAGTGGTGGGGACTCTATGGGCCCGCAGGTTTGCAGGCGCCGATCGTGAACCGCGTCAATGCGGAAGCGAACAAGGTGCTGAAGAACGCGGACCTGAAGAAGCGCCTCGCCGCGGACGGCGCCGAGCCGGCCGCGGCGGGCACGCCGCAGCAGCTTGCGGCGTATCACCGCGCGGACTTCGAAAAGTGGGCGAAGGTGGTGAAGGCTGCGGGGATCAAGGCCGAATACTGATCGTTCATGTTGACCTGGTGAAAGCCTTTGATCACTCCGCTCGTATGCCGGCCTGCCTGATGACTTTCCCCCATTTGGCGAGATCGCTCCGAAGATAAGCCGCGAGCGCATCGGGACCCATGGAGAACGATTCGTAGCCCAGAGTGCGCAGGCGCTCGCTCACCTCCGGCGCCTGCAGGACTTTGCGCACTTCGGCGTCGAGCTTCGTGACGACATCCTTCGAAGTGCCGGCAGGCGCGAGCAGCGCGAACCACGAGCCGACTTCAACGCCAGGAAGCCCCGCCTGCGCCATCGTCGGCAGGTCGGGCGCAAGCGCCGTTCTCGATGCGCTGGTGACTGCGAAAGCCTTCAGCCTGCCTGCGGCGACGTAAGGCAATGCCGCCTGTATCGTCGGGAACATCATCAGCACGTGTCCCCCGACGAGATCTACCGTCGCGGGTCCGCCGCCTTTATACGGGATGTGCACGATCCGGAGTCCGGCGACGCTCTTGAAAAGCTCGCCGGCGAGATGGCCCGAGGTGCCGTTGCCCGGCGACGCGTAGCTCAACTGGCCGGGTTTGGCTTTCGCGAGTGCGACGAGGTCCTTTACCGATTTCACCGGCAGCGAAGGATGCACCGCGAGCAGCAGCGGTGCGGCCGCCAGACCCGCGACCGGCGCGAAATCCCTGATCGCGTCGTACGGCAGCGCGCTGTAGAGCGCCGGATTCACGGTGTGCGCGCTCGGCGCGCTCAGCAGCGTGTAACCATCCGGCGCCGCTTTCGCGACGAGGGCGGTGCCGAGCGTAGTGTTCGCGCCGCCGCGATTTTCCACCAGCACGGGCTGCCGCAGAAACTCGGAGAGCTTCGGCGCGACCACCCGCGTGAGGGTGTCGTTCGCACCGCCGGGCGGGACCGGGACGACGATGCGGATGGGTCTGGCGGGATATTCCTGGGCTGTCGCGGTCGAGCTGAGCAGTGCAGTAATGAGCGCAGCAGCCATCGGATGGATGTATTTCGCCGACGTCATCGTTCCCCCTCATCGCGACCCTCTCCCCGTGTACGGGGCGAGGGAGACTTCGCTACCGCGCAGGTCCCTAAGAGCAGTTATCGGTAGATAGCCGGAGGAAGGGAGGTTACGGAGGGAAACCTTCGGTTTCCCTCTGTTCGTTCAATCCCGATTTAAGCGAGTCCCGAAGGGACTCACTTAAATCGGGTCCCAACTGAACACGTCCTGGTTGCGCTCGAGCGGGTAGAAGTCCGCCTTGAGCGCCGGTATCGCGTGCTCGGCGACGCTCTGCGGCGTCCAGCCTTCCGCACGATGAATCCCGCGTTTCGGGCGCATCTGGCTCATGAGAAAGATCTCGTTCTTGCGCGTGTAGAACACCTGGCCGTTCACGTCTTTCGCGGCATCGCTCGCGAGATAGACGACGAGCGGCGCGTTCTTGTCCGGCGTCACCGCCTGGCGTTGCGCGACGCGGGCGGCTTTGTCGGGCGTGTTCGAGGGAATCGAGCCCGTCATGCGGGTCCACGCCGACGGAGCGACCGCGTTGGATCGCACGTTGAAGCGCTGCATGTCGAGCGCGAGGTGCTTGGACAGCATGATCATGCCGGCTTTCGCTGCGCCGTAGTTCGCCTGGCCGATGTTGCCCGCCATCCCGGAGTTCGAAGTCATGTGCACGAAGGCCCCGCCGTTCTGCTGACGGAAGTGCGGCGCGGCCGCGCGGCTCATGTTGAAAGCGCCGTAGAGCATGACTTTCACGACCGAGTCGAAATCCTCGAAAGTCATCTTGTGGAATATGATGTCGCGAAGAATGCCCGCGTTGTTCACGACGCAGTCGATGCGCCCGAAGGTGTCGACCGCCGTCTGCACGATGCGGTGTGCGCTGTCCCATTCGGCGACGCTGTCGTAGCTCGCGACCGCTGCGCCGCCGTTCTTCTTGATTTCGGCGACCACTTCCCCTGCTGGCGTCTGGTCGCTGCCTTCGCCGCCGAGCGACGTGCCGATGTCGTTCACCACCACTTTCGCGCCTTCGCGCGCCATCAGCAGCGCGATCTCCCTGCCGATGCCGCGTCCGCCGCCGGTGACTACGACTACTTTGCCTTCCACTATTCCTGCCACGCTTTGCCTCCTCGTTTACATGCTGCAGGCGAGGCGCCTGCGCTACGTGCTGCCGAACTGAACCCACCCCCAATGAGCCCGACGAGCTCCCGCACATCGCGCTGCTCGTCGAACTCCCACACCACTTCCATCAAGCGCTCGGCGTTCTCTGTGCCGATGATAGCCTCGCAGTTCACCGTGAACTTGCGC
>JAQGMV010000143.1 GCA_028292225.1 Betaproteobacteria bacterium
CTTTGGCTACCGGCCATTCGTTGTTGCCGTTGGCGAAATAGCTCTGTGCGGAGTCGCTCGCGAGATATTCGAGATACTGGATCGCCGCGTCGCGGTGCGGTGCGCTTTTCAGCACGCCGGCGCCCGAGATGTTGATGTGGGTGCCGAAGCTCTTCTGGTTCGGCCAGACGAGGCCGACCGACTGCATCGCTTTCTTGTCTTCCGGTTTTTCCGACTTCAGCAGGCGCACGTAGTAGTAGCTGTTGGTGATCGCGACGCCGCATTCGCCTGAAGCGACGCCCATGATCTGGTCGATGTCGCCGCCCTTGGGAGACCGCGCGAAGTTCGCCACCACGCCTTTGGCCCAGTCCTCGGCCTTGCGCTCGCCCCAGTGCTCGATCAGCGCGCTCATCAGCGACAGGTTGTACACGCTGCTTCCCGAGCGCGTGCAGACTTTGCCTTTGAGCTTGGGATTGGCGAGGTCTTCATAGTTCTGCACGTCGGCGGGGTTCACCGTGCCCTTGTTGTAGACGATCACCCGGGCGCGGGCGGAAAACCCGAACCATTGCTCGTTCGGCGCTCGGAGATGCTCCGGGAGGCGCGATTCCAGCACCTTCGACTTGACCGGCTGGAACAGGCCGAGCTGTTCGGCGCGCCAGAGCCGGCCCGCATCCACTGTGACCAGCACGTCGGCGGGGCTCGAGGTCCCTTCATTTTTAAGGCGCTCGATGAGCGGATCTTCCCCGGCCTCGATCCGGTTGATGCGGATGCCGGTCTGCTTGGTGAAATTGGCGTACAGCGACTCGTCGGTCTGATAGTGGCGCGACGAGTAAAGGTTCAGGACCTTCTCCTGCGCTCCCGCGCCGAAGCCGGCGCCCGCGAGAATGGCGGCCACGAGGCCCGCGACGATTTTCTTCCTGCTCAAAGGCATGACCCCATCTCCGTGTTCGCGCGGGGCACACCCGCCGCTGGAACGCATCTTAACAAGAATGATTCTCAAACACCATATAAATGGGAATGATTCGCGTTAGAGCGGAGGCTGGCGAAGGGCCAAAGGCCAGGGGCGAGGGATGAGGGATGAGACGCGGGGATGGGCGGGCGCCAGTCGTGTAGAAGGGCGCCTCGCTGACCGAGCTTAGTTGGATGCAGGAGAGCGCCGTGGGCGCCGGGTTGCTACTGGCTGAGGCGGCGGGCACCGTCGAAGCGGCTTTGCCAGTAACGCTCGGTCATGTTGACGAGCTCGACCGTGCCGCCGCTCGCGGGCGCGTGGATGAACCGGTGCTCGCCCACGTAGATGCCGACGTGCGAGAAGGGCTTGCGCATCGTATTGAAGAACACGAGGTCGCCCGGCTGAAGCTCATCGGTGTTGATCCGCGCGCCGAGCTGGCTGATCGCCCGCGCATCGCGGGGCAGCGCGAGGCCGATCGCCTGGTTTACAACATACCGGACGAGCCCACTGCAGTCGAAACCGGTATCGGGGGAGTTTCCGCCGTACTTGTAGCGGATGCCGAGGAAGCCGAGCGCCTGCATGACCAGCTCGCGGGTGGCGGCGAGGTGACGGTCCGCGGCCTCGAGCAGGGCCGCACCGCGGTCGGTCCTCAGCGCGACGTTGTCATTGGCATATGCCGATGTCGACGCCAGCGCCAGCGCGCCGATGAGGAGTGTTATGGTTGTTCTTCTCACGCGGGCGAATATAGATGAGAATCGAACCGGTTGTAAAGATAGGACTTTGTCCTACGCAATGAGTAGACAAATACGACGTCATGTGATCCTGCTCGTCGCGGCATTCTCCGTAATGCTGGCGGCCGGCGGTGCGATCGCGCAGATGAGCGTGGAAGTCATCGCGCTCAAATACCGCACGGCTGAGGAAGTGATCCCGATGCTTCAGCCGATGCTCGCCAAAGGCGGGAGCCTCAGCGGCTTGCGCGGACAGCTCGTGGTTCGCACGACACCTGCCAATCTCGCCGAGCTGCGTCGCGTGCTCACGACCGTCGACGCAGCGCCCAGAAGGCTGCTGATCAGCGTCGCGCAGGATTCGGCTTACGATGCGACCCGCCGCGGCGCAGAGATCTCGGGGAGCCTGCGCGCGGAGGACAACCTGCGGCTGACCATTCCCGGCAGCAGCACAGCGCCAGGCGACGGTCTTCAGGCGAGGATTTACGACTCGCGCAGCCTCGACAACGCGCGTGTGACGCAGACGGTGCAGGTACTCGAAGGCCGCAGCGCGTTCATCAGCTCAGGCGCCGAAGTGCCGGTGCGGGACCGCCGAACGGTGCGCTCGGTCGTCAATGGCAGGGTCCTCGATCAGGTCGTCGACGACGTGCAGTATCGCAGCGCCGATACCGGTTTCCAGGTGACGCCGCGAGTCACCGGTGACATCGTCACGCTCGACATCTCGCCGCAGCGTGAAGCTTTCGTGCAGGGGGTGCCGGGCGTCGTCGACGTTCAGCGCGTGGTCAGCACCGTTTCAGGACGGTTGGGGGAGTGGATCGAGCTCGCGGCGATGTCCCGGACGCGCGAGAGCGAGCGCGAGGTGATACTCGGGCGCGCCGGCGGCACGCGCACCCAGAGCCGCTCGGTGCTGGTGAAGGTCGAGGCGCTTCGCTGACCCGCAATGGCGTGACAGTTCTGCCGCGCTCTCTTATTTCGTGTTGATCCACGCAGCGATGCGGCTGACGACGTCCTGTTCGAGGCCGTTGTAGCCGTGATACGCCATCGCCTCGCACGGGTCGCCCTGGTTCTCTCCGCCGCGAAAAGTCATGAGCTCCTTGCGCGGGTTTGCGGCGAGCTTCTCCATCAGCTTCGGCATATCGCGAAAGAGGCACAGGCGACACGCGTCCTGCTCGTGGTGCACGACGAGCACCGGGACTTTGAGCGTGTCCATCGCCATGTCCGGAACCGGTTTGCTCCGGCCGTCGCTGAGTATGGTCGAGGTGAGCACGATGCCATCCGGGCCGCCGCCGCTCCTCAGCGCAGTCGCGACTGCGCCGACCGATTGGGTGCCGCGGCTCGTGCCGACCAGCCACACGGGTAATTTGGTCGAGTCCTTCATCCACGCGATCACCGCTTTGACGTCGGCGGCGTGCTCGGGCGTCTGGCGAAAGCCGGTGAGGTAGGGCGCGGACTGACGGTCCGAAGGCGTGTCGATGATCGCGACCGTGAGTCCCTGAGACGCGAAGAGGCGCGCGCTGCGAACCATAAAATTGCCGTTGCCCCAGCGCGCGCTTCCCGCGTCGTTGAACTGCAGGCCGCCATGGCCGCCTGCGAACAGAACGACTGCAGCTTTAGCGTCGGCGGCCGGTATAACGACGAAGCGCTGAGTCACACCGGGGCGGGTGGTGATTTCGACGACTTTGTCCTGCGCTCGCGCCGGCGCGAAAGCGCTCAGGCAGGCGAGCCACAACAAGCCGAGCGTCTGTGCGCGCATCGTTGATCTCCGAAACGAGGTGGGGCCTCATTCTAGGAGAGCGTTCGCGTCGCGGGCAACTCGGTGGCGACGCACGCTCAGCGGCGGGCAGCCGGCCCTGATCGGTCCGGCTGCCGATCGTCATACCGATTTGCGCCCGCGGGTACGTACGGCCGCCGGCGCAGGCTTGGCCACACGCGGGCCGAAGCGCCAACGCGTGTCGACTCGCGGGAGCGCGTAGGGCAACACGTCGAGCGACTCGGGCACGAAGGTTTCGGGCGCGTCACCCACGACTGCGGCATTGACCGAAACGGCAAGCCCGAGCTTGCGCATGAGGTTGTGTGCGTCCACCGGGGCGCGCACTTTGACGTCATTGTCGAAGTAACAGTACACGTCGCGAGCTTTCCGCCGAGGGGCGATTTTTCCACTGATGCGCACCGCGTCTGCGGGCTCGCCGCCGTTCGCCCACGCGCGTATGCGTGCAGCCCAGCGCTCGAGCGCTTCATCGGTATAGCCGCTGACATAAAGCTGCGCGTCTCCATGCAGCCGCAGGTACATGAAGTCGGTGGTGACGTCTTCGTAGTACGGCCACTTGCCGGCAGTGTCGGCGACGACGAGCGCGATCCCGTGACGGCGAAGCTGTGAGACGAAGCGCTCGTCGGCGAAGCTTGCGTGCCGGATCTCGACTGCATGGCGCAACGGCACGTTGTCGTGCACCGCCAGGCGGCAGCGGCCTTTCATGCGCGCATCGCGGCGGCGGGCGATAGCCAGCGCGCTCTCGAGATCGCGGGGCAGCATCCGGAAGAAAGCTTCGAAGCGCTCCTCGTCGTAGCGGAACTGCGGCGGGAACTGCCAGAGAAAAGGCCCGATCTTCTCTCTCAGGTTGAAGATACCCGACGCGAAGAAGTTCGCGAGCGCCTTCTCGCAGTTGCGCAGCCGCAGCATGTGGGTGATGTAGCGCCCGCCCTTGATGGCGAAGACGAAACCCGGCGGGGTCTCGCGATACCACTGCTCGTAGCTGTTCGGGTGCTGCAGGGAGTAGAACGAGCCGTTGATTTCGATGGTCGGAAACGCGCGCGAGGCGAACTCGAGCTCGCGCCGCTGGGCGAGGTCGCGCGGATAGAACACCCCGCGCCACGGCTCATAGCGCCAGCCTGAAATGCCTATGCGTATCGTCCCTGCCATGGCCTCTATCGCTTTGGCCTGTGGGCAAGCAACCCGCGGACCGGGCGGGCGCGGCATGAATTGTGCACAACCGGCGGCAACCGAACGAACGCTTCGAAGCTGTATGCCCGCGAAGAACCACGACCTGCACGGCAACGTGCCCGATACCTGCCCGGTCGCGCTCGTCCTGATCGATCTCATCAACGATCTCGAGTTCGACGGCGGCGACAAGCTCGTGCGGCCTGCATTGCGCGCAGCCGAGGCGATCGCCGCGCTCAAGGAGAAAGCGCGCAGGCGCGGTATCCCGGTGATCTATGCGAACGACAACTTCGGCCGCTGGCGGTCGGACTTCCGGCAGACCGTCACCCATTGCCTGGAAGACGGGGTGAGGGGGCGGCCGCTGGTCGAGCTGCTGAAGCCGGAACCCGAGGACTACTTCGTGCTGAAGACGAAGCACTCGGCGTTCTACGCGACGACGCTCGACCTCCTGCTCCAGTACCTCAAGGCGAAGCGGCTGGTGCTCACCGGTATCAGCGCAGACATGTGCGTGTTGCTCACGGCAGCGGACGCGTTTCTGCGCGATTACGAGATCTGCGTGCCGCGCGATTGCACCGCGTCGATATCCGCTGCGGAAAACCGCAAAGCGCTGCAATACATCGAAAGGGTTTTTCACGCCGACACGCGCGAATCGAAGACGCTCGACCTTGCGAAGCTCCGGCGGCGCTGATTCAGCTAGAACTGCTCGTGAGGGCCGAGGTAGCGCCACTGCCCAAGGGGCAGGTCACCGAGCTTCACGCGGCCGATGCGCACGCGCTTCAGTCCGGTGACTTTCAGTCCGACGAGCTCGCACATGCGCCGGATCTGGCGTTTCTTGCCTTCCTGCAGGATGAAGCGAAGCTGGTCGCGGTTTTGCCACGTGACCTGTGCGGGTTTCAGCGCGGCGTCATCGAGGCTGAGGCCGTGATTCAGAAGTTCGAGCCCGCTGGTGGAGAGATTTCCTTCGACCCTGACGAGGTATTCCTTGTCGATCGCCCGGTCCTGCCCGATCAACTGGCGCGCGATGCGCCCGTCCTGGGTGAGCACGAGCAGGCCGATCGAGTCGATGTCGAGCCGTCCCGCCGGCGCGAGGCCTTTCAACTGCGAGCGATGAAAGGGCAGGGTGCTCGTGTCTTCGGGCCAGTGTGTGTCGGGCGTGATGAGTGTGATTGCCGGCGTGTGCCCCGGCTCGGGCTGCGCCGAAACGATCCCGATCGGCTTGTTCAGCAGGACCGTCACGCGGGCAGTCTGCTCGGTGGCCGCGGTGCGGGCGAGCGTGATGCGCTGGTTCGGGTAGATCTTGGTGCCGAGCTCGGTGATCCGCTCGCCGTCGACGAGGACGAGACCCCGCTCGATGTAACTGTCCGCCTCTCGGCGCGAGCACAACCCCTGCGCCGCCATGAGCTTCGATACCCGGACTTTTTCTTCTTCGCTCATGTCGTGGTTCGCCTACGGCGTTAAAGTCAAAATGAATACTGGCCCTGGACTCGACCATTCCAAGGCAAGCTCTGCGCCGGAACGACGATCAACCCGCCGCAGATGGATTCCGGCCTTCGCCAGAATGACATCGACCGTTCTCGGTAGAGAACGGAGGAAGGGAGGTCACGGAGGGAAACTTCGTTTCCCTCCGTGTCGTTCATCGGCCAAGGCGTTAGGCGCTTTAGCGCCTAACGCCAGCGGCGAACTTGAGCCTTGGGTGAAAACAGTGCCGGCTGTGCCTTCGCCTGATGACGCGCGGCTTCGGACATGGTTTCGGGCGCCTCGGCGGCGCGCGCCGGTTGAGCACGGTTGCCGTCGACCTCCGGGCGCTCGGTCGGGTGCATCCGGGGTGCGTTGCCAGCCTGATGATGCGAGCGGCTGCGCGCCGGATCATCCCGGCGTGCGCGCGGGGCGCCATCACGTGAACCGCCCTCGCGATTACGACCGCCGCGCGCGTCGTCGCGACTCGGCGCTATGCGGTTGCCGCGGTTGTCGTCGTCCGCGCCGGCACGGTTGCCTTCGCTTGCAGGGCGGGCGCCCACAGCGTGGGTGCGAGTCCTTTGCCCGTCTCTGGCTTGAGTGCGGCCCTGGCCACCGGGGCGTCCCTGGCTACCGGGACGGCCCTGACCGCCTCGGGGCGCATCGCGTCGCGACCGCTGCGGCTCACGCGGAGGACGGGCGCGTTCTTCGGCCGCGCGCTCGGCGGCGGGGCGTGCGACGTAACCTTCGAGCGGCGCTGCGCGCGGGATGCTGCGCTTGAGCAGCTTTTCGATCGCACGCAGGAACGGGATTTCTTCGGAATCGACGAGCGAGACCGCAGCGCCTTCGACGCCGGCGCGGCCGGTGCGGCCGATACGGTGCACGTAATCCTCTGCGACGTTCGGCAGCTCGAAGTTCACCACGTGCGGCAGCTCTTCGATGTCGAGTCCGCGCGCGGCGATATCGGTGGCCACGAGCACCGGCACTTCACCGGCCTTGAACTGGGCGAGGGCGCGGGTGCGCGCAGCCTGGCTCTTGTTGCCGTGGATCGCGGTGGCTTTGATGCCGTCTTTCTCGAGCTTCTCGGCCAGGCGGTTCGCACCGTGCTTGGTGCGCGTGAACACGAGCACCTGCGTCCATGAGTTCGAGCGGATGAGGTGGCTCAGCACGTCGCGCTTCTCGTCCTTGTTGACGAGGTGCACCGTCTGCTTCACGAGCTCGGAAGCGGTGTTGCGAGCAGCGACTTCGACGCTGCTCGGCTTGTTCAGCAGCGAGCCGGCGAGCGCGCGCACGTCATCGGAGAAGGTCGCGGAGAAGAGCAGGCTCTGGCGCTGTTTGGGCATGTAGGCCAGCACGCGCTTGATGTCGCGGATGAAACCCATGTCGAGCATGCGGTCGCCTTCGTCGAGCACGAGGATCTCGATGCCTGACAGGTCGACCGTCTTCTGTCCGCAATGATCGAGCAGGCGCCCGGGCGTTGCGACCAGGATGTCGACGCGCTTCTTCAGCTGCGTCACCTGCGGCTGCATGCCGACGCCGCCGAACATCATCATCGATTTGAGCGCGACGTGCTTGCCGTAGATGCGCACAGACTCTTCGACCTGGGCCGCGAGCTCGCGGGTCGGCGTGAGGATCAGGCAGCGCGGGCGGCCCGGCTTGGTGCCGCCGGCCGCTTCAGGCGCGGTTTCATACAGGCGGTGCAGGATCGGCAGGACGAAGCCGGCGGTCTTGCCCGTTCCGGTCTGGGCAGCGGCGAGCAGGTCGCCGCCGGCGAGCACGAGCGGTATGGCTTTGATCTGGATCGGGGTGGGGGTGGTATAGCCTGCGTCGGCGATAGCGCGCAGCAGGGGTTGCGCCAGCCCAAGGGCGGCGAATTGCGAGTCGGTGTTCATTAAAGCTCCAGCGACGGCCTGTCGCTCGAGCTGAGAGACACCAATCAAGGCAGACGGATTAGGGATGAATCAAGGAGTGTTACGGCCGGTACGCTGATTGGAGGGCGTACGGAAGCTGAGTATTATACGCCAACCTGTTGAAAAAGCCAGTATTCCGGCTGTGCGCGGTTAAAATGACCGGATGCTCGACCTCGATCCCATATTCGCAGAAGGCGGTACGCTCTCGCGCGTCGTCCCCGGCTTTCGCCCCCGGCCTTTCCAGCTCGACATGGCGCGCGCGGTCGCGTCCGCCATACAGGACAACACGGTGCTGATCGCCGAAGCGGGGACGGGCACCGGGAAGACTTTCGCGTACCTCGTGCCGGCGCTGCGCTCGGGCGGAAAAGTCATCATCTCGACCGGCACCAAGACGCTCCAGGACCAGCTTTTCGACCGCGATATCCCGACGGTGCGCAGCGCGCTGAAGCTGCCGGTGAGCGTCGCGCTGCTCAAAGGCCGCTCCAACTACGTCTGCCATCACCACCTGCAGCGCGCAGCCTCCGACGGGCGTTTCGCGAGCCGCGACGATGCGCGCGATCTCGGGCTGATCGAGCGCTTCGCGCTCACCACGACCACCGGCGACCGCGCGGACTGCATCGACGTTTCCGAAACCGCGCCGGTCTGGTCCCAGGCGACTTCGACGCGCGAGAACTGCCTCGGCTCGGACTGCCATCACTTCGACAAGTGCTTCGTGATGCAGGCGCGCAAGCTCGCGCTCGAAGCCGACGTGGTCGTGGTGAATCACCACCTGTTCTTTTCCGACCTCGTCCTGCGCGACGAAGGTCTCGGCGAGCTGCTTCCCGCTTTCAATACGGTCATCTTCGACGAAGCGCACCAGATACCGGAGACCGCGACCCTCTTCTTCGGCGAGAGCACTTCGACCGCGCAGATCGTGACACTGGCCAAGGACACGGTCATCGAAGCGGCGTCCGGCGCGCGCGACAGCCGTTCCCTCCCCGATGCCGCGAACGCGCTCGAGAAAGCGGCGCGCGACCTGCGTCTCGTCTTTCGCGAAGAGAGCGGCCGCATGCCGCTGCGGGTCGTCGAGCGCAATCGCGACTTCGCCGATGCGCTGAGCACGGTGTTGAGCCGTCTGGACGCGCTGTGCAGCGAGCTCGACGAGCACGGCGCGCGCAGCGAAGGGCTGGAGCGCAGCCGCGAACGCGCGCTGGAGGTCTCCGAGAAGCTCGAGCGGTGGAGGAGCGGCGTCGAAGGGGAAAGGGTGAAGTGGGCGGAGCTCTTCACGCACTCGCTGCACCTGAATTCGACGCCGCTCTCGGTCGCCGACGTTTTCGCCAGACAGGTGCACGGGCAGCCTCGCGCGTGGGTGTTTACCTCGGCGACGCTTTCGGTCGCGCAGGACTTCCAGCATTACTGCAACGCGCTCGGGTTGAGCGATGCGCAGACCCGATGCTGGGACAGTCCGTTTCTCTACGACCTGCAGGCGCTCCTCTATGTGCCCGCAAAGATGCCCGAGCCGAACACGCCCGAGTACACGCGCGCAGTGGTCAATGCAGCAGTGCCGGTGATCGAAGCGAGCGGCGGCCGCGCGTTTCTCCTGTTCACGAGCCTGCGTGCGATGCGGGAAGCGCGTGAGCTGCTGGCCGAAGCGATGCAGCGACGGATGCTGCCGTTTCCGATCCTCATGCAGGGGGACAGCCCGCGCACCGAGCTCCTCGAGCGTTTTCGCCGGCTCGGTAACGCGGTGCTGATCGGCAGCCAGTCGTTCTGGGAAGGCGTCGACGTCAAAGGCGAGGCGCTGTCGCTGGTGGTCATCGACAAGCTTCCATTCTCGGCGCCTGATGATCCGGTGCTCGCCGCGCGCATCGACAAGCTGAACCAGGAAGGTCGCAACGCCTTCATGGAGCACCAGTTGCCGCAGGCCGTGATCACGCTGAAGCAGGGCGCGGGTCGTCTGATCCGCGACGAGAACGACCGCGGCGTCCTGATGATTTGCGATCCGCGGCTCTACAGCAAGAGCTACGGCCGCCGCATCCTGCAGAGCCTGCCGCCGATGCGCCGGACACGAGTGGAAGCCGATGCCGTGCGTTTCTTCTCGGGTGAGTTGCTCCTGGAACCCCAGCCGATCAGCTAGGACCCGGCATCGCCGGGCGAATCTGAAGGCGACGGCTAAACCGGTCGGGCGTAGAGGTCGTATTCGTCCGAGTCCTCGATCAGGACCTGCGCGAACTCTCCGGCCTTGAGCTTGCGCGAGCGCGGAAGGTGCACCAGGCCGTCGATCTCGGGCGCATCCGCAGCCGAGCGCGCAACCGCGCCGCCTTCGTCGATTTCGTCCACGAGAACGGTCAAGGTCTGCCCGATCTTGCGCTTCAGGCGGTCCGCGCTGATCCGCGCCTGCACGGTCATGAAGCGCTCGAGCCGTGCCTGCTTCACTTCCTCGGGCACCGGGCCGGCCAGCGCGTTGGCGGTCGCCCCTTCGACGGGCGAGTAGGCGAAGCAGCCGACGCGCTCGAGCTGCGCTTCTTCCAGGAAACCGAGCAGCTCTTCGAACTCCGCTTCGGTCTCGCCCGGGAAGCCGACGATAAAGGTGCTGCGTATCGTGAGATCGGGACAGATCTCGCGCCACCGACGAACGCGTGCGAGATTGTTCTCGGAGCTTGCCGGCCGCTTCATCGCTTTGAGGATCCGCGGGCTCGCGTGCTGGAAAGGCACGTCGAGGTAAGGGAGGATCTTGCCTTCCGCCATCAGCGGAATCACTTCGTCGACGTGCGGGTACGGATAGACATAGTGCAGGCGCACCCACGCGCCGAGCTCGCCGAGTGCCGCCGCCAGCTCGGTCATGCGTGTGCGGATCGGACGGCCGCCCCAGAAGCCGGTGCGGTACTTGATGTCCACACCGTAAGCGCTCGTGTCCTGCGACACGACCAGCAGCTCTTTGACGCCGGCTTTGACCAGCGCTTCGGCTTCTTTCATCACGTCGCCGATGGGCCTGCTCACCAGATCGCCGCGCATCGACGGGATGATGCAGAAGGTGCAGCGGTGATTGCAGCCTTCCGAGATTTTCAGATACGCGTAGTGCTTCGGCGTGAGCTTGATGCCCTGCGGCGGGACGAGGTCGACGAAAGGATCGTGAGGCTGCGGCAGGTGAGTGTGAACCGCCTGCATGACTTCGTCGGTCGCGTGCGGCCCGGTGACCGCGAGCACTTTGGGATGCGTCTTGCGGACCACGTCGCCTTTGGCGCCGAGGCAGCCGGTGACGATGACTTTCCCGTTCTCCTGCAATGCTTCGCCGATCGCATCGAGCGATTCGGCGACCGCGGAATCGATGAAGCCGCAGGTGTTGACGACGACGAGGTCTGCGCCTTCATAGGAAGGCGAGATCACGTAGCCTTCGGCGCGAAGCTGGGTGAGGATGCGCTCCGAATCGACCAGCGCCTTGGGGCAGCCGAGCGAGACGAAGCCCACTTTGGCGGGCGGGTTCTGGCTCACGAGGGAAAGAGAAAAGGGGAGTTAAAACGCAGAGGGAACGACAGCGCGAAGAGCGTCGAAATGGGGGAATGAACCGGAAGGCAGAGCCGGCTCAGCCTTTGTTCTCGCCGCCGCCTTTGTCGGGCTCGCCCGCAGGTTTGGCGCCGGGGGCGCCGGGAAACCCCGGGAACGGAAAACCGCCGAACATGTTGCGAGTCTGGCTCTGGAGCTGCTGCTGCATTTCCATGAACGCGTTGGCACTCTGCTCGAGATAGCGGCTCATGAAGCCCTGCAGCGCCGGTCCCTGCATCTTCACGAACTCGCCCCACGCGTCCGAATTGATCATCGGGTTCTGCCCGTAGATCTGGCGAGACTGGTCCTGGAGGCGCTTCTGCATGTCGACGAAGGTATGGATGTTCTTCTCGAGATAAGTGCCCATCATTCCCTGCATCGCATTGCCGTAGAAACGGATGATCTGCGAGAGCATGTCGCTCGAGAACATCGGCGAGCCGGCCGTTTCTTCCTCGAGGATGATCTGGAGCAGGATGCTGCGGGTGAGGTCGTCTTTGGACTTCGCGTCTTCGACGCGGAAATCGACCTGTCCGAGAACGAGCTTCTTCACGTCCTGGAGCGTGATGTAGCTGCTCGTTTCGGTATCGTACAGCCGGCGATTCGGATACTTCTTGATGATTCTCGTCGGCTGCGACATTGGGCAGAACCTCGGGCTTGGGGAAGCGGCGATTATTCCACAACCGCCAAGGGGTGGCAATTTAACAGATTGAATAATTGCACAAATTCGGCCGCAGACCCGCAACCCAGAAATCGGGGACAGACCCCGATTTCCGGACGGCGACAATCGGGGTCTGTCCCCGATTTCGCTACTGCATGTGTTGCCCGCCGTTGATCGCGATATTCGCCCCGGTGACGAAAGCAGCCTCTTCCGAGCAGAGGTAGGCGACGAGGCCCGCGACTTCCTCGGGTTTGCCGAGGCGGCCGACCGGGATCTGGGGCACGATCTTCGAATCCAGGATGTCCTTCGGTATCGCAAGTACCATCTTCGTCCCGATGTACCCCGGCGAAATCGTGTTCACCGTCACGCCTTTGCGCGCGTATTCGAGCGCGAGCGCCTTGGTGAAGCCGTGCATGCCCGCCTTCGCCGCGGAATAGTTCGTCTGGCCGAAGGCGCCCTTCGAGCCGTTCACGCTGGACACGTTGATCACCCGTCCCCAGCCGCGCTCGACCATGCCGTCGACGACGGGCTTGGTCACGTTGAACACGCTATCGAGGTTGGTGTGCATGACCGCGTCCCAGTCGGTCTTGGTCATCTTCTTGAACGTCATGTCGCGCGTGATGCCGGCATTGTTGATGAGGATATCCACCGGCCCGTGGTCGCGCGTGATGTCGGCCACCGCCTTCTGGCACGAGTCGTAGTCGGAGACGTCGCAGG
>JAQGMV010000160.1 GCA_028292225.1 Betaproteobacteria bacterium
CGGGTGCAGCTTTCGAGCGAATCCCGGAGTTCAACACAGCTATGTCTGACGACCATAGCGAGTTGGAACCACCCCTTCCCATTCCGAACAGGGCCGTGAAACGACTCAGCGCCGATGATAGTGCGGACTACCCGTGCGAAAGTAGGACATCGTCAGGCACCCTTTAAGACAAAGCCCCGGCTCAGTGAGCCGGGGCTTTTGTTTTTTGTGCGCCCGAACGCCCGCGCTACTTGAGCGCACCAGACAACCGGACTGCGTGAGTCCCGAGTGTCGCTTCGGCGGCACTATGACCTCACCGCGGAGTTATCAATCCGCAACCATTTCCCTGTTCCCGCGTTGTACCGCCATGGTACGCCTCCATCTTAAGCCTTCCCTGTATCTTGCGGCGGCATTCGCGGTCGTGCACGTCGCGGCCGCGGCGACGCTCCTGCCTCTGAATCTCGACGTCACCGTGAAACTGACACTCGCGGCGCTCGTGGGCGCGAGCCTCGCTCACGCACTCCTGCGACACGCCTTTCTTCGAGGAAGCCGCGCGATTAGGGCCGTCGAGATCAGCGACAACATCACCGGGGCGGTGCGCAGCTGCAGTGCCGAGTGGCAGGATGTCCGAATACTGGGCACTTCCTACGTCACACCGTGGCTGACGGTGCTGAATCTCGCCCGTGTCGGCGGGCGCCCGCGGCATGTGCTCATCGTTCCCGATAACGTCGACGCCGAGGATTTCAGGCGCGCGCGCGTTCTGCTGCGCTGGAGGCGGCGCGAGCCGCACGCGAATTCAGACGCGTCGTCGGCGGGCTGAGCATATCCACCAGTCCGTCGGCGGCTCAGCGCTCGGACTGCTCACGCAGGCGAAGGAGCAAGTCCGCGACCGTCGTCGGCCGGCCGACATCCCAGCCCTGCGCCTGGTCGCAACCCAGGCTCGTGAGCGCGCCGAGTATGGCTTCGGTCTCCACTCCTTCGGCGACCACTTTGAGCTCGAGGTTGTGCGCGAGATCGATGAGCGACCTCACGATCTTGTGATTCTGGGGCACGTCGAGCATCGCCCTCACGAACGAGAGGTCGATTTTCAGCTCGTCCAGAGGGAGCTGCGCCAGGTACTGCATCGATGAATAGCCGGTGCCGAAGTCGTCGACCGAAAGACGGACGCCGAGCGCCTTCAGCGCCCTCAGCGCCTCGTGCGACGTTTCCTGTTCGACCATCATCGCAGTCTCCGTAATCTCGATGATGATGCTGCTGCCGCGCACGTTCCATGTGCGCAGCGCGCGATCGACGTAGTAAGGAAGATCGGCTTCGCGAAGATTCGAGGGCGAGATGTTGATGCTCACCGTGAAGTCGGGATCGATCTTCTGGAATTCGCGGCAGCTCTGGATCGCGCTCGTGATCACCCACATCGTGAGCTGGTCGATGAGGCCCGCTGATTCCGCCGCGCGCACCGCGAGATGGGGCGGCACGAACCCGAGGACGTCGTCGTGCCAGCGCAGCAATGCCTCGGCGCCACCCATGCGCCCGGTGCGAATGTCGAGCTGCGGCTGGAAGTACAGCATCAGCGTGTTCTGTTCGATGGCGTTGCGCAGGCGGTTTTCGTATTCGAGCTGGTCGATCACCGCGCCATGGCCTGCGGGCGGCGTGTAGAGCCAGATGCGCTCGCGGTGTCCGCGAGCGACGTGAAGCGCGTGCTTCGCTCTTTGCAGCAGCTCGCTGGCGTTGGCTGCCTGCTGCGGAAACATCGCGATGCCGACAGCTGCGTCGGGTGTCACGGACTTGCCGCTGAAGTCCATCGGCGGCCCGAGCAGGCTCATCATGCGGTTCGCCGCGAGCATCGCGATGCCCTCCGACGGCGCCGGACGAAGGATGCAGGCGAATTCGTCCCTCGACAGAGGCTCGATGAGGTCGCGCTTGCGCAGCGCTTTCGATCTCAGCAGCTGTGCGATCGCGTGCGACATGCGGTCGCCGGCGTGAAAGCCATGCAGCGCGTCGATGCGGTCGACG
Source organism: Betaproteobacteria bacterium (assembly GCA_028292225.1). GTDB lineage: Bacteria > Pseudomonadota > Gammaproteobacteria > Burkholderiales > SG8-41 > JAQGMV01. The sequence goes on from JAQGMV010000160.1 coordinate 1,990, forward strand.
GCAGCGGCCTGGACGAGCAGCAGGCCGACCGATTCGCCGCTGCGCTCAGCCTGAGTGAGCGACTCCTGCAGCCGCTCGACGACCGGATTGCGGCCTTCGTGCTGCATGGCGTCGTCGCCGTGGCTCAACATGGACAGCGCATCACAGGAAGAACTCGCTCGGATCGATCGGAAGCTTGTCCTTGGGCAGGGTGCGCCGTATGCGATATGGCTCGTCTGCGCTCGCCTTCGGCTCTTTGACCAGATCGAGGATGAGCTGCGGATGTATCGCTTTCCAGTTGCGGTCGAGAATGACCATCACGCGCGGCTGCAGACGCCGCACCAGATTCTGCGCGATGACGATCGCCACTTCACCCGTGTTCAGCTCGACCGCGCTTCCAACCGGATAGATGCCGATGCACTGGATGAATTGCTCGACGAGCGCCTCGTGGAACAGCTTGCCGCGAAGCTTGTGCATCAGGCTCAGCGCGTTCGAAGGCGAAGCCTGTTCGGCGTACGCACGGGCCGATGTCAGCGCAGAGAAGCTGTCGACGAGCCCAGCGATGGCGCCGTCGATCGAGATTTCGCTGCCTTTGAGCCCGTTCGGATAGCCTGAGCCGTCCTGCCGCTCATGGTGGAGCGCAATGATGTCGGCGACTCCGGGAGGAAGCGCCTCGGCGCCGCTCACCAGATCCACCGAATGCATGACGTGCGCCTTGACGAGCTCGTACTCGTCTGGACTCAGCATGTCTTTTTTCTGCAGCACGAGGTCGGGCAGCTTCGTCTTCCCCAGGTCCAGCAGCATTCCGGCGAGCCCGAGAATTTCGAGACGCTCTTTAGCAAACTGGAGAAAACGCCCGAAGGTCACCATCAGGATCGAGGTGTCCATGGCGCGGCCGAGCTCGTAGCTGCCTTTCTGCCGAAGGGTGTTGAGCAGCATCATCGCGTCGGGATTGCGCTGGATGCTCTCGGTCATGCTGCTGACCGCGCCGGTGAGCTTCTGCGAATCGATTTCGCCGTGGCTGCGCAGGCCTTCGAGCGCATGCTTTATCGCCGCTTCGCAGGACAGGTAGATGTCCTTGGCGGTGATGACCTCTTTTTCGACCGGCGTGGTTTCCTGGTACACCGTGGTGCCGTGCACGCCCAGGGCTGCTTTGCGCCGCTCCGGCGTCCACGGCTCGCGCTCGGGGTCGATGTAGACCACTTTGCAATATTGCCTGAGCTGCTGGATCTGCTCCGGCGAGGTGAGGGGAAAGCCCTGAAAATCGAACGGAGTCCCGAGCCAGGGTCGATCCAGCTCGATGACGTACATCCCGAGTTGCAAATCGGAGACGGGTACCAGCTTCTTAAACATGCACGGCCTCAACCCGCGCATTATAGTGCGCGGCAGTTCCGGGCGTGGCGCAATACGGCATGAGCCTGGATCGCGGCACCGTCAGTCGACCTCGCTTCGTCCCGACCTGATCGACTGAACACGGACCGAACGCCGCATCCTTTCTCCTCGAATATCTTTGTTTTTCAGAGCGCCGTAATCTACCACACGAGGTCATTATTTCAGCGTTGACCCTCTGTATCGTTCGGGCTATCGTGCGGCGCTCGACCTGATCACCCACTGCGACACATGCCCCCGGAAATAGACGCGCTCCTGCGTCCGCGATCGATCGCCATCCTCGGCGCATCGGCGGATTTCCAGAAACTGAACGGTCGCACCCTCAAGGCGCTGCTCGACAAGGGCTATTCGGGAGAAATTTACCCGGTCAATCCGAAATACCGCGAGATCGCCGGATTGAAGTGCTATGCCGACGTGAGCGAGTTGCCGCAGGACATCGATCTCGCAATCATCGCCGTTCCAGCGAAACACGTGCCGCGCACTTTGCGTGTGCTGGGCGAGCGCAACGTCGCGGCGGCGGTCGTCTTCAGTTCCGGCTTTGCGGAGATCGGCCCCGGGGGCATCGGACTCGAGGAGGAATTGAGAAGCGCTATACGCGAAAGCGGCGTCCGGGTGCTGGGCCCGAACTGTCTGGGCCTCATCAATGCGTTCGAGAACGTCATGGCGACCTTCAGCCAGTTCTCGCTCGGTCCCACTCCGCCGGGACCTGCGGCATTCGTGACGCAGTCCGGCGCGCTCGGCACCGCCACCGCAGGCAGCGCGCGGCGCCGGGGCCTGAACTTCGGTTATTTCGTCAATACCGGCAACGAGACCGACGTGACTTTCGTCGACGTGATGCGCGCGGTGATAGTCGATCCCCACATACGCGTCGGCGCAGGCTACATTGAGGGGCTCAAGGACGGCCGCGGTCTGCTGGAGGTGGCCGAGGAAGCGCTCGAGCTCGCCAAACCGCTGGTCCTGATGAAAGTCGGGCGCACCAAGGCCGGTGCCAAGGCGATCGCGTCGCACACCGGCTCGCTCGCGGGCGAGGATGTGGTGTTCGACGGCGTGATACGCGAAAAAGGGATCATCCGCGCGCGCAGCGACGAGCAGTTGCTCGATTTCGTCGAAATCGCAGCCCATTGCCGGCTTCCGGCGGGCAGGGGCATTGGATTTATCACGCGCTCGGGCGGCGCCGGCGCGCTCATGGCCGACCGTGCCGAGGAGCTGGGCCTGCACGTCGCCGCGCTGAGTGACGAGGCAACCGCGGCGCTGAAACAGGTGGTGCCGGTGTTCGGCGCGACCAGCAATCCGGTCGACATCACCGCGCAGGGGCTCGTCGATCCCGCGATCATGCGCGAGAGTCTGAAGATCGTGCTGTCCGACCCTAACGTCGATATTGCAGTGGTGTGGCTTGCTTTCACCGAAAAGCACGCCGACATCACGGTGCAGACTTTCGCCGAAGCCAAAGCGCAGACCAGCAAGCCTTTCGTGGTGAGCTGGGTCGGCATACCTGATGCCGCGCTCGCCAGGATGCGCGATTACGGAATCGCGGTGCTTCGCGGCGCCGAGCCCGCCGTCGACGCCGTCGTGGCGCTCGTTCGCTATGCCGAAGCGCGCCGCAACTGGCTAGCCGACAAATGCGCGAGGTATACGCTCGAGCTGCCCGACCTCGCGCTGCCTGCCCGGGCGGGCCCGGTGGCGAGTCTCGACGCACGCGCGCTTCTGGACGACGCCGGAATTCCCACGGTGCCCACGCAGCTCGTGAAATCGGCGGACGAAGCCGTAGCCGCCGCGGAGCACTTCGGCTATCCGGTCGCGCTCAAGATCGAATCGCCCGACATCCTGCACAAGACCGAAGCCCAAGGGATACGGCTCGGGCTTCGGGACGGGGATGCGGTGCGCTGGGCGTATCAGGCGGTGATCGACAGCGCGCGGCGCTACCGGCGCGACGCCCGGATCGAGGGTGCGCTCGTGCAACCGATGGCGCAGGGCGACGCAGAGCTCGTCATCGGGTTGAAGCACGATGCGAACTTCGGCGTGGTCGTCATGGTGGGCCTGGGCGGGATACACATCGAGGTGCTCAAGGATGTCGTGTTCCGCAAAGCGCCGGTGACCGATCGCGAAGCCGACCGGATGCTTCAGGAGCTCAAGAGCCGGTCGGTGCTCGAAGGTGTGCGCGGGAAAGGGCCGGTGGATCGTCGCGCGCTGACCCGGATGATCAGCGCAGTCTCGCGCTTCGGCGCCGCGGCGGGAGAGCGCCTCGTCGAGCTCGACCTGAATCCCGTTCTCTGCGCACCACACGGCGCGGCCGCGGTCGACTGGCTCATGGTGCTCGCAGAACCGCGCCCGAACGCCGCAGAACCGCGCCAGTGAGCCGTATATGGTGAGCTCCGACGCGGCCGGCGTTACTCTCAGGGACGTGCAGTCGGCGGCGCAGGTGCTCGAAAGTCACGTCGTCCACACCCCGACCCTGCACTCGCGCACGCTCTCGGAGCTCACGGGCGCACAAGTCTGGATCAAGTTCGAGAATCTGCAGTTCACCGCATCGTTCAAGGAGCGGGGCGCGCTGGTGAAGCTCGCGTCGCTCAACGAGGGCCAGCGCCGCAAGGGTGTGATCGCAGCTTCGGCCGGCAACCATGCACAAGGCGTCGCCTATCACGCGCAGCGGCTCGGAATCCCGGCGGTGATCGTCATGCCGCGCTACACGCCGTCCGTGAAAGTCGAGCGCACTCGTGCTTTCGGCGCTGAAGTGCTGCTCGCCGGTGACGGTTTCGACGATGCGAAATCCCACGCGCTCGAGCTCGCACCGAGTCTGCGCCTCGAGTTCGTCCATCCCTATGACGACCCGCACGTCGTCGCGGGCCAGGGCACGATCGCGCTCGAGATGCTCGCCGCCGAGCCGGGGCTCGATGCGATGATCGTGCCGGTCGGCGGTGGCGGGCTCATCACTGGCGTCGCCGTTGCGGCGAAAGGCCTGAAATCGGGAATCGAGGTCTTCGGCGTGCAAAGCGCCCGGTTTCCCGGACTTTACTGCGCGCTACGCGGCACCGCGCCGGAGTTCGGTTTCAGCTCGATCGCCGACGGCATCGCTGTCCGGGAGCCGGGCCGGATCGCAATGGCCCGAGCGGGCGAGCTCATCACCGACATCATGCTCGTCGAGGAGGGAGATATCGAGGAAGCGATCGTGGTGCTGCTCGAAGTCGAAAAAACCGTCGCGGAAGGTGCCGCAGCAGCGACGCTGGCCGCGCTGGTGCGCAACCGCCGGCGTTTCGAACGGCGCCGTGTCGGTCTCGTCCTCAGCGGCGGCAATATCGATCCGCTGACGCTGGCGTCGATCGTGGAGCGGGGTCTGGCGCGCTCCGGCCGCCTGGCGCGCATCACGGTGGAGCTCAGAGACTTACCCGGCTCGCTCGCGCGGGTCACCTCTACGCTTGCAACGCTGGGGGCGAACATCGAGGAAGTGCACCATCAGCGCACCTTCACCCACCTGCCGTTGCAAACGGCGGAGGTCGAGTTCGTGGTGCAGACGCGCAACCACGACCACGTACGCGAAGTGCTCGCTGCGCTTGACGCGGCCGGTTTCAACTCGCGCCTGCACGGCACGGCCGGCACCGACGAAGACCGCTGAGGCCTACCGCCTGCCGCCTACGGCGGCCGGTGCGCCGCCGCTCGCTGCGGCGCCCGTGCCCGTAGTGCCGCCAGTCGTTCCTGTGCCGGTCGAGGTCGAGCTGCTCGTCGTGCCCGACGAGGTTCCGCCGGTGGTGAGCGATGGCACACCGCCTGGCAGGCTCGGGACGGCGCCCGGCAAACTCGGGATACCCCCGGACAAAGTAGGAATCCCGCCCGGCAAGGCCGGAACCGCCGGCACGCTCGGGCCCGTGGCGCCGTTCGTGCCCACAGGCGGGGTGAGTACGGTGGTCACGCCCGGGACGGTCGTCGGCGGGACTACGACGGGGGTTTTGCCGAGTGGAGCGCCGCTCGCTGCCGACGGCGTCGTCGGCGTGGGGGTTTGCACCAGAGTCGTCGGCGTGCCGCCGCCGGTGACGACCCGGGGCTGGGCGCCGTCCGGAAGCACGCAGTTCACATCGCGGTTGGAACAGAAATCAGGCATCGTCGTGCGGTCGGTCGAGTCCGCGCCGAATACGGTGCCCGAGAGCGCCGCGACAGCCGCCGAAACGGCTAGAAGAACGATTCGTCGTTGCATGAAAATCCTCCTCGCGGTTTAACCACGGCTGCCAATGTGTGAGCGCCCTTTCGGGGCGCCTCATGCACGATGCTGCAAGCGACGGGCCGGCCGGCGTGGGATGACTCGCGCGCCGGCGGGGCGTTGGCTACGGTTATACTGATCTTCCGGCGCAGCGCTGCGGCGAGTCATCCCAAAAAAATCCCGCCGACCGCCTTCGCGCGCGCGGCATTCCCTGAAGGAAGAGCAATGATCGACGTTCATACCTGGCCGACGCCCAACGGTCACAAGGTGCACATCATGCTCGAGGAGACCGGTCTCGAGTATCGCGTCTACCCGGTGAACATCCGCGAGGGCGAACAGTTCAAGCCCGCGTTTCTCGAGATCAGCCCGAATAACCGCATTCCGGCGATTCTCGATCCCGACGGCCCGGGCGGAAAGCCGCTCTCGCTGTTCGAGTCGGGCGCGATCCTGCTGTATCTCGCCTCGAAGACCGGCAAGTTCCTGCCGATCGACATGGCTGAGCGATGGACATGCGTCCAGTGGCTCATGTGGCAGATGGGCGGCCTCGGTCCCATGATGGGGCAGGCCAATCACTTCCGCCGGTACGCCAAGGACAAGATCGGTTACGCGATCGAGCGCTACACGAACGAGGCGAATCGTCTCACCCACGTTCTCGACAAACGGCTCGCCGAATCGGAATACGTCGCGTGCGACGAGTACAGCATCGCGGACATTTCGATTTTTCCATGGCTGCGGGGCGCTGATAGTCGAGGGGTCATGCTCGCCGATTACCCGAACGTGAAACGGTGGTTCGACGAGATCGACGCGCGTCCCGCAGTGCAGCGCGGCGTCCAGGTCCTGGCGGACGCACAGTCGAACGCCCCACACGACCCGAAATCCTGGGAGATCATGTTCGGCAAGACCCAGTTCCAGCGCCGCTGAGTGCGTCGGCAGCCGGCTCGCTCGTGCCGGAAATATGCACCAGGGGCGCGCGCGCAGGGTGAATCCGCCGCACTGAAATGGAGTAAAATCAATGCCCCCGCGGCAGAGCAAGTCTCACAACGCTTGCTTTGCCGTTGCCTTTTTCACGCCAACAGAGCGTAGCAACTAGGATGAGGATCGCCGTATGAACCAGACCGCCACCGCGGCTCACGTTGCACCCGCCATGGAATTCCCGGCGTACGTCACCAACCAGAAGCTGAAGACCTGGGTCGCGGAGATGGCCCGGCTCACGAAGCCGGACCGTGTCTACTGGTGCGACGGCTCGCAGGAGGAGTACGACCGCCTCAACCAGGAAATGGTCGAGTCCGGGATGCTCATCAGACTGAACGAAGCGAAGCGCCCCGGCAGCTTCCTCGCGCGCTCCGATCCGGACGACGTCGCGCGTATGGAAGACCGCACCTTCGTATGCAGCCGCAACAAGGAAGATGCGGGGCCCAACAACAACTGGGTCGAGCCCGCTGAAATGAAAGCGACGCTCACCAAGTTGTTCGACGGGTGCATGCGCGGGCGCACGATGTACGTGATTCCCTTCAGCATGGGCCCGCTGGGATCCCACATCGCGCATATCGGCGTCGAGCTCACAGACTCGCCGTACGTGGTCGTCAGCATGCGCATCATGACGCGCATCGGGAGCAAGGTGCTCGACGTGCTGGGCTCCGACGGTTATTTCGTGCCGTGTCTGCACTCGGTCGGAGCGCCGCTCGCGGCGGGCCAGAAAGATGTGCGCTGGCCGAGCAACAAGGAACACAAGTACATCGTTCACTTCCCCGAAGACAAGTCGATCTGGTCCTTCGGCAGCGGCTACGGCGGCAACGCGCTGCTGGGCAAGAAATGCTTCGCGCTGCGGATCGCTTCGATCATGGCGCGCGAGCAGGGCTGGCTTGCCGAGCACATGCTCATCCTCGGTATCGAGCCGCCCGGAGGCAAAAAGCACTACATCGCAGCGGCGTTTCCGAGCGCATGCGGCAAGACCAATCTTGCGATGCTGATTCCGCCCAAGGCGCTGAACGGCTGGAAAGTCACCACGATCGGCGAGGATATCGCATGGATCAAGCCCGGCAAGGACGGGCGCCTCTACGCGATCAATCCTGAAGCCGGCGCGTTCGGTGTGGCGCCGGGCACTTCCGAAGAGACCAACGCGAACTGCCTGGCGGCGTTGCACGAGAACACGATCTTCACCAACGTCGCGATGACCAAGGATGGAGACATCTGGTGGGAAGGCCTTACCAAGGAACCCCCGACAGACCTCGTCGACTGGCAGGGCAACGCGTGGACGCCGGAGAGCGGCAAGCCCGCAGCGCATCCGAACGCTCGCTTCACCGTTGCCGCGGAGCAGATCCCTTCGATGGACGACGATTGGGACAATCCCGAGGGTGTGCCGATCAGCGCATTTCTGTTCGGCGGCCGGCGCACGACGACCGTGCCGCTCGTGGCCGAAGCCTACGACTGGACTCACGGCGTGTACATGGCCGCGACCATGGCGTCCGAAACCACCGCGGCGATCGTCGGCAAAGTCGGCGTGGTCCGGCGCGACCCGTTCGCGATGCTGCCGTTCTGCGGCTATCACTTCGGCGACTACTTCCAGCATTGGTTGAAGCTCGGCGAGCAGCTCACCGACACGCCGAAGATCTTCAGCGTGAACTGGTTCCGTCGCGACGAGAACGGCAAGTTCATGTGGCCGGGCTACGGTGAGAACATGCGCGTGCTCAAGTGGATCGTCGAGCGCTGCCAGGGCACGGCGGGCGCAGTCGATACCCCGATCGGGCGCATGCCGCGCTACGAGGACCTGGAGTTGCAAGGGCTCGACATCAGCCGCGAAACCTACGAGAAGCTGGCTGCCGTGGACCCGAAAGCATGGCGCGACGAGGTGCAGGATCATCGCAAGCTCTTCGATCAGTTGAAGAGCCGTCTGCCATCCGAGATGGAAGACAAGCGCAAAGAGCTCGAGAAAGCCGTGAGCTGAAAGCCGGGTTTCGCGCGCGCGAGGCGCGGATAAAAAAAGGGCGCCTTCGGGCGCCCTTTTTGTTGGCGGTGATGAAGCTCGACTACATCGTTGCGTTTGTTTAGAGCGAGGACGCGCGCACCGGCGCGCTTGACTCGAGCGAGCGCGTAATCGCCTCGAACGCGCCGATCGTGTTCACCATCTCGGCAGGCGTAATCGGGAAGGGCGCGCGGCCCTCCACGGCGTCGGCGAACGCATCGAACTCTGCGAGCAAGGAATCGCGCGCGGGAAAATCGCGCACCTGGGTCTTGCCGCCGCGGCTGCGCACCACGATCTGGGTTTCGCCGAGCGCCTCGGCCGAGCCCTCGTCGCCGAAGACGTGCACGCGCCAGTAGAACGGCGAAGCGCGCACTGCGCCGAGGAGACCGCTGATGCCGTTCTCGAAACGGAAGAGCACCGAGATGGTGTCGCGCGGATCCGGGCTCGGTTTGGTCGAGATGAACTGCGCATGCACTTCGTCGACCGGCCCCGCCGCGTTGACGAAAGCATCGAGGATGTGAATACCGGTGCCGGTCATGCCCGCGCCGGGCGTCTCGCTGGCCAGCGCCCGCCAGCTCGAGAAATGCTGGCTCGAGTTCTCGTTGCTGTAGTGGCCTTCGATGTGCAGGATATTGCCCAGCGCGCCGCTCGCCACGACTTCGCGCAGGCCTTCCATCGAAGGCCAGAAGCGCTTGTTCTGGCCCACACCGATGACAACACCCGCCCTCGCGCAAGCGTCCACCGCACGCGCCGCATCGGCGCGCTTCAGGGCAAGCGGTTTCTCGCAGAACACCGGTTTGCCGGCCGCGGCGACCCGGACGATCTGGTCCGCGTGCAGAGAGTGCGGCGTGGCAAGAATGATGGCTTTTACGGCGGGGTCGGCGAGTGCGGCGTCGAGCTCGCCGGACAGTCGCAGGCGGTGCTGGTCCGCCAGGGGCCGGGCCTCGTCGAGCTCCTTGCTCACCGCGTGCACGAAGCGCAGCTTGCCGCTCTTTCCCTGCACCGCCTTCAGGATGTTCTTGCCCCACCAGCCGAGGCCGATCAGTGCTGCATCGATCATTGTGTTGTGCTTTCCAGGTGCCTAATCAAAACTGAGGCTTGAGCCCGATATCCCTGATGATCTTCTTCACCCGCGACTGCTCCTCCCGCATCAGCGACTGGAACTGTGCGGGCGTGCTGGGCGCCGGGTCCGCGCCGTTTTGCTGATAACGGGTGCGCATTTCGTCGGTCTTCAGGAATTTGACCGAATCGCCATTGATCTTCGCTACGAGCGCAGCTGGAAGCGCGCGCGGCGCGACAAGGCCGAAGTAACTCTCGGAAACGAATCCGGGCATGCCCGCTTCGGACATCGTCGGAACATCCGGAAGGGCCACGCTGCGCGTGCGGCCGCCTGTCGCAATCGGCTTGAGCTTGCCATCGCGCAACGCAGGCATACCGGCAGGCAGCGGGAACAGATAGTAATGAACGCGCGCGCCGTACATCTCCGCGAGCGCGTCGCCGAGGAGCTTGAAGGGGACGTGCACCGCGTTGAGCTTCGCAGCGGAGTTGAACATCTCAGTGGCGAAATGCGACGAGCTGCCGACGCCGGCGGATCCAAAGTTGTAGTACCCGGGTCTTTCCCTGATGCGCGCGAGCATTTCGCTGAGCGAGCTGACCGGGAGACCGGGTCCGATCACCGCCACATTCGGCATGGACGCCACGTTGCCGATGTATGTGAAGTCGTTGAACGGGTCCCATGGGGGCTCTTTGGACAGCAGCGGCGCGGTCAGATGCGGCTGCCCGACGAGGGCGATCGTGTAGCCGTCGGGCGCAGCTTTGGCGACGACGCTGCCGCCGATGAGCCCGCCTGCACCGGGGCGGTTATCCACGACCACCTGCTGGCTCCAGGTTTCGCCGAGTTTTTGACCCAGCACGCGCGCCAGAAAATCGCTGGCCGCGCCGGGCGGAAACGGCACGACCATGCGGACCGGGCGCGACGGAAAGTTCTGCGCTGCGGCCGGGAGCGCGCACGCGCCGCCCGCCGCGAGCAGGACAGAAGCAACAACCTTATGGATTTTCATGCGTCCTCCGTATATTGTCGTTGCAGAACCGATCTGATAAATCGCGGCATCGCCGCGCGATTCAGGCGCCGTCGTCTTCGCGCTCGAGATTGGCATAGCGGCCGCGGCAGAAAAGGAGCGGCTCGCACTGGCGATGCGCATAGTGCAGCACGTGGCCGATGAAGATGACGTGATCGCCGCTGTAATAGCGCGTCTCGTTGCGGCACTCGAGATGCGCGGCGGCATTCGCGATCAGCGGCAGGCCGAGCCTGCCGGGCGCCTGGTCGACACCTTCGAACTTGTTGGCGATCGACTGCGCGAAGCGCTGCGAGATCTCGCGCTGGTCTGAAGCCAGGATGTTGATCGCGAAATGCGGCGCCTGCAGGAAATTGGACAGGTTCGGCGAGCGCAGCGAAAGGCTCCAGAGCACGAGGGCAGGCGACAGCGACACCGAGCTGAAGGAGTTGCAGGTGAGCCCGATGGGAACGCCTTCAGGGGTAACCATCGTCACCACGGTGACGCCCGTCGGGAAAGTCCCCAGCGCGTTGCGAAAATCCCGCGGATCGAAAGCGGGTTGCGGCTCGCACGTCCCGCCGGTCGGCTGCTCGCTCACAGCGTCGCGATGTCGGGTGAGATCCCCAACATGAATTTTCCTGCGGCGGCGGCGGCGACATCCCACGTGAGCGCGTAATGGCTTTGCGCTGCGTGAACGTCGCGGAAGAAGCGCTGCATCGGTTTTTCCTCGTACAGAAATTCCCCGCCGCCGGCTTCGAACAGCAGATCGACTGCGTGCGTGCAGAGCTTTGCTGCATAGGCACCGTCGCGCCGCAGGCGTATTTTTTCATCGATGCCGGGAACACGCGAAGCTACCGCCGCCGCCATCGCAGCCTGGCAGTTCGCGAGCAGGAGGAGCTCGGCCGCTTCGACCGCAGACGCGGCTTCGCCGAGGCGCAACTGGGTCGTCGAGTGATCCGACATGAGCGTCGTCGTATACGACGTGACGCGATGGCGCGTCTCCTCGATGAAGAATGCGACGGCGCCTTGAGCGAGACCGAGCGCTGTCGCGGCGACGACGTAAGGGAACATGTCGAACACCGGCAGGCGGTAGAGCGGTCCGGGATTGAGCGCAGCGCCGGGCGCGCCGCAGCCTTTCATATCGGCGACGGCGAGGGTGAGGTGCTCGGGGATGAAAATATCGGAGACGAGGACGTCCTTGCTGCCGGTGCCGCGCAGACCTGCGGCGTGCCATGTGTCGATCGTGTCGTATTCCCCCTGCGGCACCAGGAATACGCGGTAATCGGGAAGCTCGCCGTCGGCCGACGCGATGCCGCCGAGCATGATCCAGGTGCATGCATCGATGCCGCTGGAGAACTTCCAGCGGCCGGTGAGGCGATAGCCGCCCGCGACTTTGGTCGCGCGGCCCGGCGGGAACATGAGGGCGGAGCCGATGAGCTGATCCGAGGATTCCGACCAGACCTGTTTTTGCGCCTCGGCCGGCCACATCGCGAGCATGAAATCGTGATTCGCGAGGTTCCCATAAACCCACGCGGTCGAGCCGCACCCGCGCGCCAGGATCGCGGTCACCCGCACGAGCGCATCGTACGGCAGCTCGGCGCCGCCGACCCGCTTCGGCTGCAGGATGCGGAACAGACCCGACGCGCGAAGGTCGGCGATCGTCTCGTCCGGAATGCGCCGCAACGCTTCAGTTTCGCGCGCGCGCGCAGCGAGGGTCGGGACGAGCCTTTCGGCGCGTTCGAGGATCTCCGGGTAATGCGGGGCAGCTTTGCGCATGGGAAGGTTCAGGCCGGAACCGGCTCCGGCGCACCTGACTTGACCGACTTGAATATTGCTTCGAGAGCCGAGATGTTGGCAATCATTTGTTCCTGCGGGACCGGGTAGGGCGCGCGTCCCTGCGCGGCTTCGGCGAAGGCTTCGAGGTTCGCCAGGACGTTATCCGCCGGCGGGTACTCGACGCTGGTGCGCTGCCCCCCCTGCCGGCATGTCGTGAGCACCCAGCCCTCAGGCGCTTCGGGGTGCGTCTTGTCGCGGACTTCGATCCAGCCTTTGTTGCAGTACACCGCAAAGCGGCCGTCGAAAGGTGTCGCGAGAATTGCGCTGATCAACGCGTGTCCGCCGTTCTTGAACGAGACGAGGATCGCGAGCGTATCGCCGTTCACGAGCTGGCTTCCGAGCTGTTTGACGCTCGCATAGGCACGCTCGGCCTCGCCGAAGATTCCGACCGAGAGATCGAGCAGATGGATGCCCGTCGCGGTCATCGGTCCTCCCGGCGCTTCCTTACCCGAGAGACGCCAGTTGTCGGCAGGCAGGCTGAGAAATTTGTCCTGATTGAAGTTGGCCTCGACCTGGAGCGGGAGCCCAAGCTCGCCGGATTTCACGATGCGCATGAGCTCCATGATCGGCGGCTCGAATCGCCTTTCGTGGCCCACGGCCAGCGCGACCTTATTGCTGTTCACCGCTTCCACCGCGCGCAACACGTCCGCGCGAGTCATCGACAGCGGCTTTTCGCAGAATACGTGCTTGCCGGCGTTCGCCGCTTTGATGATCTGCTCGGTGTGCTGGGTGTGCGGCGTGCACAGCACGACGCCGTGGATCGAAGGATCCTTAAGGACGTTATCGAAGTCGGTCACGACTTCTACGCTGTGCTGCATGGCAAAGTCGGCGATACCCGCCGGATTTAGCTCGACGACTTTCGAGCACCCGAGCTTGCTGCTTCTCTTGATGAGCGGGACGATGATCTTGCCCCACCATCCCATACCGACTACCGCTACATTGAACACGTTTGATTCTTTCTTAAAAAATTAGGCGGCTTTGGCACGACGCTCGAGTGCCGCATTCACCGCCGGCATGACTTTCTCGGCCATGAGCTCCATCGAGCGCTTGCCGAGCCTGGCATCGACCCAGTCGTGACACGCGTACACCAGGGTACCGAAGTCGCCGGTCTTCTCCTGGAAAGCCAGGATCTGATCGACGACGCTGTTGACGGTGCCGGCGATCACGAGGTTTTCGGTCACATACTCCGGCGTGATCGCGGAGTCGGGCGTGCTCTGGTCGACCTTGAACAGATTGCCGCGGTTGCCGAAGCCGACGAGCTTGCGCACGAGCTGCTTGAAATAGAAGTGGTAGGGGCCTTCGGGGCCATGACCGTAGCGCTTCGCGGTCGGCTCGTCGTCCGCGACGAAGATGCTCTTGGCCACGCGCCAGTCTTCGGTTCGCGCTTCCTGCCCGACGTTCTTGCGGCCTTGGACGTAATTAGGCCAGTGGGTCTTCACCCATTCAGGCATGAGGAAGTTCGCGGAGATCGGTTTCCAGCCGCGCTCGGCCATCGCGGTCACACCTTTGGAGAACGGCGCGACGACGGTGCCGACGATGGGCGGATGCGGTTTCTGATACGGCTTCAGGATCGCGCCCTGGCCGATATCGGGAATCATGGTCTTTTCGGTGGTGACTTCCCAGAACTGGCCCTTGAGGTTGTAAGGCGGCTCGCTCTCCCAGATCTTCAGCACCATGTCGATGCACTCGACGAACATCGCGTTGCGGTCGCGGCCGAAATTGCCGAACACTTCGGCATCCGACATGAGTCCGCCCGGGCTGATGCCCATGATGAAGCGGCCTTCGAGCATGTTGTCGATCATCGCGACCTGGGCCGCAATCGCGGCCGGATGGCTGTTGGGCATGTTGATCGTGCCGCTGCCCAGCTTGATGCGCTTGGTCTCATGCGCGAGGCTCGCGAGGAACATGAGCGACGAGGTGACGGTCTCGGCGGTGTCGGTCACGTGCTCGCCGACGAATGCTTCTTCGTAACCCAGCCGGTCGGCGAGCAGGACCGCCTCGCGATCTTCTCGCAAGGTTTCCGGATAGCTGCGGCCCGGCGGGTGCAGCGGCATCATGAACATGCCGAGTTTCATTACGTGCTCCTGGTTGATCTATTCGGTCTGGATGTTCGCATCCTTGATGACTTTCCCGAAGCGCTGATTTTCGGTTTCCCAGAATTTTCCGAAAGCTGCGGGAGATTCACTGAGGACGACATTGATGCCGGCATCGCCGAGCCGTTTGACGACGTCGGCATTCTTCATCGTCTCCTGCGATACCGCGAGCAGCCTCTCCACGACCGGCTGCGGTGTCGCTTTGGGGACGAACACGCCCTGCCACGAGCCGACGGTCATAGAGGGGAATCCCTGCTCGCGCATCGTGGGCACGTCAGGCATCGCCGGCACGCGCTCGGGCGCGATGACCCCGAGCATGCGGATGCGGTTCTGCTTGGCAAAGTTGAGCGAGGACGAAAAGGTGACGAAAGCGACCTGTACTTCTCCTGCGAGGAGCCCGGTCATCGCAGGGCCGGCGCCGCCCTTGTAAGGCACATGGACCATCTTCGTGCCCGTCATGATCTGGAACATCTCGGTCTCGAGACGGTTCGCGCTGCCGGAGCCCGGGGTGCCGTAATTGAGCTTGCCCGGATTGGCCTTGAGATACGCCACCAGGTCCTTGGTGGTCTTGACCGGCAGGCTCGGGTGTGCGACCAGCGAGCCCGGGACGTCGACGACCTGGGTCACCGGTGCGAGGTCGCGAAGAACCTTCACCGGGAAGGCCGGGAACATGTTGGGATTGATCGCCATCGTGCCGACGTTGCCGAGCAGAAAGGTATAGCCGTCGGGGTTGGCGCGCGCACTGACTTCGACACCGATATTGCCCGCTGCGCCGGCGCGGTTCTCGATGACGACCTGCTGGCCGAGCAACTCGACCATCCGCTGCTGGATGATGCGCGCCACGTGATCCGACGCGCCGCCCGGCGCGAACGGCACGATCATCCTAACTGGCCGGGTAGGATACGCGCTGGCTGCGTCTTGAGCGCCTTGCACCTGTTGCATGGCGGCCCCGAGGCACAGCGCCCCGGCAACCACCGCATGTCGCCACGTCGATTCCACCATGTTGCGTCCTCCTCTTTTGTTTTGCTGCACGAGCGCCGCTCTATCGGCCGCGCTTCTCGTCTCCCGCGCTGATCGGAAGTGACACCGGCTGCTTGAGCCGGGCTGAAAGATCGATCGCCTTGGTCAGCATGAGGCGATTGTGTCCTTCCGCGGCCGTCGCGTGCTGGGTCGTGAGCCCGAGCGACAGACGCGTCAGCCACGAGTTCGTTTCTTCGCGCATGGGGCCGCGCAACTCCCCGAGCGCCATGTCGCCGACCGGATAGCTCGTCAGGAAGTCGACCCTGCGCGATTCATGAGGCGCGTACCCTTCACCCTGCGCCTTGTTGACCGCGAGAACGATGTCGCGATGCGTGTCGTCGATCGTGAGCACGCCTTCGGTGCCGACCGCGCCGACTTCGAGGCTATAGACCGCGCCGGGCCACACTTCAGGCAGGGCCCACGAAATCACGCCGTGGTAGATCGATCCGTCTTCGAATGTGATGACGTAGCCGGTGCCGTCGATGCCCTTCCATTTCGGGCCGAGCGCCTTGTCGACCGAGCGCGCGTAGACCTCGACCGGTTTCTTCGCTTCCATCAGCCACATCACGATGTCGAGCGCGTGGGTGCCCGAAATCACCATCGGCGAAATCTCCGACGGATTGTCGGTGCGCTTGTAGTTGTCGATCGCGACCAGCCGGTTCATGAAGGCGCGTGAAGTAACCATCGTCACATCGCCGAGCGCGCCGGTGCGCACTTTCTCCTTGGCCACCAGCCAGCGGCGGCGAAACCGCTGGGTATATCCGATCACCGCGTCGACCCCGGCTGCCTCGATGGCTTCGAGCGTAGCCGCCGATTCGGCGAGATCGGTCGCGAGCGGCTTCTCGATCATCATCGGGAGCTTGCGCTCGAGCGCCGCCATGATCGGGTCGACGTGCAGGTGCTCGTCGGTCGACACGATGACCGCGGTGACTTCGGGTTGCTTCAGGAGCTCGCGAAAGTCCGCGGTGACAAAGTCGGCATCGACTTTTTCGGCGACAAGTTTTGCCCGATCGGGATTCTTTTCCGCGAGACCGATCCAGTCGACCTGCGGATAACGCTTCGCGATCTCGCCGCGGATGAGTCCGACGCGCCCCGCGCCCACGATGGCGAGGCCTATCCGTTTGGGTTGTTTTTTCATCTCGATATCCTATGCTGCGGCCGCGGCCTGGCGCGATTCCGGAAGCGGCAGGCTCACCGGCTCGTTGCGTTCGGCGGACAGGTCCGCGGCAACGTAGACCTCCATCACCTGGCGCGCCTGCTCGGCGGTGACGAGCACCGGCCGGTCGTACGCGACGGCTTCGAGAAAGTGCGTCGTTTCCCTTTGCATCGGGCCGGCGTAGGTGTGATTCACGAACTCACCGGGCATCGAGGACATCGGCAGCCGCATGCCGTCTTTCATCGTGTTGATGACGACGTCGCGATGGCTGTCATCGACGATGACCGCGCCTTCGGTTCCGATCATCTCGATCCAGGTCGTCGAGAAGTTCGGATAGCCCGGCGGCAGGCTCCAGCCCCCGCCCACGACGAAGGACAAGCCGCTGTCCATGGTCACGGTGATCCACTGGTTGTCGGGGATGTCCGCGCCGGTCGCGTCACGCATTGCGCCGTAATTGCTCTGCGAGTACACGCGTATCGGTTTGGCGGGCTCGAGGCACCAGAGCACGAAGTCGAGATCGTGCGTCGCTTCCATCGCGGCGGGCGAGAGCTTGCTGCGCCCGGTGATCTTCTTGCCGAGACCGCGCGTGATGTGGCGGCTGACCAGCGCACTCACCGGACGCCCGAGCGTGCCGTCTTCGATGCAGCGTTTGACGTAAGCGTATTTGGAGTTGAAGCGCTGCGAATAGCCGATCGTGAACTTGACCTTGTTGCGCCTCGCGATTGCAATCAGGTCGTCGGCTTCGTGCAACTCCAGCGCAATCGGCTTTTCGAGGAACACGTGCTTGCCCGCCAACAGGCTTTCACGCGCCATCGGGTAGTGCAGCGCTTCCGGGGTCGCGGAGATCATCACCGCGTCGATGTCCTTGATGTCGAGGATCTCGCGGTAGTCCGCGGTGGCGGTCTTGGCGCCTGTTTTCTGCGCCATTTCGGCAAGGCGTTCCGGGCGATTCTCGGCGATGTGCAGGTCCTTGACCAGCGCGTGGGCCGCGCAGGTTTCGGCGCGGATGCCCCCGCACCAGCCGGTGCCAATCACGCCAACATTGATTTGTTTCAAGAAAGACTCCTTGCAGGAAAAGCTGAAACCCGCAGCTCGCGTAGCGATCCGCGGATCAAAGAAGGCCAGCAGACATGGAGGCCGATGTTAGCGATGCGCAGCCACGCCTGACAAATATCAATAATGAATCCGTGCCATGCCGGTTCGGCATGGCAGAAGCATCGCGATCACATCGATGCCGCAGTGCGCAAGAGGGAGAAGCCGGCCTCGCGCGGGTTGACGTTCGGCGGGTTTCATGCCAACTTCGCATCGCTCGCGCCTGCTCGCCGCACCGCTCATAGGCGGTCGCGGCTGACGCGCCCCACCTCCCGGCACACTCAAACCCGCGTGGATTTACGCAGCATCCGCTATTTCGTGCAGATCGCCGACCTCGGCAGCATCACGCGCGCCTCCGAGCATCTCGGGATCGCACAGCCGGCGCTGAGCCGGCACGTGCGCAGCATCGAAGAGGAGCTCGGAACCGAGCTCCTCGTGAGACTGCCGCGCGGTGTGCGCCTCACCGGCGCAGGTCTGCAGTTCCTCGATCACTGCCGGCGCATCGTTCGCGAGCTCGCCCGCGCGCGCGAGGAGTTGCGCTCGACTTCCGAAGTGCCGAAGGGGCGCGTGATCCTCGGTCTGTCCCCGACCACCGGACCGATGCTGCTGCCCGGCATCATGGAGCGGGTGCGTCGCCAGTGTCCCCAGGTCGCGCTGAAAGTGGTCGAAGGGTTCAGCACCCAGCTCTACGACAGCCTGCTGACCGGGCGCGTCGACCTCGCGGTGCTCACGAGCCCCGCGCCGAGCCGGGCGCTGCGTCTGCTGCCGCTGATCTCGGAGCCCATCGTCGTGCTCGCGCCGCCGCAGGCGCGCGGCGCGCGGCGCTTCTACACGCTGCCCGAGCTCTCGCGCATCCCGGTGGTTACGACCGAAGCGATACGCTCGATCGTCGACGAGCAACTCGCGCGCTACGGCGCACGGCTCAATGTGGAAGCCGAAGTCGACGCGGTGGAGGCGATACGCCGGCTGCTGCTGCGCGGGATCGGCCCCGCGATCATGCCGCTCTCCACGTTCCACGACGACGTGCGCGCCGGCCGCATCGAAGCCTTCCAGATCGCCGACGCGACGGTACACCGCATCCTGATGGTCGGCCTGCCTGCGGAGCGCCCGCTGCCTGCGGCGGTGGAAGAGGTGTCGCAGATCGTGACCGCGGAAACCAATCACCTGTTCGACATGGGCCTGTTCAGCCTGCCGGCTGCGCACGGGCCGCGGCCGACCGCAGGCCGTGGCGGCACGACCCGCACGAAGCGCAAGGCAGCGGCTCGGTAAGGCGTGGCCAATCAAAATGGATTCTGGCGTGCGCCAGAATGACAGTTCCCCCAACGAGGAGTAGGAATGAAGCGTATCGATTTGCACAGCCACGTCATCCCGGAAACGATCGTCCAAGCGATGCGCGACCAGCCCGACGTTTACAACACGCGCATCGAAGGCGAGGGACACAAGCGCGTCTTCGTTCGCGGGAAAACGCGCTTCGATCTGATCCCGGAGTTTTACGACGCGGATGCAAAGCTCGAGTCGATGGATCGCAAGGGGCTCACGATTTCGGTGATCTCCCCCGGTCCCCAGTCGTTCTTCTACAACCTGAAGGACGCGGATCTCGCGCTGAAGACCGCGAAGCTGGTCAACCAGGGTGTCGCTGAGATGGTCTCGAAAAAGCCCGACCGCCTGCGCGGGATGGCGACGCTCCCGATGCAGCATCCGGACGCGGCCATCGCCGAGCTCGAGCGGGTGGTGAAGGAATACGGATTCAAGGCGGTCGAGATGGGCTGCGCGATCGGCGAGGAAGAACTCGCCGATCCGAAGTTCCGCCCGGTGCTGCGCCGCATCCAGGAGCTCAAGGTCGTGATCTTCGCGCACCCGAACACCCAGGGCTCGGGCGGCCGGCTCGAGTGCTATTACCTGACCAATCTCATCGGCAATCCGCTCGAGACGACGATCATGATGGGCAAGCTCATGTTCAGCGGCGCGCTCGACGAGTTGAAGGACATGAGGATGCTGCTCGCGCACGGCGGCGGCTTCCTGCCGTACCAGATCGGCCGCTTCGAGCATGGACACAAGGTGCGGCCCGACACCGCGGCGGTGACGCAGTCGAAGCCGCTGGAAATGTTCAGGCAGTTCTACTTCGACGCGCTGACGCACAGCCCGCAGGCGGTGCGCCATCTCATCGACACCGTCGGCTCGGAGCGGGTCGTGCTCGGCACCGATTCGCCTTTCGACATGGGCGAAGAGCAACCCGTCGAGCGGCTGGAGGCCACGCCGCGACTGACCGAGAAAGAACGTGAGGACGTGTCGTTCCGCACTGCTCTGAATCTCTTCGGCGGGGCGCTCTAAAGGAGCAAGCCGGCGCGCAACGTGCGCGTTGCGCGACAGCGCGGCGCGCGGCTATCATGGGCCGGCTAATAACAAATCCAACCACGACACCATGCAAACGAGAAAGAAGGCCAGGGAGGAGGGCCCGGTGCTGCGGACCGTAGGGCAGGTCGGGCTCGGGATCATGGGGGGCGCGTATGCGAAGCACCTGCGCGCCGCCGGTTTCGAGGTGATCGGTTTCGATGTGGACGCGAAGCGGCGCGCGGAATTGAAAGGGCTCGGCGGCAAAGTCGCCAGGACCGTGTCCGATGTATCTTCGCGCAGCCCGGTCGTGATCACGTCGCTCCCCAGCCTCGAGGCCGTCGATGCGGCGTTCTTCGGGAAAGATGGACTGATCGACGGTGCGCCCCCGGGAACGATCGTGATCGAAGCGAGCACGCTTCCACTCGAGGTCAAGCTCGGGGTTCGCGACGTGTGCGAAGAGCGCGGGGTGATCGTGCTCGACTGCCCGATCAGCGGCACCGGCGCGCAGGCGGCGGTCAAGGACATCTCGGTGTACGCGAGCGGCCCCAAAGCCGCGGTCAAGACGTGCGAGCCGGTCTTCGCCGGTTTCGCG
>JAQGMV010000202.1 GCA_028292225.1 Betaproteobacteria bacterium
CTGATCGCGCTCAGCGTTGCGAGCTACGAGGACGGCAATTTCCACGATGCACTCGGAAGCGCCCGGCGCGCCGGCGGCCTGAACCCGGGGGCGCCCCAGGCGATCCTCCAGATCATGCGCTGCCAGAACAGGCTCGGGGATTACTACGCCGCGCTGGCCGCTTTCGAAAAGCTGGAAGACCCGACCGCTGTCCCGCCCGATTTTCACATCGAGCTCGGCAAAACGTATTCGGGTCTGGACCGCCGCGCCAAGGCGATCGACGCCTACCGTGCGGCGCTGACCTCCGCCCCCACCTCGACCGAAGCGATCAGGGCACTCGCTCAAATTTACGCGCTGGACGGAAACAGCGCCGAACTGGAGGCGCTCGCCACGCAGTACGGCCCCGAGATCGGTGCCGACGTCGAATCGCAGTACTGGCGCGCGCTCGACGCGCTGAATCATGGCGAGATAGACAGCGCCGGGCGGCTGTTTCGTGAATCTCTCGCTGCCTCCGAAGCGAGGGGCGACACTTTCAAGGCGCTGCCGTGGCCGATACCGGAGCCGCGCCTGCGCCACGATTACGAGCAGCTCGAGCTGCTGCAGCGGCGCGGCAAGCTCGAAGCCGCGGGGCGTGAGGCGCTCGCCGTGCTCGCGCCGTACTACGCACAGTCAGGCGATCCGCAGACGACGTTCAGCCCGGAGGGCGCGAAAGCCCAGACCCTGACGCGAGTGCTCGGCACGCACTACCACGTGCCGTTGACGCCTTTCGGCGCCCGCGCGCTCGGGCAGAACGATTACACCGCGATCGAGGGCACTTATCTTTCGGAGCGGCTCGTGGTCATAGACGACTTCCTGTCGCCCGAAGCGCTCAAAGCTTTGCGCGCGTTTTGCGAAGAAGCCACGGTCTGGAAAAGCTATAACCGGCACGGTTACGTCGGGGCGCTCGTGGCCCTTGGATTCAGTCCGCCGGTGCTGCTCGCAATCGCCGACCAGCTGCGCAAGGCTATGCCCCAGGTCATAGGCGACGAGCCGCTGCTGCAGGCATGGGGATACAAGTACGACCAGCGCATGCAGGGTATCAAGATGCACGCCGACTTCGCGAAAGTGAACGTCAACTTCTGGATCACCCCGGATGAAGCGTGCGAGGACCTCACGACCGGCGGGATGGTCGTGTACGATCTGCCGGTGCCCAGGAGCTGGACTTTCGCGAACTACAACAGCGATCCGGAACGACTCGCGGCGTACGTGAAGCTCCATGGCGCCAAACCCGTGCGCGTGCCCTACCGGGAAAACCGCTGTGTGCTGTTCGACTCCAGCCTCATCCACGTCACCGACTCGATGCGCTTCAAGCCGGGATACGAGAACCGCCGCGTGAACGTCACCCTGCTCTACGGGAATGGTCTGAGCGTCGAGTAGCGGGCGGCGTTTGTAGCGTTTCAGATGCCGAGCGCTTTGAGCTGTTTCTCCGGATAGCGCGTCCCTGCGGTAACCCCCGGTGCGAACGCGGCAGTCAGCCGCGCCACTTCTTCAGCAGTGAGCGAGATCTCGGCGGCGGCGCTGTTCTCGTCGAGGTACTTGCGCCGTTTGGTGCCGGGAATGGGCACGATGTCCCCGCCCTGCGCGAGCAGCCACGCGAGCGCGATCTGCGCAGGGGTCGCCCGCTTCGCGGCGGCGACGGCCTCGAGCGGCTGCAGCAGCTCACGGTTCCGCTCGAGGTTGGCCGCGTCGAAACGAGGATGATCGCGCCGCCGGTCTTTCGGGATGAGCGCGTCCAGCGTCTTGATCGTCGCGGTCAGAAAGCCGCGGCCCAGCGGCGCGTACGCCATGAAACCGATGCCGAGCTCGCGGCACGCGGGCAGCACGTCCTGCTCGACGTCGCGGCTCCACAGGGAGTATTCGGTTTCGACTGCGGTGATTCTGTGCACCTTGTGTGCGCGGCTGATCGTCTGCGCTCCGGCTTCGGACAGGGCGAGGTGCAGCACTTTGCCCTGCTCGACGAGCCGCGACATCGCGCCCACCGTCTCTTCGATCGGCACGCTCGCATCGACACGATGCAGACCGTAGATGTCGATGTGATCGACGCCGAGGCGCCTCAGGCTCCGGTCACACGCCTGCTGCACGTAATCCGGATGGCCACCCGAAAGCGCCGGCGCGGCGCCGTCATTCGCGCGCCCCGCGAGCGCGAGATTCCCGAACTTGGTCGCGATGAGAAACCTCGAGCGCTTTCCCTTGATCGCCTTGCCGACGAGCTCTTCGTTGACCCCGTTGCCGTAGGCATCGGACGTGACGAGGAGGTTGACGCCGAGGTCGAGCGCGCGATGCATGGTGGCGATCGACTCCTCGTCGTCGGGCTCGCCGTAGCTGATCGACATGCCCATGCAGCCCAGGCCGAGCGCCGGAGCTTCGGGTCCGTTCTCTCCGAGTTTTCTTTTTTGCATACAGCCTCCTCTAACGACAATACGGGAACGATTTCAGGATCGTCACGCGATCGGCTGCGCTTTACTTCGGATCCACTGGGAAAAAAGCCACTTCTCGCCGCGCGTCGGCGGCAACCCCGCGTGCAGCGTCTGCATCTCGCCGGCGCCGTTCGCACGCACGTTCTCGAAGATCAGCGCGCCGCCGACGCTGCCGCGATATTTGATCTTCAGCTTGGGAAACTCGGTCTCGCCGCCTTCGAAGTCGTCGTTGAGATAGACCAGGCACGTTTTGATACGCTGGCCTTTGACGCGCATCTGCTCCGCGAAATTCGGCAGCTGCGGATGGAAGAAATCGACGTGCGGCCGATAGCTCTCGCCGATCGAGTAATGGAGTACTTCAGGCGGCTCGAGCGCGTCGGTCGCGACTTGAGCAGCCCGTGCGATGCGCGCACGCACGAGCTGGGTGACGAAGTCGGTTTCGATGAGCGAGAAAATCGCATTGGTGCTGCTGCGCATCGGATCGACTTTCAGCACGCCCTTGTTCGCGTCGAACACCCTCGCCTGCGCCAGCCTCGGCGTCGCGCGCGCGATCAGATGAGCGCACAGCGCCGGCGGTAGAAGTCCGGCGCAGGTCACGAAGCGCGGGCTTACCCGCAACGTCTCGCAGCTCGCGCCCGTGATCCACGCGTCGATTGCCGTAGCGGCGCCGATGCCGATGCCGCGCAGCAGCTCGAGCTGCGCCGAAGCGCCCGAGTCCCCGAGTGCGCCCGCACGCTCAAGCGCTGCGTAAGCCCCGGACCAGCTTTGAGTGAGTGCGACTCCGGCCGCCGAAAGCACCGAGAGATACGCCCACGCAGCGGGGTCGCCCTGCTGCGCGGCTTCCGCAATGAGGGCGGCGCCATCGGCCGGCGCGAGGGGCGCTTCGTTGCCGACGACGAGACGCGCGCCGAGCGCGGTCATCGCCGCCGGATCACCGGTGTACTTGGCGCGAACGAGCGCCTGGAATTCCGCGTCGGGCTTTGCTGCTGACGCTTCAGGCATGGCGCTCGCCGCGCTCAGGGTTACTTCGCGTAACTGATCGTCAGGTCGCCGACGCCGTCGACGTGACCTTCGAGCTCGTCCCCGGCGTGGACCGGCCCCACGCCCGCAGGCGTTCCCGACATGATGATGTCGCCCGCTCGCAGCGTGATGAGCTTCGAGAGATACGAAATCGTCTCCGGAACGTTCCAGATCATCTCGGCGAGATCGCCTTTCTGCGTGACCTTGCCGTTGACCTTGAGCCAGACCGCACCTTTGGCGGGATGGCCCACCATTGCGACGGTCTTGAGCGGGGTGCACGGGGCCGAGTTGTCGAACGCCTTGCCCATTTCCCACGGGCGGCCCATCTTCTTCGCTTCGCCCTGCAGGTCGCGGCGCGTCATGTCGAGACCCACGCCATAGCCGAACACGTGATCGAGCGCCTTCTCGACGGGGATGTCAGCGCCGCCTTTGCCGATCGCAACGATCATTTCGATCTCGTGGTGCAGGTCCTTCGTGACCTGCGGGTATGGAATCGTGGCGCCGCTCATGACGATCGCATCGGCGGGCTTCATGAAGAAAAACGGCGGCTCGCGATCCGGGTCGTGCCCCATCTCACGCGCGTGCTCGGCGTAGTTTCGTCCCACACAATAGATGCGTCCGACCGGGAATGCCTGGTTGCTCTCGGCGACGGGAAGGGTGATCGGACCGGTAAATTCGATTGCGTAGCTCATGGCAAAACCTCTTGTTCTACAGCGGAATATAAAAGAACTACAGGAAGCGTCGCAGTGTCACGCCGGCTTGCGCTCTACGACGACCCAGAAACCCATGGTCAGCCGGTTGAACGTCACGAGCTCGAAACGCTCCGTGAATTTCGGAAGCCACCACGAGCTGGGTTTCTGTATGAGGTGGGCGTTGCGTCCGTCGAGCAGCACTTTGGCCGCAGGCCCCGTATGCACGGTGAAAACGCCGACTCGTGCAGTTACGCGCTTCAGGTCGTCGAGAACGTTGTCGATGAGCTCGGGCTCGATATGCTCGAGCACGTCGATGCACGCGACGAAATTGCACGGCTGCGGCGGCTGCGCCCACTGCGGCATGGCAGGCTCGTAATGGTGTATCGTCAATCGCTGCTCGATCATCTCCTGCAGCGCGACCCCGAGCCTGCCTTTGCCGGCGCCGTAGTCGAGTATCTCGGTCATACCCGCCACCTGCATGACCTTGCCGACAAGCGGCGCGTACTCGAGCGAAGCGACGCCGTAGCTCGGGTTGCGGTGCAGCTCCGACTGCATCCTGCGGTAATCTTCGGAGATCAGTGCGGGTTCGGCCATGTCGGATTTCGCTGCCGAACACCCACTCGCGCCCGGCGCCTGCCCTTAAAGCAAAGAGACGCGAGTTTATCACGCACCCCCGCGCGCCCCGATCCGCCCATGGACCCGATCACCAGCTACTGGACGCTCTTCACGAGCAGCTTTCTCGCCGCGACTTTGCTGCCCGGCGGGTCGGAGCTCGTGTTCTACGGCGTGCTCGAGCTGTACCCCGACAAAAAATGGACGTTGATCGGGATCGCGACGCTGGGAAACACGCTCGGCGGCCTCACCTCGTACGCGATCGGCCGCGCGATACCGCGACCGAAGCCGCTGAAAGGCCTTGAGCGCGCGGATGCGCGGACAATGCCGATGAAAGGTCTTGAACGCGCCGATGCGCGGACGACGCCGATGAAAGGACTCGCGCTGTTGCAGCGCTACGGCAGCCCGGCGCTGCTGCTCGCGTGGGTGCCGCTGATCGGCGATCCGCTCTGCGTCGCCGCGGGGTGGCTGCGGATGAATGCAGCGGCTGCGACGACCTTCATCGCGGCCGGCAAGCTCGCGCGCTACGCCGCGATCGCCGCATTCATGGCGTGAGCGCGCGACGTCTCGCACCCCGGTGGCAGAATCGCGGCACCGCGCTTGCCTCTCTGCACTCCCATGTTCCTCTTCCAACATAAAAACCTTTTGTTCTTCGTGGTTTACGGCAACTCTCAAGGCCGTTACCATAAGGCCTTGAAAGTCCGCAGCAATCCCTCCGCAACACCCATCACTACGCGCGTAGCCGCTTCGATCTCCGGCAGTGCCGGCTCCCCATGACCGCCCGCCTTCGCGAAATACCCTACAACTACACGTCGTTCTCGGACCGCGAGATCGTCCTGCGTCTGCTCGGCGAGCCCTCCTGGGACGCGCTCAACGCGCTACGCGGCGAGCGGCGCACCGGGCGCTCCGCAAAGATGCTCTACGAGGTGCTGGGCGACATCTGGGTCGTGTCGCGCAATCCTTACATCGAAGACGAGCTCATCCAGTACCCGAAGCGCCGCGCCGCGCTGATTGCCGAGATGCGCGAGCGCCTCGATGCGATCGAAGCGCGGCGCAAGAAGCGCACCGACGAGCGAGTGACCGGCCTGCTCGCCGCCGCGAGCCGTGCGGTCGACACCTTCGAAGCGCAGTTTCGCTCGACCTACGACTTGCGCAAGCGCGTGACCGGACGCCTCGCGGGCGTCACGCGCAAGGACAACGTGCAGTTCGACGGGCTCGCGCGCGTCTCTCACGTGACCGACGCGACCGACTGGCGAGTCGAATACCCCTTCGTCGTCATCATTCCCGACACCGAGGAAGAGGTCGCGCCGATCGTCCAGGCGTGCATCGACTTGGGCCTGACGATCATCCCGCGAGGCGGCGGGACCGGTTACACCGGCGGGGCGATACCGCTCACGCGGCTCTCGGCGGTCATCAACACCGAAAAGCTCGAGGCGCTGAGCACGATCGACAGAGTGGTCCTTCCCGGCCTGGAACGCGAAGTCGCGGTCGTGCGCTGCGGCGCAGGTGTGGTCACGCGGCGGGTGATGGAAGTCGCCGAAGGCGCAGGCCTCGTCTTCGCGTGCGACCCGACTTCGGCCGACGCTTCGTGCATCGGCGGCAATGTCGCGATGAACGCCGGCGGAAAGAAGGCGGTCCTCTGGGGCACGGCGCTCGACAACCTCGCGTCGTGGAAAATGGTCATGCCCGATGCGCGCTGGCTCCTCGTCGAGCGGCTCGACCACAACCTCGGCAAGATCCACGACATCCCTCTCGCGCGATTCAGGCTGACGCGATTCGAAAACGACGGCAAGAAGCCCTACGGTGAGCCCGAGATACTGGAAATCCCCGGTTCCGTTTTCCGCAAGCGGGGTTTAGGCAAAGACGTCACGGACAAGGCGCTCGGCGGTCTCCCCGGGATCCAGAAAGAAGGCTGTGACGGCATCATCACCCAGGCGACTTTCATCCTGCACCGGATGCCGCCCGCGATCCGCACGGTATGCCTGGAATTCTTCGGCTCGGTGCACGAAGCCGTCCCTTCGATCGTCGAAATCCGCCGCTATCTCGACACCAAACCCGGCGGCGCCCTGCTCGCGGGTCTCGAGCACCTCGACGAGCGTTACGTGAAAGCGGTCGGTTATGCGACGAAGGCGCGCCGCCCCGGCCGCCCGAAGATGATCCTCATCGGGGACATCGTCGGCGAAGACGAGAACGCGGTCGCCGCTGCGGCCTCGCACGTGGTGCGTCTCGCAAACGCGCGTCACGCTGAAGGCTTTATCGCGGTCACGCCCGACATGCGCCGCAAGTTCTGGCTCGACCGCGCGCGAACCGCTGCGATCTCGAAGCACACCAACGCGTTCAAGATCAACGAAGACGTTGTGATCCCGCTCGAAGGCCTCGGCGGTTACTCGGACGGCATCGAGCACATCAATATCGAGCTCTCGATCCGCAACAAGTTGAAGCTCACCGACGCGCTCGAGACCCTGCTGCGAGGCGAGCTGCCGCTCAGCGACAGGGACGAAACGATGGGAACCGCGCAGGATCTCCTCGGCGACCGTGTCGAGCGCGCGAGCGCGCTGATCGGCGAGGCCAGAGTCCGCTGGCGTTGGCTGCTCGATCATATCGATCAGCCGCTGTCGTCGCTCGAATCGCAGGCGCCGCCTCCATACGCCGTTGCGATCGGTGTAGCCGTTCGCAACGGCCGCGAAGGCACGCTTTTCCATCTGCTCCAGGACTACACGCTCCGCGTCTCGTGGAAGACCGAGCTGTGCGCGCAGCTTTGCGACATCTTCGACGGGCGCCCGTTCTCGAAGGTGATCGCCGCGATCAGCGCGACGCACAAGTCGGTGCTTCGCAGCCGCGTGTTCGTCGCGCTGCACATGCACGCCGGCGACGGCAACGTGCACACCAACCTCCCGGTGAATTCCGACGATTACGAGATGCTGCAGGAGGCCGGCGAAGCGGTGGACCGCATCATGAAGCTCGCGATCTCGCTCGAAGGGGTGGTGTCGGGCGAGCACGGCATCGGGCTCACCAAGCTCGATTACCTCGATCCCAGGCAGATCCAGGATTTCACCGACTACAAGCAGCGAGTCGACCCCGAAGGGCGATTCAACAAAGGCAAGCTCCTTCCCGGGGCCGACCTGCGCAACGCGTATACCCCGAGCTTCTCGCTGATCGGCGCGGAAAGCCTGGTCCTGGAACAGTCGGACATCGGCAAGGTCACCGACATGATCAAGGACTGCCTGAGGTGCGGCAAGTGCAAGCCGGTGTGCGCGACCCACGTGCCGCGCGCGAACCTGCTCTACAGCCCTCGCAACAAGATCCTCGCGACCAGCCTGCTGACCGAAGCGTTCCTTTACGAGGAGCAGACTCGCCGCGGGATTTCGCTCAAGCACTTCGAGGAATACGGCGACGTGGCCGACCACTGCACGGTCTGCCACAAGTGCCTCAAACCGTGCCCCGTGGATATCGACTTCGGCGACGTCTCGGTGGTGATGCGCAACTACCTGCGCCGCACCCGCAAGCGCAGGCCCAAGATCGGCATCGCCGCCTCGATGATGTTCCTCAGCGCGACCGACCCGACGACGATCAACGCGATGCGCACCGGCATGATCCGCATCGGCTACTCGGCGCAGCGTCTCGCGCACCGCGCCGCGAAGGCTTTCGGCCTGATCCAGAAGCAGACACGGCTGCCGCCGTCGACCACCGGCAAGCCGACCGTTCGTCAGCAGGTGATCCACTTCATCAACAAGCCGATGCCGGGAGGGCTACCGAAGAAGAGCTCGCGCGCGCTGCTCGACATCGAAGACCCGCGTACCGTGCCGATCATCAGGGACCCGCGGAAAGCGAACGGCGATTCGGACTCGGTCTTTTATTTCCCCGGGTGCGGCTCGGAGCGCCTGTTCGGCCAGGTCGGGCTCGCGACCCAGGCGATGCTATACGACATGGGCGTGCAGACCGTGCTGCCTCCCGGCTATCTCTGCTGCGGTTACCCGCAGACTGCCGCGGGCGAAGAGCAAAAAGGCCAGCAGATAATCACGAGCAACCGCGTGCTGTTCCACCGCGTTGCGCACGCGCTCGCATATCTCGACATCAAGACGGTGATCGTCTCGTGCGGGACATGTCTCGACCAGCTCGAAAGCTACGAGTTCGACAAGATATTTCCGGGGTGCCGCCTGCTCGACATCCACGAGTACCTGCTCGAAAAAGGCGTGAAGCTCGAGGGCGTCAACGGTGTGCGCTACATGTATCACGACCCGTGCCATACCCCGATGAAGCAGTATCAGCCGCTGAAGGTGGTGAACGAGCTCATGAACCAGCCCGTCGCGCTCAACGACCGGTGCTGCGGCGAGTCCGGAACCTTTGCGATCGCCCGTCCCGATATCGCGACACAGGTTCGCTTTCGCAAGGAATTCCAGATGAAGCTCGGTGCGGACGCGTTGCGCGCCGACGGCTTCAAAGGCGAAGTCAAAGTGCTGACCTCGTGCCCCTCGTGCCTGCAGGGCCTTTCGCGCTACGACAACGACTCGGGCACCACCGCCGACTACATCGTCGTCGAAATGGCAAAACACCTGCTCGGGGAAAACTGGATGGCCGATTACGTGGCGAAGGCCAACGAGGGCGGTATCGAGCGCGTCCTGTTGTAGGATTCGGCGGTCGGCATTCAGGATTCATCGGCGTGGAGCGCGGCGCGCCGATGCAAAGGCGCTGCATGCAACATCCGCAGCATTTAGAATCCCCGGCACGCCGTCGCTGAATCCTGAATGCCGAATCCTGAATCCTGGTTCTCCCCCGACTACACGACCGCCCGCTCCCGGTTTCGTGAAGCGGCCACCGCCGCCGGTGCGGCGCTGCACACGATCGGCCTTACGGCGGCCGGGCCTCGCGGAGAACCGCTCGCGATCGATATCGCATGGCTCGGCGCGCCGCGTCCGCGACACGTCTTTCTGCACACGACCGGAATGCACGGCGTCGAGGCTTATACCGGCTCCGCCGTGCAGCTCGCGCTCCTCGATTCGCCGCCGGCGCCGGGGCCCGAGGAAGCGGTGATCCTCGTCCATGTCCTCAACCCGTACGGGATGGCGTGGCTGCGGCGCACCAACGAGAACAACGTCGACCTCAACCGCAATTTCCTGGTCAACGGCGAAGCGTTCACCGGCGCGCCCGAGTTGTATCGGGTGCTCGACCCGCTGCTCAATCCTCCATCTCCTCCCGCACGAGACGGTTTCCCGGTGCGCGCGGCTGCGCTTGCGATGAGGCGCGGCTTTCACCGCGTGAAGCAGGCGATCGCCGAAGGCCAGTACGAGTTCGACCGCGGGCTTTTCTTCGGGGGACGCGAGCTGCAGGAAGGGCCGCGTCTTTTCTGCGCCTGGCTTCAGGAGCACGTCGGTTACGCGGCCTACGTTTTCGCGCTCGATCTTCACACCGGCCTCGGCCGGCGCGGCACCGACACGGTCGTGCTCGAGCCCGGCGCTTCCGCCACCGCGCCGTCCGCGCTCGGCGGCGCGCTGGGGCGCACCCTCGTCGACCCGAACCGTCCTTCGGTCGCGTACACGGTGCGGGGAAGCTACGGCTCGGCGCTTTCGCACCTGCTGCCGCGCAGCCGCATCGATTTCGCGCTGCAGGAAATCGGAACCTATCCGCCGCTCAAGGTGCTGCACGCGCTGCGGGAGGAGAACCGCTGGCATTTTCACGGCGACGGCAGCATAGTCCACCCGACCAAGCTGCGCCTTCGCGAAGCGCTGTGCCCCGCTGCGGTCGACTGGCGCCGCAAAGCGGTCAATCGCGGCGTGACCCTTGCGCGCGCAGCGGCGCGCTGGTCTTTCGGGAACGAACGATAGAAGGGCGTGACGCATGATGTGCGAGCTGTGCGACCGGACCGGCGGTGAGCTCCTGTGGCAGGACGAGCGCTGCAGGGTCGTGCATGTGAGCGAGCCGGGCTATCCCGGCTTCTGCCGCGTCATCTGGCGCGCTCATGTCAGGGAAATGACCGACCTGTCCGACGACGATCGCATGCACCTGATGGAAATCGTGTTCGCGGTCGAGTCGGTGCTGCGCGAACAACTCGAGCCTGCAAAGATCAATCTCGCGAGCCTTGGCAATCATGTGCCTCACCTGCACTGGCACGTGATCCCGCGCTTCAGCGACGACCCGCATTTCCCGCAGCCGATCTGGGCCGCCGCGCAGCGTCCGGCTGAAAGCGTGCAGCGCGAAGCGGGCACCGCCGCGCTCGCAAGCGCGCTTGCCGCGGCGCTCGACTGATATCATCGAACGGGCAGGACGCCGCGCCGCGGCGCCTCCTGTCATCCCTCATCCCTTTAAGAACATGCCCGCCCCCGCCCCCACCGCAATCACCCTGCATCAGGCGTCACAGGTCCTCGAAATTTCGTTCGCGGACGGCAAGTCTTTTCGGCTGCCCTCTGAATTCCTTCGCGTGTATTCGCCGTCGGCGGAAGTGCGAGGCCACGGGCCGGGGCAGGAAGTTCTGCAGGTCGGCAAGAAAGACGTGAAGATCGCCGCGGTCGACCCCGTCGGCCAGTACGCGGTGCAGCTCAGGTTTTCCGACGGGCACGATACCGGCATCTACTCGTGGGATCTGCTGTACGACTACGGCGAGCGGCAGGGCACGATGTGGCAGCAGTATCTGGGGCGGCTGCGCGAAGCCGGCGCGAGCCGCGAGAATTCCTGATCGGTGCGCAGTACATCAAACATGAAGACGACCGATTTCGGTTTCCAGGAAGTCCCTGAAGAAGAAAAGTCGAAGCGCGTCGGCGGGGTGTTCGACTCGGTCGCGCAACGCTACGACGTGATGAACGACCTGATGTCGCTCGGGCTGCATCGCGTCTGGAAGCGCTTCGCGATCGAGCAGAGCATGGTGCGCCCGGGCGAGCGTGTCCTCGACGTCGCCGGCGGAACGGGCGATCTCACTCGCGAGCTCGTGCGTCGCGTCGGAGACACCGGAACCGTCGTGCTGACCGACATCAACGGCACGATGCTCGGCGTCGGACGCGATTCGCTGATGGACGAAGGCATCGTCGTGCCCGTGGCGCAGTGCGACGCGGAGCGCCTGCCTTTTGCCAGCGACACTTTCGACTGTGTCACGGTCGCGTTCGGCCTTCGCAACATGACCCACAAAGACGTCGCGCTCGCGGAAATGTGGCGCGTGCTGAGAGCCGGCGGCCGTCTGCTGGTGCTCGAGTTCTCGCGCGTGTGGAAGCCGCTGGCGCCGCTTTACGACGCGTATTCGTTCAACGTGCTCCCTCGCCTCGGCGAGGCCGTCGCGGGCGATGCCGACAGCTACCGCTATCTCGCCGAATCGATACGCATGCATCCCGACCAGGAAACACTCAAGACGATGATGCAGCAGGCAGGATTCGACAAAGTCGATTATTTCAACCTGTCGGCGGGAATAATCGCGCTGCACAAGGGTGTTAAGTACTGAGGGCCGTAAACGGTAAGCGGTGAACGGTAAACCGCGCGGCCCGGTGGTAATGCTGACTCGCGGCGCATCGACATGACATTCCAACGATTCTCGGCGGCGTATAGCGCGCGCGCCCTCGCCTGCAGCTTCTTCGCCTGCGTCGTGTTGACCGGTTGCGCCACGCCGCCTGAAGCAGCGCCGCCTGTAGGAGCCGCAACGGTTCCGGGGCCCGCGATCCAGCAGGGTCAGTTCTGGGAATACGCGGTGCGCGACGCCTACACCGGCTTTCCGCGAGGCCTTTACCGCTATTCGGTCGCGCGAGTCGACGACAACCGGATCGTCGTCGACGTATTCCGCGACGGTGAGCGCGTCGACGCTTTCATCTACGCCGCCGGCTGGAACGGTCTGGAGCACCCGTTGCCCAATCTCCAGCGCTTCCGCTTCGACCCGCCTTTCCCCGCCTACGACTTTCCGCTCTACCCGGGCCAGAGCTGGCGGCGGGTGGTGCGCTCGACCGACCCGGCGACGGGCAGGAGCTACAACACCCACGTTCATGCGAGCGTCGGCGGCTGGCGCCGCATCAGAGTGCCCGCAGGGGAGTTCGATGCGCTCGAAGTCAGGCGTTTCGTCTATGCAGGCAATGCCGAATTCTTCCAGTTGCAGGAAGAGATCATGCAAATCGACTGGTATGCGCCCGCAGTCGGATACGTCGTCGCAACCGAAAGCAATTCGAGCCACCTCGATACTTCGCGCAGTGGCGGCGGCAGGGGCAGGCCGCTGCGAGTTCGCGGCGACTGGCTGATCGCGGAGCTCGTGCGCCACGGGGCGCAGTAAGGTGTTCGACCTCTCGGAGGGAAGACCATGACCATGAACCGCTTTCTGTTTTGCATGGCTGCGGCAGTCTTCATGGGCGCGTGCGCAGCGCCGTCGACCTACGTGCCGGCCGATGCGCCCGCGTCAGCGGCTGCGCCGCAGCTGAAGGCCGGCGATTACTGGGAATACGCCGTCCACGACGGCTGGACCGGGCTGCCGCGCGGCATTTACCGCTACGAAGTCTCGCGCGTGGACGCCGAAGCGGTTCTGGTCAACCTGACCAATGACGGCAGGCTGCTGGACACCCTCGTTTACGCGCCGGGCTGGAATGGCCGCGAGCTGCCGCTGACGAATACGCAGCGTTTTCGCTACCAGCCTATTTACCCCGCGTATGCCTATCCGCTGGCGCCCGGCAAGCGCTGGAAAACCGTGCTGCGATCGACCGATGTTGCCACGGGGCGCAGCTACGCCACCCATGTGGCCGGCAAGGTGGTCGGCTGGGAGCGCATCAGGGTCCCGGCCGGGGAATTCGACGCGCTCAAAGTCGAGCGCTCGGTCTTTGCCGGAAACATGGAAGGCAGCCTGTCCCAGGAAGAGATCACCGAAACCGACTGGTACGTGCCGAGCGTCCGCCGTGCGGTGCGAACCTCCGCCAACTCGCAGCATTTCGATAACTCTCGCGGTGGCAGCGACGGCGACGGCGAATACCCGCTCCGCGTGCGTGGTGATTACCTTATCTCCGAACTGGTCGGCTACTCGAAGTAGCCTGCCGGCTACTTCGAGTAGCCCGGTAAACACCAAGGAAGGAAACCAGGGTTTCCCTCCTTGAACCTCCTTTCCTTCGGCTCGCTCTGCTCGCTTCGGGGCCCTGGATTTGGGGCCGAGGCTCAACTTTCGATTTATGACGGCGGCGGGGAGCGACCCGTTATAATCCAAGCCGTTACTCCCCAGGAGGAGATCGTCATGCATAAATTGTTGAGTATTCTCGTCGCGCTGATCGGCTTGTCGCTGATTGCGGTCGACGCCGACGCCAAGCGCGTCGGAGGCGGCCGCAGCGTCGGCACGCAGCGCCAGGCGAGCCCGCAGGCAGCGCCCAAAGCGCCCGCGCAGCAAGCCACCCCGAACACCCCGGCACAGGCTCAAGGCGCGGCCACCGCGCCGCCGCCTAAGCCCGCTTCCGGAATGAGCAAATGGCTCGGACCGCTCGCAGGCCTCGCCATCGGGGCAGGGCTCGCGTCGATGTTCATGGGCAACGGTCTCGGTGGCGCCTTCGGCAGCATTCTGCTGATCCTCGCAATCGTGGTCGGCGTCTTCTTCCTCATCCGCATGTTCCGCGGCCGCGGTACTCCGCAGCAGCAGCCGCTGCGCTACGCCGGCGCGACCGCTTACGGCGGTGGAGAACCGAGCGCTTCGCCCGCTCCGGCGCCGTCTTACACAGGCGGTGGAGCAGCCCCCCACTCGATCGCCGCGACGACTTCCTCACCCACGCCGGCAGCAGCGCGCCGCTGGCCCGCGGATTTCAATGCCGATGAATTCGTGCGGCACGCGAAAGCGAACTTCCTGAAGGTGCAGGAGGCCCACGACCGCAAAGACCTCGCGGCGATACGCGATTTCCTCACCCCGGCGCTCGCCGCCGAGATCGAGGCCGACATGCGCGCCGCAGGCGATGCGCCGCAGAAAACCGAAGTCGTTACGCTGGACGCGGAAGTGCTCGACGTCGCCACCGAGGACGCCAGCTACATCGTCAGCGTGCGCTTCTCAGGCCTGATCCGCGAAACGCCCGGCACCGACCCGCAACCTTTCAGCGAAGTCTGGCATCTGGAGAAGCCGCTCGACGGCCGCACCGGCTGGCAGGTCGCCGGCATACAACAGGCCTAAAGCTTCGCTTCAGGTCCACAATCCCGGGCTTCGGCCCGGTTTTTTTTATGTTGGAGTCCCTCACCTTACCCGCCATCAACCGCCTGCTGCGAGCGAACAGCTGGGCGCTCGAGGAGTTGCGGCCGCACGCCGGTAAGATCGCGGTCGTGAACTGCCCGCCGCTGAAGGTCCGGATGATCATCACGCCGCAGGGAGAGCTCGCGCGCGTGAGCGGCGAGACGACAGCAGACGCAACGATCGAAGTGACCCCCGGCCTCATCATGCGGGCGGCGGCGCGCGACGCAGCCGCGTGGCGCGAAGCGAAAGTCACCGGCGACGTCGAGCTCGCAGCAGCGATCGATCACGTCGCGCGCAACATCCGGTGGGACTACGAAGAAGACATGAGCCGGGTGTTCGGCGATGTCGCCGCGCACCGTATCGCCACGGCGGCGCGAGCGCTCGACCAGTGGGGCCGCGATACGGTGATCAACCTCGCTCACGCGGCAGCGGAATACACGACCTTTGAGAACCCGGTGCTGGTCGGCTCGGGCGAGCTCGCAAGGTTCAACCGAGACGTCGACACCCTGCGCGACGACGCCGCCAGACTCGAGAAGCGCTGCGCGCTGCTCACGCGCCGTCTCGCCGACGAAGCATGATGCGCTTCGGGTCCGCGAAGATGCGCGTCTGCCTCCCCTCCCGCGCCTGGCGCAGATAAATGCGCATTTTCCGCCTGATCAAGATCATCTCGGTCAGCGTCCGCTTCGGCTTGTACGAGTTCGCGCTCGACCATGAGCGTGCGCGGCCATTGCGAAACGTGCTCGACGCGCTGCTGCTCAAGAGGCGCTACAAGACCCCGCGCGCGGTCCGGCTGCGCAAGGCGCTCGAGGCGCTGGGTCCGATTTTCGTGAAGTTCGGGCAGGTCCTGTCGACTCGCCGCGACCTGCTCCCGACCGACATCGCGGACGAGCTCGCGATGCTGCAGGACCAGGTGCCGCCGTTCCCGGTCGAAGCGGTCCTCGCGACCCTG
This sequence comes from Betaproteobacteria bacterium, assembly GCA_028292225.1. Classification (GTDB taxonomy): domain Bacteria; phylum Pseudomonadota; class Gammaproteobacteria; order Burkholderiales; family SG8-41; genus JAQGMV01. The sequence goes on from JAQGMV010000202.1 coordinate 15,859, forward strand.
CAGCGCGTCTACGGGCGCCCGGTCGACGAAGTGTTCGTCCGCTTCGAGCGTGTGCCGGTTGCGAGCGCTTCGGTCGCGCAGGTGCACCTCGCCGAGCTTCCCGACGGCACCGAAGTCGCGGTCAAGGTGCTGCGTCCCGGAATCGCGTCGATCATCGCCAACGATCTCGCGCTGCTCAACGCCGCGGCGAGCCTGATCGAGCGCACGTGGGCCGAAGGCCGCCGGCTGCGGCCGCAGGCGGTGATCGCCGAATTCGCGAAGCACCTGGAAAACGAGCTCGACCTCATCCGCGAAGCCGCGAACGCGAGCCAGTTGAGACGCAACTTCGAAGGCTCACCGCTGCTGGTCGTTCCCGAGGTGTACTGGGATTACTGCGCCGAGGACGTGATGGTGATGCAGCGCATGCGCGGCACGCCGGTCAACCAGGTCACGGCCCTGCACGAGCAGGGCATCGACATCCCGCGGCTCGCCCGCGCGGGCGTCGAGATCTTCTTCACCCAGGTTTTTCGAGACGGCTTTTTCCACGCCGACATGCATCCGGGCAATATCCTGGTGTCGCCGCAGGGCCGCTACATCGCGCTCGACTTCGGCATCATGGGAACGCTCACCGAAGTCGACAAGCACTATCTCGCCCAGAATTTTCTCGGCTTCTTCAGGCGCGACTATCATCGCGTCGCGCTCGCGCACATCGAATCGGGCTGGGCGCCGGCGGACACCCGGATCGACGACTTCGAGTCGGCGATCCGCGCAGTCTGCGAGCCGGTGTTCGACCGGCCGCTGAAAGACATCTCGTTCGGTCGCGTGCTGCTGCGGCTGTTCCAGACCTCGCGGAGGTTCAACGTCGAGGTGCAGCCCCAGCTCGTACTGCTCCAGAAGACCCTGCTCAACGTCGAAGGGCTCGGCCGGCAGCTCGACCCCAACCTCGACCTCTGGACCACTGCGAAGCCTTTTCTCGAGCGCTGGATGTCGGAGCAGGTCGGCTGGCGCGGTCTCCTGCGCCGCATCCAGGATGAAGCGCCGACCTGGACGGTCGTGCTGCCGCAGCTCCCGCGCCTTTTCCACCAGGCGCTCAAGGCTCAGGTGGCGCCCCGGACCGATCTGACCGCGCTGCTCGCGCTGAAGGAGCGGCGGCAGACCAACCGGCTGCTCGGCATCATCGCAGTGCTGCTCGCGGCGATCGCGGCCGGTATCGTTACTGCGGTGCTGTACAACTTCCCCTGACTCTCGAATATTCTCGTCTGACTCCTGTCTACTGATCCAGCGCCATGTCCTCCAATCTGATCTGGTTCGTCACGCTGTATCTGATGGTGTCGATCTGCATCGGCCTCTACGCCGCGACCAAGGTCAAGAGCTCCACCGATTTCGTCGTCGCCGGCCGCCACCTGCCTCTGCCTTTCATCGTCGCGACCGTTTTCGCGACGTGGTTCGGATCCGAGACCGTTCTCGGGATTCCGGCCAAGTTCCTGAACGAAGGCCTGCGCGGAGTCGTGGCGGACCCGTTCGGCTCGAGCATGTGTCTCATACTCGTCGGGCTCTTCTTCGCGCGGCCGCTGTACCGCCTCGGCCTGCTCACGATCGGCGACTACTACCGCGGGCGCTACAACCGCCACATCGAGCTCGCAGCGTCGATCTGCATCGTGATCTCGTATCTCGGCTGGGTCTCAGCCCAGATCACCGCCCTGGGCCTCGTGTTCTCGGTGCTCACCGACGG
>JAQGMV010000297.1 GCA_028292225.1 Betaproteobacteria bacterium
AGGTGTCCGCGTGCTCGACCTGTCGCGTCTCGTCGCAGGCAATCAGCTCACGCAGGTGCTCGGCGACTACGGCGCGGAAGTGATCAAGATCGAGCCGCCTGCGGGCGACACGCTGCGCGCGTGGCGCATCAAGGGGGTCGAGACCAACTGGAAGGTCTACGCGCGCAACAAGAAAAGCCTGTGTTTGGAGCTTCGCGCGCCGCAGGCACGCGAAGCTCTCTTGAAGCTCGTCGACACGGCGCATGTATTCGTCGAGAGCTTCAGGCCCGGAACACTCGAGAAGATGGGCCTGGGACCCGACGTGCTGCTCGATAGGAATCCGAACCTCGTCATCGTCCGCATCTCGGGTTTCGGCCAGGAGGGTCCGTACCGCCGCCGTCCCGGTTTCGGCACGCTGGTGGAAGGCATGTCGGGTTTCGCGTCGTTCAACGGTTTCGCCGACCGCGAGCCGGTGCTGCCGCCGATGTATCTCGCCGACACGCTCGCGGGGCTGTACGGGTCGACGGCGGTGATGATCGCGCTGCGCGAAGTCGAGCACAAAGGCGGCAAAGGCCAGGTGATCGACCTCTCGCTGCTCGATCCGATGTTCGCGGTGCTCGGACCTCAGGCGGCGAATTACCAGCTCACCGGCAAGGTGAAGCCGCGCACCGGGAGCCGCTCGACCAACGCGGGCCCCCGCAACGCGTATCGCTGCAGCGACGGGCACTATGTGTGTCTTTCGGCCTCGACCCAGAAAATGGCCGAGCGCGTCTTCCGCTCGATCGGCCGCGCCGACCTCGTCGACAACCCGCGCTATCGCACGAACGAAGATCGTGTGAAAAATGCCGCAGAGCTCGACGCGATCATCGGTCCTTTCATCGCGAAAAAGACTCAAGCCGGGAATGTGGCGTTCTTCGAGCAGGCCGAAGTCACGATCGGACCGATCTACGACATTTCCCAGATCGTCGAAGACCCGCACTTCATCGAGCGCGAGCTGATCGCGGAATATCCCGACCCGGATATGGACACCTTCCCGATGCATCACGTCGTGCCGCGGCTTTCGGGTACACCCGGCACGATTCGGACACCCGCGCCGCGTCTGGGGGAGCACAATCGTGCGCTGATGGCAGAGATCGGCGTCGACGATTCGAGTTACAAGCAACTGGTCGAGGCGGGGGCGCTGTGTGAAAGCGCCGGCGACAAAGACCGGGACGGGCAGTAAAGACACTCTTTCCACCGGTCGTACAGATGCGTATCGCAGCAGCCGTAATCATCCTCGCTTCGTCGGCGCTCAGCAGTCACGCGCAGACTTACCCCACAAAACCCATCCGCATCGTCATCGGCACGCCCGCGGGCGGCGGCAGCGACCTGATGGCGCGCGTGGTCGGCCAGCAGCTCACACAGGCGTGGGGGCAGCAGATCATCGTCGATCCCAAGCCCGGTGCGGGCGGAAACATCGCCGCCGAGCACGTCGCCAGATCGCCGGCGGATGGATACACGCTGTACGTTCCCTACGGCACGCACACCGTCAACCCGAGCCTGTACGCGAAGGTCGGTTACGACCCGATCAAGGACTTCGCGCCCATTGCGCTGCTTGCCACGCAGTACAACGCGCTGGTCGTTCATCCTTCGGTGCCGGCGCGCTCCGTTAAAGAGCTCGTCGCGATCGCGAGAAGCCGTCCCGGAAAGATGAACTATGCGTCGAGCGGCAACGGCAGCCCGACGCATCTGGGCATGGAGCTCTTCAAGATCGCAGCGAAAATCGACCTCGTCCACGTGCCCTACAAAGGCGCCGCGCCTTCGCGCACCGATCTGCTCGGCGGGCACGTCGACACGATGTTCGACGTGCTTCGCACCGCGCTGCCTTTTCATCAGTCGGGCCGCGCCCGCATACTCGCGGTGGCGAGCGACAGGCGCTCGTCGCTTGCGCCGAATATCCCGACGATGCAGGAAAGCGGTTTCGAGGCCATCATCGTGCTGACGTGGCACGCGCTGCTCGCGCCGGCCGCAACGCCCCAGGCGATCGTCGAGCAGCTCGGCAATGAGACCCGCCGCGGACTGCTCGCCGCCGCACAGAAAGAAAAGCTCGCAAAAGACGGCATCGAGGCGGTCGCGAGCACGCCGGCCGAGCTCGACGCCTTCATGCGCGCCGACATGGCGAAGTGGAAAAACGTAGTGCAGACGGCACGCATTCGTGCCGATTAACCTAGAGGAATGTCATGGAAATCCCGCGGCTGAACGGCATCATCAAGCAACTCGAGCAGGGCAAGAACACTTTCGTGAGCTTCGCGCCCGCGGACGTGGGCTACACGGTCAGCGCCGCGACCGAGCCGTATGACGGAATCGTGTTCGAAATGGAACACCAGGGCTACGACATCACGCAGCTGCGCCACTGCCTGCAATATCTGCTCAACCGCCGGCAGATCGTCGAATCGGGCTCGCTCGCGCCCGCGGTGACGCCGATGGTGCGGATCCCTCCGAACGGGGGCGAGATGAACCAGTGGGTCGCCAAGCAGGTGCTCGACGCCGGCGTGTTCGGCATCGTGTGGCCGCACGTGAGCACCGTCGCAGAAGCGCATAACGCGGTCGCTTCGTGCCGCTACGCGCGCCCCGAAGGCGCCCCTCGGTTCGAGCCGCGGGGACAGCGAGGCGATGCGCCCGCGGTGGCGGCGCGCTACTGGGGTCTGACCCCGCCCGAATACTATGCGCGTGCGGACGTGTGGCCGCTCGATCCCAAAGGCGAGATCATCGTCGGCATCATGTGCGAGGACGTGGTCGGCATGAAGAACCTCCCGAAGATCCTGAAGGAAGTTCCCGGGATCGGCGTGGTCATCATCGGCGAAGGCGATCTTTCGCAGAACCTCGGTTTTCCGAGGCAGTACAGCCATCCCACGGTCGCCGGTGCGATCAACGAGATCCTCGACATCTGCAAGGAAGCCAAGGTCGCGTGCGGCCATCCGCACGTCGATGAAAAGAACGTCAAGGAAGTCGTCGAGCAGGGTTTCAAGTGGCTCATGCCCAAGCCCGAGCGGACGAACGGCGCGCTGGCGATGGGACGCAAGCTCTCGCAGTAAGACTGATTCCGAGCGGCGTGCGGACCGGCAGCGGCCGGCACGCCGCACTGCATTTCAGCTACAGAAGAAAGGACACATCATGGCCAGCGTCGGATATCACGAAGAAGTAACGGAGCTGTCGGACGAAACGCGCGACATGCACCGCGCGATCGTTTCTCTGATGGAAGAGCTCGAGGCGATCGACTGGTACAACCAGCGTGTCAACGCGTGCAAGGACGACAGCCTGCGGGGCATCCTGATTCACAATCGCGACGAGGAAAAGGAGCACGCTGCAATGGTGCTCGAATGGATCCGCCGCAAGGATCCGGTGTTCTCGCACGAGATGAAGGATTACCTCTTCACGGACAAGCCGATCACCGACAAAAAGTGAGCTTCGGCGTCCCCTGCTCGTTTCACGCCCTTCACCCTTCGACAGGGGCAGGGCGAACAGCGCCCGGGAACCGCCGCCTGTCGATCGAGGTCTCGCCATGATCATCGACTGTCACGGCCATTACACGACCGAGCCCAAGGGGCTGCTGGACTATCGCAAGCGGCAGGTTGCAGCGTTCGGCGAAGGGAGAGCGCTTGCGCCGGATTTCAATGCGTCCGACGACGAGATCCGCGCGACCATCGAGCCGAACCAGCTTCGGGTGCAGAAAGAGCGAGGCGTCGATCTCACGATCTTCTCGCCGCGCGCCGGAGGCATGGCGCACCACGTCGGCGACGAGCGCACGAGCCTCGACTGGACTCGCGCGAGCAACGACATGATCCATCGCGTGTGCACGCTCTATCCCGACAACTTCGTCGGCGTGTGCCAGCTTCCGCAGTCGCCGGGCGTGAGCCCCGCGAGCTGC
>JAQGMV010000242.1 GCA_028292225.1 Betaproteobacteria bacterium
AACACCACCTCGCCTACGGTGATGCCTTCTGCGCCGATGGACGTGCCGCGAAATACGGTTCCATCCTTGAGTACGAGGATGGCAGGCGTACGCGCTGACACGGGCAAGCTCCTGAATATTCGGGACTGGATGCGGAAAGCGGGACAGGTAGCAACCCGTCCCGCTCGCTAGGAGTCCGAATTATACGCGAACCGTGCTAGTGCGGAAAGGCCGCGGCAGTCTCGGCGCGGAAAGATCTTGGCCGCTCGTTCGCCTCAGCCGCGGTGAGCGTCCGGCGTTCAGGGCGCGCTTAACCGGCTATGGCCGCTGGATACAGGCCGCTCCTTACCGTAGTCCGAGGACGTCCTGCATGTCGTACAGCCCGCTCGCCTTGTCCATGAGGAAACGCGCCGATCGCAGCGCGCCCTGCGCGTAGGTCGCGCGGCTGTTGGAGCGATGGGTGATCTCGATGCGCTCCCCGCTGCCGAGGAACATCACGGTGTGGTCGCCGACGACGTCGCCGCCGCGGATCGTCGCGAAGCCGATCGTCTCGGCTTTGCGTTCTCCGGTCACGCCTTCTCGCCCGTACACGGCGGTTTTCGAAAGATCGCGTGCCAGCGCATCGGCGACGATCTGGCCCATGCGCAGCGCCGTTCCCGACGGCGCATCGACCTTGTGGCGATGATGCGCCTCGACGATCTCGACGTCGTAGCCTTCGTTCAGAGCGGCCGCAGCGACTTCGAGCAGCTTGAACGTGACGTTCACGCCGACGCTGAAGTTCGGCGCCATCGCGATCGCGATCTCGCGAGACGAGGCGGCGATTTCATCCTTTTGCTTCGCGTCGAACCCGGTCGTGCCGATCACGAGCCTGACTCCGAGCTCGCGGCACACCGCGGCGTGGGCCAGCGTACCTTCCGGGCGGGTGAAGTCGATGAGCACGTCGCATCCTGCGAGCGCGGATCGCGGATCGTCGGAAACGGTGACAGTGGAAGTTTCGCCGACGAGCTCGCCCGCATTCTTGCCGACGTAAGCATTGCCCGGCTGCTCGAGCGCGGCAGCAAGCTGCGCGTCCGCCGACTTGAGCACCGTCTCGATGAGCACGCGTCCCATGCGGCCGCTGCTGCCCGCGATCGCGACTTTCATCGTAACGGCGTCGTTTCCGCAGCGGCAGGTTCAGGCTCGCGTGTCGCGGGTGCAGCGGGGCTGGCGGCTTTTGGCGCCGGAGCCGCGGTGTCTGCCCGCGCGGCTGGGGTGGGCGCCTGCACTTCCGCGGTCGGCTTGGGACCTGCCGGAAGGACGTCGCCCTCGATGCGCAGCAGCTTGTCGTCCGAGAACAGGACGACGATGCGCCGCTCCTCGGTGACGCGTCCCCGCTTTTGCTGGACGTACACATAGTCCCAGCGATCGTTGTGGAACGGGTCGATGACGAGCGGGGTGCCGAGCGCGAATCGCACCTGGCTCTTGGTCATTCCCGGCTTGAGCTTCGCGACCATGTCCTGGGTGACGATGTTGCCCTGCTGGATGTCCATCTTGTAGGGCGTGATACCCGGTATCGCGGGCACCCAGCTGCACGCGGTGACCAGCAGCAGCGAAAAGGTCGGGATGAGTTTTTTTATGGAAGGCAAGGCGGTGGCGGCGTGGCAAGCTCGCTGCACGCGAGCGACCCGCACGTTTTCAAGGTAAACAATTCCGAATATGATAGCTCAGACTCCCCCGCTCTCCACAGGAAATCCCCTTTGAGCTCCCCGTCCGACCTGAAAACCATCGGCTTGAAAGCGACGCTGCCGCGGCTGCGCATCCTCGAGATCTTCGAGAAAAGCGACGTTCGCCACCTGTCGGCCGAAGATGTTTACAAGACGCTGCTCAAGGAGGGCACCGACACCGGGCTCGCGACGGTATACCGCGTCCTCACGCAGTTCGAGCAGGCCGGCCTGCTCATGCGCCATCACTTCGAAAGCGGAAAAGCGGTTTTCGAGCTCAAAGGCGCAGGCCACCACGATCACATCGTGTGCGTCGAATGCGGGCACGTGGAGGAGTTCTACGACCTCGAGATCGAAAAGCGCCAGATCCAGGTGGCGGTCGATCGCGGCTTCCGCATCCACGACCACTCGCTGCATTTATACGCGGAGTGCACGAAAGCGGAGTGTCCGCATCGCACCGGGCAGAAGCCGGCGGCGTAATGCGGAATGATGAATGCGGAATGAAAACCTACGGCCGCACGGGGTTGTCATTCATCATTTTGCAATCCGCATTCATCATTCTTTTGTACCCAGCATCTCCGCGGCGTGCTTGCGCGTCGTCTCGGTGATCTTCACCCCACCGAGCATGCGAGCGATTTCGTCGACTCTCTGATCGGCATCGAGCGCCACCACGCGGCTCGCGACTTTGGTTTTCGACGACGACTTGGCAACCTGCCACTGGTGATCGGCCGCGGCCGCGACCTGCGGCAGGTGCGTGATGCACATCACCTGGTGCTTGCGGCCGAGCTGTTTGAGCATTTTCCCGACGATCTCCGCCACGCGCCCGCCGATGCCTGCGTCGACCTCGTCGAACACGAGCGTGGGCACCTGCGCGACACGGCTGGTCACGGTCTGTATCGCAAGGCTCAGGCGCGAGAGCTCGCCGCCCGAGGCGACTTTCGCCAGCGGCTGCGGCGCCATGCTCTGGTGCGCGCTCACTCGAAAATCGACATGCTCCTGACCGTGCGAAGCCGGCTCCGGTAACGGCTCGAGCGCGATCTCGAATACCCCTCCCGTCATCGCCAGCGTCTGCATGCCCGCGGTGACCTCCGCGCCGAGCTTCTGCGCGGCTTTGCGGCGGCCGGCGCTGAGCTTGGCCGCTTCCGCGCGGTACGCCGCCAGCGCTTCGGCTTCGAGTCGCTTCAGCGCGTCCGGGTCGCCGCTCGTGTCGAGCTCCGCGAGCCGCACGCGGCTGCGCTCGAGCACTTCCGGTATCTGGTCGGCTTCGATCCTGTACTTGCGGCACGCGGAATGGACCGCGTCGAGCCGGCTTTCAGCCGCGCGCAGCCGCTGCGGGTCGACGTCCAGCCTTTGCTGGTAATGGCGAAGGCTGTAGACCGCCTCCTGCACCTGGATGCTTGCGGGCTCGAGCGTGTCGAGCACCTCGCGTAAGCCGGAATCGAATTCGAGCAGCCCGTTCAGCCGCGAGATCACGGCGTTGAGCTGAGTCAGCGCGGACGACTCGTCCTCCGCGAGCGCATCCAGCCCGTGCTGCGCGCCTTCGATCAGGCTCGCCGCGTGCGACAGCCTTCCGTGCTCCGCGACGAGCGACTGCCATCCATCGGCGGTCATGCCCAGCGCGTCGAGCTCCTTGACCTGCCAGTCGAGCCGCTCGCGCTCCGCATCGATGGCCGCCGAATTGGATTCGAAAGCCGCGCGATCGTCGCACCGGCGGCGCCACGCGCGATACAGATCGCCTGTTCGCGCGACGGTCTCGTTCAGCCCGCCGAAGCCGTCGAGCAGCTCGCGTTGCGAAGGCGCGCGCAGCAGCGACTGGTGCGCGTGCTGGCCGTGAATGTCGACGAGGAACTCGCCGGCTTCGCGCAGCTGCGCGAGCGTTGCAGCCACGCCGTTGATGAAAGCTCGCGAGCGGCCGCTCGAATCGATCACCCGCCGGATGAGGCACGCGCCTTCGTCCCCCGCGAGCTCGTGCGCGGCTAGCCATTGCGCCAGCGCGCCGGCGTCTTCGATCTGGAATTCCGCGCTGATCTCGGCGCGCTGCGCACCCTGGCGCACCACCGCCGCTTCCGCGCGCTCGCCGAGCACGAGCGCAAGCGCATCGACGAGGATCGACTTCCCCGCCCCGGTCTCACCAGTCAACACGGTGAATCCGCTCCCGAACTCGAGCTCGAGGCGCTCGACGATAACGAAATCGTGGATGGTCAGGCTATGCAGCATAGGTGCTTCGCTCGCTCACGCCGCTATTCCCGGTTCCACTTCAGCTTCTGCCTGAGCATCGCGTAATAGCTGTGCCCGACCGGGTGCAGCAGGCTGATGTCGTGGGCGTAGCGCCGGATGCGAATACGGTCGCCTTCGCGCAGCTCGACATGCGAATGGCTGTCGAAATGGGCACGCGGGTCGTCCGCGCTGTGCACGACGATCTCGACCGTGCTGTCGCTGCTGATGACGATCGGCCGGTTCGACAGCGTATGCGGGCACACCGGAACGAGCGACATGACTCGCAGGGCCGGGTGCACGATGGGCCCGCCCGCCGAGAGCGCATAGGCGGTCGATCCGGTCGGCGTTGCGACGATGAGCCCATCGGAGCGCTGGGTGTAGATCGGCTCGCCGTCGATGTGTATCTCGAATTCGATCATGCTGCCGCGCACGCCCTTGCTCACCACGACGTCGTTGAACGCGAGCACGTTGAATACCGTCTCCGGGCCGCTGTACACGTCGGCCTCGAGCAGCATCCGGTCTTCGGTGACGTAGTTGCCTTCCAAGATGCCGCCGATCGTCTCGAGCATGGTGTCGAGCGAGATGTCGGTGAGAAAGCCCAGGCGGCCCTGGTTCACCCCGACCAGCGCGACTTCGAAAGGCGCAAGGGTACGGGCGATGTTGAGCATCGTCCCGTCACCGCCCATGACGATGGCGAGGTCGGCCCGCGCGCCGAGCTCTTCGAGCGCCAGGATCGGATAGCGGCGCTCGCCGATATGCGAGGCGGTCAACGGGTCGATCATGACCTGCACGCCGCGTTCTTCGAGATAGCGCGCGAGCTCGAGCAGGGGCCCGGCGATCTCGGGGCTCTTGTACTTGCCGATGAGCGCGATGCTCTTGAAGGACTTTTTCATGCCCGCATTAAACCATAGGGAAAACGCGAGCGCGTGCGTGGGCGGGCCGAGCGGATGACCGCCCGGAAGCGGCTGCCGGTGCGCTTTGCCGGGCACTTTGCCACCCATTCGCGCCGTCACGCGTTGAACCGTAGCGTCTGACCCTTCACCGGGCGGGCCTCAACGTTTCGTTGGGATTGGCCCTTCGCTCGTGAGCGCATTTAGGTAGAATAACTTTCATGTCCAGCGACAGTCCGATGTTGAACGAGCGCGCGCAAATTCTCCTGAAGACGCTCGTCGAGCGCTATATCGCTGACGGCCAGCCGGTCGGCTCGCGCGCGCTTTCGAAATACTCGGGCCTCGAGCTTTCTCCCGCGAGCATCCGCAACGTCATGGCGGACCTCGAGGACCTCGGCTTCATTGCGAGCCCTCACACTTCCGCCGGCCGGGTCCCGACCGCCCGCGGCTACCGCTTCTTCGTCGACACCCTGCTCACGATCAAGCCGCTCGAGCTCTTCGAGGTCAACCAGCTCGAAGGCCAGCTCCACGTCGACAACCGGCAGCGCCTGGTGACTTCGGCCTCGCAGGTGCTCGCCGACCTCACCCGGTTTGCCGGCGTCGTGGTGACGCCGAGGCGCAGCGCAGGCTTTCGCCACATCGAATTCGTGAAGCTCTCCGATACCCGCATATTGCTGATCCTCGTCACGCCCGAAGGCGACGTTCAGAACCGCATCCTGCTCGCCGACCAGCCTTTCAGCCCGTCGGAGCTCGTCGAAGCGGCTAACATCCTGAACCAGAACTATGCCGGAAGGACTTTCGAGGAAACCCGCAGTCGCATACATGACGAGATGAAGCAGTTGCGCGAGGAAATGACCGAACTGATGACCCGCGCGATGGACGCGGGCAGCGAGGCCACCCACGAGTCGTCCGACGACCTCGTGATCTCCGGCGAAGGCCGTCTGCTCGACGTGCACGATCTTTCGTCCGACATGCAATGCCTGCGCAAGCTTTTCGACCTGTTCGAGAGGAAGACCGGGCTGCTGCAGCTCCTCGACGTGTCGAGCCGCGCCCAGGGCGTGCAGATCTTCATAGGCGGCGAATCGGGTCTGGTCTCGCTCGACGAATGCAGCGTCGTGACCGCGCCTTACGAAGTCGACGGCAAAGTGGTCGGCACCGTCGGCGTGATCGGTCCCACGCGCATGGCCTACGAGCGCGTGATCCCGATCGTCGACATCACGGCAAAGCTGCTGTCGAGCGCGCTGTCGCACCACTGAGCTAAGGGCGTGAACGGGTGAACGAGTGAACGGGTGAACGGGTCGGTTAAGGACGCCCGGCCCCGCCCTCGGACGTTCGGGCTGCATGACTTACGTCGACCCGTCAGACTGCACCTTCGTCCTTCCCCGTTCACTCGTTCACCCGTTCACCTGTTCACGCCTTCCAAACAATGAGCGACTGGGTCGCCGTCGCGCGCGCCGACGAGCTCGCGCCGGGGCAGTGGCGCGTCGCGGAAGTCGACGACGCGCGCATCGTCGTCTTCAATCTCGACGGCGAATACCACGCGATCGAGGACGTCTGCACCCACGACGGCGGCCAGCTCACCGGGGGCGAGATCGAAGGCGATCAGATCGTGTGCCCGCGTCACGGCGCGCGCTTCTGCATCCGCACCGGCGAAGCGTTGACCGCGCCCGCGTACGAGCCCACCGCGAAGTTTCCGGTTCGCATCGAGAACGGCGAGGTCCAGGTCCGCGACGAGCGCTGGGACTGAAATCGATACTCTGACGCACGCGCTGGCGGGCGC
>JAQGMV010000252.1 GCA_028292225.1 Betaproteobacteria bacterium
CGAGGAACGCGCCGGTGAAGAGCGCCACGAGCGCGAGCATGTCGAGGTTGGTGCGGTAAGCGCGCGAGAGGCTCGCGTTACGATCCGCTTCGGCTTCCGGCGTCGCGATGATCGTGCCGGCGGGGAGCAGCGGGGCGAGCTCGCGGGAGAAATCGCCGGCCGAGGTGCCGGGCTCCAGCTTGACATCGATCCGTTGCAGCGCACCGACCCGTCCGAATATCCACTGCGCCTGGGCGATGTCCATCAGCGCGACGCGCTGCCGGGTGGCGCCGGCCGCAAGCAGCGCGGCAATGCGCAGCGTTACTATCCTCGTGCCCGATTGCAGCCGCAGCGTGTCGTGTGGTTTCAGTCCGAGCTCATCGGCAGCGCTGCGCGAGAGCAGGACCACGTCCGGCTTCAGGAGATCGAGCAGCGCGTCGCGGCTTTCGGGCAGCAGGTGCGGCTGGACCTGAAGTGCGCGAAACGGGTCGAGCCCGAGCACCTTGATCGTTTCGCGTCCGCCCGCGAGCTGCGCGTCGAGCTCCACGGCCGGGCTTGCGGCGCGAACGCCGGCGCGCTTGGCAATGTAGGGATACAGCGACTCGTCGAACCCGCCGCGCGGACCGCGCACGACGAGGTCGGCTTCCCCCGCGAGCGAGCGCACCGCGAGGTTGAATTCGTTCGCCGCGCTCGCATTGATGAGATGCACCGCGACGCCCAGTGCGACGCCGAAAGCGATGCCGAGGATCGAGAGCGCGAGCCGTCCCGGATGATCGCGCCACGCGCTGCCCGCGCACGCCCGCAGAATCGCGAATTTCGCGCGCAGCAGCGACCCCGTCACGGGGTCTGCACCGCCAGTCCGTCCTGCGTCAGCACGTAAACGCGATCGGCGGTGCGCGCCGCCGATTCGGAATGCGTCACGAGGATGCCCCCGCCCGCGCGCTGTTTGACCTGGTTGCGCAGCAGCGTGAGCACCTGCGAGGCGGCTTCGTGATCGAGGTTGCCCGTCGGCTCGTCGGCGAGCATGAGCTGAGGTTCGTGCACGAGCGCGCGTGCGATCGCGGCGCGCTGCGCTTCGCCCCCCGAAATCGACCGCGGAAAATCATTCGCGAGCCTGGCGATCCCCACCGCCTCGAGGATCGCGCCGACGCGGCAGTTCGCCTGGTCGCGCGGCATCTCGGCGATATCGAGCGGCAGGCGCACGTTCTGCGACACGGTCAGGTGCGGCAGCAGATGGATCGCCTGGAACACGAAACCCATGCGGTGGCGGCGTAAGCGCGTTCGCGCGTTGTCGTCGAGGTCGGAGAGGTCGGTGCCGTCGAGGACGATGCGGCCTTCGTCGGGAAGATCGAGGCCGGCGATCAGATTGAGCAGCGTCGATTTTCCCGCGCCGGATTCGCCCATGATCGCGACGAACTCGCCGTCGGCGACGGTGAGGGAGATGTCGCGCAGCACCTGGCGCGCGCGCGGCCCTGCATAGGATTTTGTGACGGCGTCGAGAGTCAGCACGATTGTTTCGGAAAGCCGGTGGAATCGGGGCGGGATGGTAGGCGCGAGAGCGGCGACGATGCGCAGTGAGAAACGCGGTCGATGCTATCATGCTCGCCGTTTGTGACTCAGATCCTCCGAGGAGAATAACTGTGAAACCAATGACCTTGCGCGTGTGCCTGGCCGCCGCTGCCGTGATCGCAGCGCTCGGTGGCCCCGCGGCCGCACAAAGCTACCCGGCACGTCCCGTGCGCCTGATCGTTCCGTTCTCGCCCGGCGGCGCGGCGGATGTGCCTGCGCGCATCCTGGGCGACCGCCTCACCAAGGTGCTCGGCCAGCAGGTCGTCATCGAAAACCGCCCCGGCGCGGGCTCGACGATCGGTGCGGAAGCTGCGGCGAAAGCACCGCCGGACGGCTACACGCTGTTCATGATCAGCAACACCCACTTCGTGAGCGCCGGGTTGTACAAGAAGCTCACCTACGACTCGCTGAACGATTTCACGCCGATCACCCAGATCACCGCAGCGCCGAACATCCTGGTCGTTCATCCGTCGCTGCCGGCGAAGAACGTCAAAGAGCTGATCGCACTCGCAAAATCGCGGCCGGGCCAGATCAACTACGCGTCCTCGGGCAACGGTAGCACCCAGCATCTGACCGGCGCACTCTTCTGCAAGATGGCGGGCATCAATATGACGCATATCCCGTACCGCGGCAGCGGCCCGGTAACCGCCGACCTGATCGGCGGCCAGGTGCAGGTCGGTTTTCCGGGTATCGCGGGAATGCTGCCGCACATCAAGGCGGGCAAGCTGCGTGCGCTCGGCATCAGCAGCGCCAGGCGTTCGCCTGAATTGCCGGAGGTGCCGACGATCGCGGAAGCCGGCGTCAAAGGTTACGAGATGGTCGCGTGGTTCGGAATCGCGGGGCCCAAAGGCTTGCCGCGCGACATCCAGACCCGCGTTCACGGCGACCTGCTCAAGGTGCTGAAAACGGCGGACATGCAGAAGAGCATGAGGGACGTCGGCCAGGAGGTCGCGTACCAGGAAAAACCGGAGCAATTCTACGACTTCATGAAAGTCGAAGCCGCCAAGTGGGCGAAGGTGGTGCAGGAGAGCGGCGCGAAGGTCGAGTAAGCCTCGCGCAGCGAGGCTTACTCGACTTCGCGCCGCGGCCGCCGTAAACGACTCGGAGGGAAACCAAGGTTTCCCTCCGAACTTCGCTACGCTCGGCTCGCCCATCACCACTCGGAGGGAAAACCAAAGGTTTTCCCTCCGAGACCTCCTTTCCTTTAGGCTTGCTTACCGGCAAGCTCACTGTTCAAGAGGAACGATATGTATGAAAAACTAGCGATGTACATCGATGGCGCGTTCGTCGAAGCCGAAGGCCGCAAGACCGAGCCTGTAGTGAACCCTGCGAGCGGAGAAGTGCTCGGGCAGCTCCCTCACGCGAGTCGCGAGGATCTGGACCGTGCGCTTGCCGCTGCGCAGCGCGCTTTCGAGAAATGGAAGAAGACTTCGCCGCTCGAGCGCTCGGCCGTTTTGCGCAAAGTGGCCGAGCTCGCACGCGAGCGCGCGGAGTCGATCGGACGCAACATCACGCTCGACCAGGGAAAGCCGCTGGCCGAATCGATCGGTGAGGTCATGGTGTGTGCCGAGCACGCCGAATGGCACGCCGAAGAGTGCCGCCGCATCTACGGTCGTGTCATTCCGCCTCGCCGTTCCGACGTGCGGCAGTTCGTGCTGCGCGAGCCGGTCGGGGTGTGCGCTGCATTTACCCCGTGGAATTTCCCGTTCAACCAGGCGATCCGAAAGATGGTCGCCGCGATCGGCGCGGGTTGCACGCTCGTCCTGAAAGGACCCGAAAGCTCGCCGAGCGCGGTTGTCGCGCTGGCGCGACTCTTTCACGATGCCGGCCTGCCGGCCGGATGTCTGAACATCGTGTGGGGTGTTCCCGCCGAGATCTCGGAATATCTGATCAAGTCGCCGATCGTGCGCAAGGTGTCGTTCACCGGTTCGATACCCGTGGGCAAGCAGCTCGCTGCGCTCGCGGGTGCGCACATGAAGCGCGGTACCTGGGAGCTCGGCGGGCATTCACCCGTGCTCGTGTTCGACGACGCGAACGTCGAGCAGGCCGCGGTCACGCTGGCGAAGCTCAAGATACGCAACGCGGGGCAGGTGTGCGTATCGCCGTCGCGCTTTTACGTGCAGAGCAGGATCTACGATCGCTTCGCTGCGAAATTCGTCGAGACGATCAAAGCGATCAGCGTGGGCAACGGTCTGGACAAGGCGACGCAGATGGGGCCGCTCGCTCACGCGCGCCGTGTCGACGTGATGCAGGCTTTCGTCGAAGACGCGGTGTCCCACGGCGGCGAGATCGTCGCCGGAGGCGCGCGTCTGAAAGGCTCTGGATTTTTCTTTCCGCCGACCGTCATCACAGGCCTTCCCGATCACGCCAAGCTGATGACCGACGAGCCTTTCGGTCCGATCGCGCCGCTCGTGCCGTTCACCGACCCGGAAGACGCGATCCGGCGAGCGAACAGCCTGCCTTTCGGCCTGTCCGCTTACGTGTTCACCGAATCGCTGAAGACTGCGACGTATGCAGCCAACGCGCTCGAATCCGGTATGGTCAACATCAACCACTTCGGCAGCGCACTCTCGGAGACGCCTTTCGGCGGGGTGAAGGAAAGCGGCATCGGCAGTGAAGGCGGGACCGAGACCTTCGATGGCTATCTGGTCACTAAATTCGTGACCCAGATTTAGGGCCGCGCGCGCTGACACCACGTGGTGAATCGCCGCCGCCCGTGACTGTCGGCACGTCGGTTGCCTCTTTCCAGACAGGTCCCCGACCGGTTTTCCACGAATTGTCCGGCTCAGGGTGACCAGGGCCCGGGGCGGCCACACCCGCCCCGGGCTCTTCTTTTGCGCCGCAAAAGAAGAGCCCGGGCGGGCGCTACGTTCGACCCGGCAAAGCACATACCAAACGCTTGACGCAAAACATAGGATCTCCTGTCCTTTGGCCCGCTGCGCCCGCCCCGCCCTGAACCAATCGGGGACAGACCCCGATTTACGACTGTGGAAATCGGGGTGTGCTCCCGTCGAGCGAAGGGGCTGGCGCCGGTTTGAACCGAGGGGAGGCGGGGTCAGCCGCGGATGACGCAGAGCACTGCGGGGCCGTAGCGCTCCAGCTTCTTTGCGCCGATGCCGCTGATGGTGGCGAGCGCGGTGAGATCTTCGGGTTGCTCTGCGGCTATCGCCGCGAGGGTGCTGTCGTGAAAGATGACGTAGGCGGGTACCGACTGCTCGCGCGCTTCGTTCGCGCGCCAGGCTTTCAGGCGGCCGAGTAGCGCCTCGTCGGCGCCGGCAGGAAGCGCTGCCTGGACACGCTTGCGCGAGGAACCCCGGGCGCGCGTCACGGTGCGCCGCATTTCGACCGGCTTCTCGCCTTTGAGGACCGCGCGGCTTTGCTCGGTGAGACGCAGCGCGCCGTAGGCCTCGTGGTCGGGGCGAGCGAAACCGAGCGCGACGAGCTGCCTGAAGACGTTGCGCCATGCATCGTCGTCGAGATCGGCTCCGATACCGAAGACGCTGAGCTTGTCGTGGTCCCATTGCGTCATGCGATCGGTGATCCGGCCTCGCAGAACGTCGATGAGGTGTCCCGCGCCGAAACGCTGGCCAGTGCGGTACATGCACGAGAGCGCCTTGCGCGCGGCTTCGGTCGCGTCCCACGTCTCCGGAGGCTCCAGACACGTATCGCAGTTGCCGCACGCGGCCGAAGCTTCTCCGAAATACTCGAGGAGCCGCACGCGCCGGCACGCCGCGCTTTCGCACAGGCCGAGCAGCGCCTCGAGCTTGGTGAGCGACACGCGCTTGTAGGCTTCGCTGCCTTCGGACTGGTCGATCATCCGCCGCTGCTGAACCACGTCGCCGAGGCCGTAAGCCATCCACGCGTCGGCAGGCAGCCCGTCGCGGCCCGCGCGGCCGGTTTCCTGGTAGTAGCCTTCGATGCTCTTGGGCAGATCGAGGTGCGCGACGAAGCGCACGTCGGGTTTGTCGATACCCATGCCGAACGCGATCGTCGCCACGACGACGATGCCCTCGTCGCTCTGGAAGCGCCCTTGGTGCGCCGAACGGCTCGCGGTATCCATTCCGGCGTGATAGGGCAGGGCGCGCACCCCTTGTGTCGCGAGCCACGCAGCCGTCTCGTCGACTTTTTTTCGCGACAGGCAGTAGACGATTCCCGATTCGCCCGGGTGCTCTTCACGGATGAAGCGCAGAAGCTGGGTGCGGGCATCGCTCTTGTCGACGATGCGATAGCGGATGTTCGGCCGGTCGAAGCTCGAGATGAAGACCTGCGCCTCATCGAGGGCGAGGCGATGAATGATCTCTTCACGCGTCTGCGGATCCGCGGTTGCCGTGAGCGCAATCCGCGGTACCGAAGGAAAGCGCTCGTGCAGGAGCGAGAGCTGGAGATACTCCGGCCGGAAATCGTGGCCCCACTGCGAGACGCAGTGCGCTTCGTCGATCGCAAAGAGCGCAATCCGGGACTGGGCGAGCGCGTCCAGCATCCGCGGCATCACGAGCCGCTCGGGTGCGACGTACAGGAGATCGAGCTTGCCGGCACACAGCGCGCGCTCGGTCTCGAAGGCAGCCCGGGCGTCCAGCGATGAATTGAGGAACGCCGCGCGCACGCCGAGCTGCGTCAGCGCGGCGACCTGGTCCTGCATGAGCGCGATCAGCGGCGATACGACGAGCGCCGTGCCGTCGCGCAGCAGGGCCGGAAGCTGATAGCACAGCGACTTGCCGCCGCCTGTAGGCATCAGCACGAGCGCATCACCGCCGCCGGTGACGTGCGAGACGATTTCTTCCTGCCTGCCGCGGAAAGCCGGATGGCCGAAAGTGGTCTGGAGCAGATGAAGTGCGGGGTTTTCGGGAGAGGGCATGCTCGAGCGCGCAGGTGCAGGCGAGGGTTGCTCGCGCTACGGATTATATCGGCGTGCACGGGCTTGCATCGGCGGAAGAAACATCAGCGCGAAGAAAACCTCAGACGGCCGCGCTTGTGTCAGGTCGGGGTGTAGGCGGGTGAGCTCAGGCGGCAGCCCGGGCAGGCCACATCTCGGCGAGACCGTCCGCGTCGGTCGCGGTGATCGTCGTGCGCACCATGTGGCGAGGCTTGTCGGCTGGCCATGGACGCCCGCGATGCAGGCCCGCGCGATTGTCCCACATGATCACGTCGCCTGCGCGCCAGCGATGCTGATACGTGTGACCCTCTGCGGTAGCGAGAGCGGTGAGCTCGGCGATGAGTGCCTGCGCTGCGTCGTCAGTCATGCTGTCGATCGCAAAGGTGTGAGAAGCGATATAGAGCGCATCACGGCCGTTCTCAGGATTGCGCCAGCGCATGCGCCACGACACCGGCGGCATTGCGGCCTTCTCGCGCTCGGACGCGAGCTGCGGCGCGATCTTGCCGCGCGAGTGGGCATAGTCGTGCCACGCATAAGCGTGCTCGAGCTTCACTCGCAGCGACGCCGGGAGGCGATCCCACGCCAGCCGGGTGGAAGCGAATTCGGTCTCGCCGCCGCTCGGCGGGACGATGCGCGCCGAGAGCACCGATGCGAGCGCCGGCGGGATCTTGAAACAGCTGTCGGTGTGCCAGAGCTGGTTCGCCTTCGCGCGCAGCTCTTCCTTGTGCCCGGGCGGGACGAGCCCACCGGTCGCGCGATCGATGTTGGTCAGGATGCTGTACGGCGTGCCTTCGCCGAGCGAAGCGGCCTTGGCGGTCTCCAGAGGGCCGAAGCGTTTCGAGTACGCGGCCTGGAGCTCGTCGGTGACGGGTTGATCGCGAAAGAGCAGCACCGAGTGCTCCTCGAATGCCGCCCGGACCAAGGCATAAGCGTCGTCGCGCTCGGCGACGTCTTTGAGGCCGACGCCTCGCAGCTCAGCAAAAAAACCGGGCCCGAGCTGCTCGACTTCTATGCCCATCGCTTCACGCCGCGTAGTTGGGGTCTTCGCGGTCGAGCTTGCGGCGCAGCGCTGCCCACAGGAGCTTTCCGCCGGCGCCGCGGCCGCCGAGGCTCAGCTCGCGTCCCTGCTGCACCGTATAGTCGACGATCTCGCTCGGGATCGGATTCGGCTCGGCGCCGCCGGTGAGTGTGGCGAGCTGGAACCGGCACGCGCGCTCGATGCGGTTCATGCGCGCGAAGGCTTCGGCGACGGTCGCACCAACCGTGAGCGTTCCGTGATTGCGCAGGATGAGCATCGTGCCGTCGCCGAGATCCTCGACGATTCGTGCCCGCTCGTCTTCGGCATCGGCGACGCCTTCGTAGCCGTGATAGCGCACTTCGCCCAGACAGGTGAGCGCCATCTGCGTGATCGGCAGCAGGCCCTGCTTCTGCGACGAGACGCCCACGCCTGCGCTGGTGTGGCAGTGCATGACGCAGTGCGCGTCGCTTGATGCCATGTGAACCGCGCTGTGGATCACGAAGCCAGCGCGATTGACCTCGTACTGCGACTCGGAGAGCTTGTTGCCGTCGACGTCGATCTTCACCAGCGAAGACGCGGTGATCTCGTCGAAGAGCAGGCCGTAGGGGTTGATCAGGAATTGATCTTCGGCGCCGGGCACGCGAAGCGAAAAATGGGTGCCGAGCATGTCGGTCCAGCCCAGGCTCGCGGCGATGCGAAACGCGGCTGCGAGCTCGCAGCGCGCTTCCCATTCCGCGGCGCTGATGCCGCGCGGCACGCGGGGCGGGCGGATACGGGTGACGGTCGATTTCTTGGCGGGCATGTCAGGGCTCCGGGTGCGTAGCCCTCAAGATTAATGCGATAGGACGGCTCAGGCAAATTGCACGCAGGCAGGACCACATCGTGATCGGGGCGGAAAGCAGCGGTGAGAGCCGCCTCATCGGGCGCCGTAAACATAAGGGGCAAACCTGACGTCTGCCCCTTATGTTGCCATCGGTCGTTCAGCCCGGCCGACTCCAGCGCGCGTCAGCGCGGCCCATACACGGTGCCTGACGGCGTTGCGTAAGTCCCGCCTACACCCGAGCGGAAGAGATAGTCCGCTTCGGTGCGACTGAGGAACCCGTCGCGATTGGTGTCGTACCGATCGAACGTGAGCGGGTTCGCGATCGCCGCGGCTTCGGCTCGCGACAGGAAGCCGTCGCGATTCACGTCGAGCGACTCGAAGCTGACCACGGGTGCGGGCACGGTACGCGGCCCCGCATAGCGGTCCGAAGACATCAGGGGCGCGGCTTCGGCGCGGCTGAGGAAACCGTCGCGATCGAGGTCGAGCGATTCGAACGACATGACCGCCGGCCCGGCGGCGCGGCTCTGAAGGTACTGAAGGTGCGGTGTGGCTTCGGTCAGCGAGATGAAGCCGTCGCGATTGGTATCGAACGCCTCGAACGATCCGCCGGGAACGTTATTGAACGTGGCACCTGCTTCCGCCCGGCTGAGGAAGCTGTCGCCGTTGGTGTCCAGTCTTCTGAACATCTCCGCAGCGGTCTCGACGGAGACAGCAGCAACGCCCGCGGGCAGGTTGAGCGGCGCGGCTTCGGCGCGGCTCAGAAAGCCGTCGCGGTTGGTGTCGAGCCTGTCGAACAGCGCCGCCGGGTTTTCCACGGCGACGGGACCGCCGGAAGTGTAGACGCTCGTACCCATCGGATCGTATGGCGCGCACGCGGTCAGTGCGGCTGCGCAGGCGACAGGCAGCAGCGCGAGGCGGTAAGTGCTTTTCAGGCCGGTTTTCATGAAGGTCTCCTCGTGATAGTTCGGAAAACCCTCTGAAGGACCAAGTTTCGTGCCTGAACCCGCGTGGACCGGACTTAGTGCCTGTCGCTGCGCTCAGGAGGTGATGGAAGTGCGTTTGACGAGCAGCTCGATCACGTTGCGCCCCTCCCGCCTGGCATAACTGCGATCCGATGAGAGCTCGTTGAGAAAGACGATCCCGAGCCCGCCGACGGGGCGGTCTTCGGGCACGGCTGCATCGAGATCGGGTTCGTCGGCGAGGAAGGGGTTGTACGCGGCCGCGCAATCCTCGTACACGAGCCTGCAGCCGTGGGAGTGTATGTCTATCGTGAGCCACACCGGCTGGTCGGAGTCGCCGCCGTAGCCGTGGTAGACGCTGTTGGCGAAGAGCTCTTCGACGAGCAGCACGGCGCGTTCGCGCTCGTCGTGCTCGAGGCTCGCGCACGCGGCGTCGATGAACGCGCGGATGGCGTCGAACTCCGCCTGTTTCGCGGTGAAGCGTCGCGTTTCCGGACTATTCACCCCTGAAGCTCCCTTTTGTTTTGCGGCTAGTATAGCGGCGGCGCGTAGGCGCGGTATAACATTCGCCCGTCGCTACAACTCGCAGGTGAGCCGCATGAAGCCCGTTCATTACACCCGGTCGATTCTTATCTGCGCACTCGCGGCGCTCGGCGCCACGAGCGCTCTTGCGGATGCCGGACGCGTGAAAGTGTCCTCGGGCCCCGTTCATATCGAGCGCGGCGGGCAGCGCATCGCGGCCCCCGTCGACACGCTGGTGCAGGCAGAGGATACGATCGTCACGGGCGCGAACGGATCGGTCGGCGTGACCTTCACCGACAACACGCGCGTCTCGGCAGGCCCGAACAGCGTCCTTGCGATCAACCGCTACGCGTTCGATCAGGCGACGCATGCGGGCACTTTCGATGCGACGATCAAGCGCGGCACGCTCGGCGTCATCTCCGGAAAAATGGCGAAAGCGTCGCCTGAGGCGGTGACGCTGCGCACCGCGTCGATGGTGATGGGCGTGAGGGGCACGGAGTTCGTCGTGTACGCGGGAGAATGATCCTGCGCTTTATCTTCATTGCGGTTGCGCTGGTTCTCGGCGCGTGCGCGCAACCACCCGCGGGGCCGGTATCGCACGATCGGGTGGTGCTCCTGCCCGGCAGCGACGGCACGACAGGCGCGGTCATCGTCAGGCAGGGCGGCAGTCAAGCGCGCATCGACCAGGCTTATGCGAGTGCTCGCGCGGCGCCCGACGGCGGTCTCGAAGTGACGCAAGCCGATCCGGCGCAGGTGCGCGCGGAATTCGCCGGCGCCCTGAGCGCAATGCCGCCGGCGCCGCTTTCGTTCATCGTGTATTTCGTCTTCGGACAGGATGAGCTCACCGACGAATCGCGCAAAGAGCTCGCTCCCGTGCTGCAGGACATCACGCGCAGGGTTGCGCCTGAAGTCACCGTGATCGGCCACGCCGACCAGGCCGGACCTGAGCGCGTGAACGATACCCTGGCGACCCGTCGCGCAGAGCGGGTGAAAGAGCTGCTCGTGCAGCGCGGCGTTCGCGCCGAGCGCATCGTCGCGGTCGGACGCGGATCGCGCGAGCCTGCTGTGCGCGCGGCCGAAGGTGTCGCCGAAGCGCGCAACCGCCGGGTGGAAATCAGCGTGCGCTGAGTGCGGCACGGTGCGGCTCACGCGCTCATCGCCGGTTCGTTTCACCGCTAGATCCCTCCGCGCCACGACACGAGGAGCAGCGTCTGATCGTCGGCCGGCTCGCTGCCCGCTTCGAATGCCTTGATCGCTGCGACGATCTCGTGCCCCAGCACGGTCGGGTCGACGCCGCGCCGGACGGGGGACTCGAGCAGCGCGCGCAACCGCTCGCGTCCATAGAGGGCGCCGGTGCGGTTCATCGCTTCGGTGAAGCCGTCGGACGCGAGCACGAGCACGTCGCGCGGTTCCAGCCTCGCCCGCGCTTCCTCGTACGGGTAATCCTCTATCACGCACAGCGGCGGGCCGCCGCCGTCGTCGAGCAGCACGGTTTCGCCCGAACGTCGCGTGAGTATCGGCGGCTCGTGGCCGGCGTTGCAGTACACCAGGTCCCCCGTTTTGAGATCGATGACGAGCGCGACCATCGTGACGAACATCTGCTCGGGGTTTTCGCGCGAAAGCTCTTCGTTCACAGTGGTCATGAGATCGGCGGGGCCCGCGTTGCGCCGCATCGCCGCGCTTTTCGCAAGCGCCTTGCTCACCGCCATGAACATCGCCGCGGGCAGCCCCTTGCCCGAGACATCGCCGACGAGCACGAGGAAACGCTCGTCCGGCAGCGGAAAAAAGTCGTACAGGTCGCCGCCGACTTCGCGCGCGGCGCTCATCATCGCGAAGAGCTCGACGCGGCGCTCGGTCTTGAGCACCGAGTCGCGCGTGGGGAGCATGCCCATCTGGATGCGCCTGGCGGCTTCGAGCTCGCCCGTCACGCGTGCAGCTGCTTCGCGCTCGGTGGCCAGTCGCGCGCTCAACTGGCGCCGCTGAAGGTCGAGACCGACCAGCGTTGCCGCGAGCATGAGACCGTACAGCACCGTCACGCCGGCGATGGGCGCGGTCGGATCGAGCAGCGTGCGGCCCCACGCATAGGCGGCAAAGCCGGCGAGCGCGAAGGTGAGCCAGCATACGAGCAGTATCGTAAACGAGCGCCTCGGCCGCACGCTGGGAACCGTCATGATCAGCACCGCGGCTGCGAACAGGAAGGCCAGCGCTTCGACAGGTCTCGCCCACGGCGGCCTCGACAGCAGCGCGCCTTCGAAGACGTTTTCGACGAGTTGCGCGTGGATCTCGATTCCGGGAAGCTGCTCGCCGCGTGCGGTCGTGTGCTGATCGAGGAGGGCAAGCGCAGTCACGCCGACCATCGCGATCTTGCCTTCGAGCAGGTCGGGGACGTCGCGTCCGTCGAGCACGTCCGCCGCGGAGACGAAGCGGGAAGGGTCGTGCTTCGAGAAGTGGATCCATGCGCGGCCGTCCGCTTGCGCCGGCACGACGATGTCGCCGATCTGCACGTGGGCGACGCCGCGTTCGTGCGAGACGTTGAACGAGCGCACCGACGCGGCGATCCTGAAGCTTTCCAGCGCGAGCGTGAGCATCGGCTCTCCGCCGACGTACGCGACGATCGGTACCCGCCGCACGATTCCGCGCTCGGGCTCCGCGTTGATCATGCCGTGGCCGCGCGCCTCGCTGTCGATCAGCGGAAGGCTGCGCAGCACGCCGGTATAGCGGTAGAGCGGCATCTCGGGACCGACCACGGTTACGGCGCCTGAGGAGGCGCCGCGGTCGATCGGCTGCTCGATTCCCGCGACACCGAGCACTACAGGTGCGCGGCGTATGGACTCGGCGAGCAGCTCGTCGTTCGGGCGCAGCTTTGCGAGCTGGTCCGCGGCCGCCGGATCGCGTTTGCGCAGCGCCAGGGCGATGCGTTCAGGCGATGAACGATCCGGCTCGGTGAACAGCAGATCGAGCGCGATCGCGGCAGGCTGGCGCGCGGCGATGCGGTCGATCAGACGTGCGATCACGTCGCGCGGCCACGGCCACTGTCCGACGCGGGTGAGGCTTTCGTCGTCGACCGCAACGATGACGGCAGGCGCTGATTGCCGCACGCGGGGGAGCCACACCTGGTAGTAGTCGAACGCCGCGAGACGCATCGCGGGCAGCGGCCCCGGGTCGGGGATTAGCATCACTGCGGCGAACAGCGCCGAGAGCAGGATCCCGAGCCATCGCCCGCGGCCGCTCGCGAGCCATCGCCGCCATGCTACCGGGGCCGCTGCCGCGGGGCGATCCGGCGGGGACGCCACGGGCTAAAGGGTGATCTCTAGACCGTCGTATGCTGCCGTGACGGTGACCGGATGCTCTTCGCGGGTGATTTCTTCGAGGCGCTGGGTCTCGCGCCACACGCGCTCTATCGTCGCGTCGTCGTACGCGGGCTCATGGTGGAAGAGGACGAGGTGTTTCGCCTGCGCGAGCTGGCAGAGCTCGACGCCCACCACGTTGCTCGAATGTCCCCAGTCCTCCTTGACCGACACCGTGTCCGCGAGCGAGTACATCGCGTCGAAGATGACGAGATCGGCGTCGTGGAAGAAGTCGATGAATTTCCGGGTCTCTTCGGCGTCCTCGACCTTGTGCTCCGAATCGGTCGAATAGATGACCGCTTTGCCGTCGCGCTCGAAACGATAGCCGTACGAGTCCCCGCCGTGGACCTGAGGCTTGGGCGTGACGCGGTAGCCCGCGATCTCGTAGGTGCGCAGCGGCTCGAGCACCACGAACTCGATCTTCGCGGCCATCACCGAAAAGTCGACGGGGAACGACGGCTGCGCCTGCTGGCGCCTGAACGCGTGCTCGAGCTCGGCATGGCAGCCGTAGATCGTGATCTTGTGCCCCGGGATATACGCGGGCGTGAAAAACGGGAAACCCATGATGTGATCCCAGTGCAGGTGCGACTGGAACACGTGGAATTCGCCGGGCACGCCTTTGAGCTCGCGCAGCGCGTCGCCGGCCGCCGCGCGCGCACCCGAGCCCATGTCGAGCAGGACTCGCCCGGCGCCTTCGGAGCGTAGCTCGATGCACGACGAGTTGCCGCCGAAGGTGTGAGACGTCGCGAACGGCAGGGTATCTGCGAAAGCGCTCGCTTTTTCGGGTGTGTCGAGATCGCGGCCCGATGCCGCCACGAGCGCGTCGACGAGCTTTACGCGCAACGCTTTCGCGGTGAGCGCCGCGGGAATCGAGCCGCGCGTGCCCCAGAACCGGACGTTGATCGACATGTCAGGCGGGGGCGCTCACCGCGGCGACCGCATCGTTGACGCCGACATGACACGCCACGACCTTGTCGAAGCGGCTGATCTGGAAAATTTCGTTGACCAGGGGCTGGAGTGCCGCCACGGCGATTTTGCCGCCGGACGAACGGGCTTCCTTGGCCGCGAGCATCAGTACGCGCAGCCCGGCGCTGGAGATGTAGTCGACGCCGGAAAAATCCAGCACGACCGATTCGCCGCCCGCGGCTGCGGAGCTGATGAGCGGGATCAGGCGCTCGCGGAACTGGTCGGCGGTCGCCATGTCGATGCGCCCTGCGGGCGCCAGCACGACCGTCTTCCCCGCACGTCGCTCGGTAAGTTCCACCTGATGACCTCCAGTTGATGATCGGCTTGCCCGCTTGGTTGGATTGCGGAGGAGAAGACCCCTCACTGGCGGACAAAGGGCATTCTCGGTCAGACGCCGCACGGTGACAAGCCCGGAGTGCATAAGAAACACGTGCTTGCGCCCTTGTGGTATCCGTTGCGCGGGAAAAGCGATCCGGATTCGATTTTCCTGCAACCGGGCACACGGGCGGCGGCGTTCGTCGCCCTTCGCGTCGTTATTCGCCGACGCTTTTTCACGTCGTGAACCACACGACGTGCCCGATATAAGCCTGATAGAGGCACATCAGCGCCTCGGCGATGATCACGACGAACGTGAGCACCGCGCCCCAGTAGCGGCCGAACGCGAAATCGCGCGTGAAAGACAGCGCATAGCCGTGGAGGGCGCGCGCGACCACCAGGCCGATGCCGATGGCATGGAGCGCGTAAATCGAGAAACGGCTGAGCTCCAGTATCACAAGCAGCAGCAGCGCGAGCGGGACGTATTCGCAGAAATTCGCCTGGCCGCGAATCGCGCGCTGCAGGCCCGGGTTTCCGCCGTCGCCGAGGCTCACCCTCGCCGAGCGGCGCTGGTCGATCACACGCAGGCTCAATACCATCAGCCACAGCGCGAGCAGGCCTGCATACAAAGGGGTGACGACCATAGCGGCTCCTTCCATGTCGAGTTGACCGCGTGCAGGCGCTCTTTATTCCCGCTTCTTCGCTCGCTGCTCGCCGAGATGGATGCCGAGGCCGCGTGCAGTGTGCACGAGTGCATCGTTCGGGTCGAGCGTGCGCGCGCCGATCGTCACGTCGGAGAGCGGCACGTCGATCACGCCGCGGTCGCGCCACGCGACCATCCGCGAAAACCTGCGCTGGGCCACAATGTCGACGGCATGTACGCCGAATGCCGAGGCCAGCAGCCGGTCACGCGGCGAGGGGCTGCCGCCGCGCTGAAGGTGGCCCAGGAGGGTCACCCTGATTTCCGCCGGCGTGTGGGACACGAGCTTTTCCGCGAGGTAATGGCCGATGCCGCCGTATCGCGCCTGGCCGCCGGCGTTCAACACCTGCGCGGCGCCGCCGGCTTCGGTCTTCACGCCTTCGGCGACGACCACGAGCGCGTGCGTGCGTCCTTGCGCGAGCAGCGCGTTGATGCGCCGCGCGACGCCTGCGACGGTATACGGCAGCTCGGGCACGAGGATGATGTCCGCGCCGCCGGCGATGCCACCGTTGAGTGCGATGTGGCCGGTATCCCGGCCCATCACTTCGAGAATCATTACCCGATGGTGGCTCGCCGCGGTCGGCTGCAGCCGGTCGAGCGCTTCGGTAACGACGTTGATCGCCGTCGCAAAACCCACCGAGTACTCGGTGCAGTACACGTCGTTGTCGATGGTCTTGGGCACGCCGACCATGCCGATAGGCGCGCTCTCGCAAAGCTTCGAGACGATGCGCATCGAGCCGTCGCCGCCGACCACGATCAGTGCGTCGAGGCCGAGCGCCTTGACGCCCTGCGCGAACTCCGGCGACAGGTCGCGGAAGCTGCCGTCGGGCATCTCGCAGTGCAGCGGGTTGCCTTTACTCGTCGTACCCAGGAACGTGCCGCTTTCGCGCAGCAGGCTCGCGTCGAACGTGTCGATGCGAAGCTCGCGGTAGCGCGGCGGCCGGTCGAGGAGGCCGGCAGTGCCGTCGAGCACGCCGAGCACTCTCCACCCATAGCCCTGTATCGCGCGATACGTGACGGCGCGGATGACCGCGTTCAATCCGGCGCAGTCTCCGCCGCTCGTGAGCACCCCGATGGTTTTGATGTCGCTCATCAGCGGCGTTTAGGCAAACGGCGCGCCCGAAAGGTCGACGCCGCTGCTCCGGCACGCTTTGGAGTTCGATGTTCAGGATCGGATCGCGGCGATGGCGAGGCAGAGCCATCCGGCGAGCAGCGCAAGCCCGCCGATCGGCGTGATCGCGCCCAGCCAGCGCACGCCGGTGAGGCTCAACACGTACAGGCTGCCGGAGAAAACGACGGTGCCGGCAACGAACAGCCAGCCTGCGGTCGTCACGAGCGTTCCCGGCCATTTTGTGCAAGCCCACGCGCACGCGAGCAGCGCCAGCGCGTGGAACATCTGATAGCGCACGGCGACTTCGAACACTGCGAGGAGGTCGGGGGTGATCCGGCTCCTGAGCCCGTGAGCGCCGAAAGCGCCGGCAGCGACCGCGATAAAAGCAGAGAACGAGCCGATCGCGAAGAAAAGCCGCTCGGAGGTCATTGCACAGGCTTCGCGAGCTGCTCTTTGATGCGCGCGATGCGGCCCGCGGGACTTGGGTGCGCGCTCGCGAATTCGGGCGGGCGGCTTGCGCCGGAGGCCTGTTCGAGTTTTTGCATGACGGTGACCATCGCCTGCGGATCGTACCCGGCTTCGCGCATGAGCCGCAAGCCGATCGTGCGGGTGCTGCACGGCGGGGCCACGAACGGCCCTTCAGTCGTAAGCCGCAGGCTCGTGACCGCCGAGCAGGCGCAGTTGGCGTTTCGACGCGGTCGCGAGCACGCGCGGATCGAAACGCCACTCGAGGAAAGGGGAGTAATGCTGCGCCATTTCTCGCCGGCCGTAATGGACCTGGAGCAGATACCGAATCTCGCGCTGACTCGAGTTGTCGCTGCCGCCATGCCAGAGGTCGCTGCGGAAGATCAATGCGTCGCCGGCCTGCGCGAGGACACGCTCAGCCGCGCGGCCGTTCCAATCCGGTTCCGCGTTTCGCGGTGCGCGTCCCGCGCGGTGACTGCCGGGGACGATACGCGTCGGCGCGAGCGCTGCGGTGACTTCGCTCAGATGGAAATGCACCGTGAGTATGAAAATCGGCACGCGCACCGCGTCGGGCAGCGAGCCTTCGGACCAGTGGAGCGGAAGGTAATCCGCGTGCAGCGGCTCGCCCCGAAAGCCGGGATGCGACCGCCACGCCGTCTCTCCGATGACGTGGCACTCGGCACCGAGCGCGGCTTCGGCGAGATCGATGATGCCGGGACGATCGAGAAACCGGAGCCAGGAAGCGTCGCGGTTGAAGACGTTGAGATAACGATCCATGAACCGGCCGCCGATCGCGTGGGTTTCATCCCAGTGTATCGGCTCGAGCGCATCGATCGCCCGTCGTGCGTGGCTGCATTGTTCCGGCGTAGCCGCGGCGGGAACGAAGACACAGCCGTCGCGGGCCAGCCCCTCGAGCATCGCTGCGGTTTCGAAAATCGCGTAGCGCTGCATGTCGAGAGCCGGCTTCAGCAGCCTTCGAGGAGCGCGTCCATGAGGTCGCTGCGCCGGCCGGTCGTGGTCACCATCAGCACGATGCTGGCACTCGAGCCATCGCCCGCACGCCGGAAATCACCGGTTCCGTAGAGCACGCCGTTTTTCACGCGCACGATCACCTCGAAGCTGTCGCCGCGCGGATGAATCTCGGCCACGAGCGCGCTGCTGTGCTCCTCTGCGTTGCGCGCGAAACACGCCGCCGCTTTGTCGGGCGGCTGCCGGAGGCGAACGGTTTCGCGCGAGCCGGCTGCGCCGGATTGCCGCGCAGGCGACGAGCATCCTGCGAGCAGGGCGGACACGGTGAATACTGCGATCGTCGTATAACGCATGTGAAAACTCCGGGCCCGATGGGCGTGCAGGCGGCGTTCCTGAAATTGCGCACAGCGCTGCAGGCGACGCATCACTTGGTCATTCGCTTGAGCAGCCCGTTGGCTTCGCCGACGGTCAGAAGCCGCTCGCACTGCGCGGAGGACAGATGCGAATTCTGCGGTGCGGTCTCGTCATGCATGAGATTGCCGGGCTCCTCGCTGTGCTCGCCGCTGTCGGAGAGCACGTGAACGAGCTCGTGCGCGATCGCGTAAGGAAGATCGCGCGAGCCGTAGGCAACCCAGATCGTGTCGGCGAGCTCGGGGCGCGTCGTCGAATTCGACCTGCCGATCGCTTCGGCGTCGAATGCGGGATCGTTGCGCGTGTCCTCGACGAAGAAAACCGCCGGCTTGGGCGCCCGGATCGTGCGCAGCAATTCGCGGGACAGCGGGGTGTAGTAGAAATGAAAGCGCCGAGGTGCTTCGACTTCGTTGATCACGGCGCCCGTGACAGCGACGCCGCACGTCGAAAGCAGGCCGGCGGATCGCGCGAGGGCCTCCACGATATCGTCGGTGCGCCAGCGCGAGCCGGAGAAATGAAAAAGCTTCACGCTCACCGAGTGGGTCGCGCGCGGGACCGCAGGCATGGCGGCCTCGACTGCGCGCTGGCCGGATATGCGAACGGGCGCGGACGCGGCGACCGCGCACGATGTGGCGACCAGCATGATCGTCATGACCACCCCGCCACGCGCCGTTGCGATCAGAGCGCGAGCTCGATCAGATACGGGCCGCGCCGGCTGAAGGCCTCGCGCAAGGCGCCGGAGAATTGGGCGAGCGTCGCAGCCCGCGCGCCTTCGACGCCGTGCCCGCGCGCGAGCGAGACCCAGTCGAGATTGGGCCTGTCGAGCGTCAGCATGTCGGTGGCGCGCTGCCCCGGCGTGCCTGCGCCCATGTTGCGCAGCTCGCCGCGCAGGATCTGGTAGGCGCGGTTGGCGAGTAGCACGACGGTGACGTCGAGATTTTCGCGCGCCATCGTCCACAACGCCTGGAGCGTGTACATGCCGCTGCCGTCGCCTTCGAGCGCGACGACTTTGCGCCCGGGCGCGGCGATCGCCGCACCGGTCGCTGCGGGCAACCCCCAGCCGATCGACCCTCCCATGATGTTCAGCCAGTCGTGCGGTGCGGCTCCGGCGAAGAACGGCCCGAAATTGCGGCCGGTCGATACCGATTCGTCGATGACGACGGCGTTCTCCGGCAGCAGCGCTGCGAGCACGGCCGCGATACCGTCGGGCGTGAGGTCGCCTTCGGGAAGCGCTGTGCGGGCGCGCTCGCTCACGTGAGCCGGCGGCGTTCGCGTGGCACCCACCGCGCTCGCCAGCGCCTGTAGCGCCCGCTCGAGATCGTCAGCCGTGCCGGCGAGAGGCGTCACCGCGCAGTCTTCAGGTGTCAGGACGCTCGGTTTGCCCGGATACGCAAAGAATGACACCGGCGGTTTCGCGCCGGCGACCACGAGCCGGCGCGTGCCTTTGAGCGTGGCGAGTGCGCCGTCGACCGGATACGGCAGGCGGTCGACGCGAACGCGGCCGGCGCCGCCTTCGGCGCGCGCATTGTTGAATTCCGAGAGCAGACGGCAGCCGGTTTTTGCCGAAATGCGCCCTGCGTTCTCGAGGGCTTTGCCGCGCAGCGCCGCGCCGCCGAGCATGAGGATCGACGGCTCGCCCGAGGTCAATGCCCGGGCGGCGGCCTCGATCGCGTCCGCGGACACCGCCCTTCGAGGTGCAGGAGGTTCGGCTTCGGCAGGACCGTCGGCGTCGTTCCACGCGGTGTCTGCGGGCGCGATCAGCGTCGCGACACGGCCCGGCGGCTGGCGCGCTTCATGAATCGCGCGCGCGCAATCGGTTGCGAGGGTGCGCGAAGTCGCGCTCGTCTTCACCCAGTGCGACATCGGCCGCGCAACGCCTTCGATATCGGCGGTGAGCGGCGCATCGTGCTTCAGATGATACGTGGCGTGCTCGCCGACGATGTTCACGATTCCTGAGCCGGCTTTCTTCGCGTCGTGAAGATTGGCGAGACCATTGCCGAGGCCGGGCCCGAGGTGGAGTAGTGTGGCCGCGGGTTTGCCCGCCATACGGTAATAACCATCGGCCGCGCCGGTGACCACGCCCTCGAACAGCCCGAGCACGCAGCGCATGCCTTCGACCTTGTCGAGCGCGGCGACGAAATGCATCTCGGAGGTGCCGGGGTTGGTGAAGCAGACCTCGACGCCGTTCACGACCAGCGTGCGCACCAGACTTTCAGCGCCGTTCATTCGACTCCTCCCGATTTCAGCAAGCACGCATTATGCAGTGGCGAAGTGCGGGTTGCATAACCGCAAGAACGCGCCAAAGCGCCGCCACGTTCGGGCTTTAAGGCCTCGCGTGGCGCCTCATCTTCCTTCTGTCACACGACGACCAGCCCGAATCCCGGAGCGTGAACGATGCTCACGAGCATTCCGCAATTCGAACGCTTTTTCCGCGCGGCGGCGAGCCTCGACATCGACAAGGAAGACCTGCGCCGTTACCACGGCTTCCTCGATCGGCGGATCTACGATCTCATGATCCGCGCGCAGGCCGCAGCCAAGGCGAACGCCCGCGACATCATTCACCCGCACGACCTGCCGATCACCAGGGGCCTGCAGGAGCGCATACACGAGTTCCGCACGCTCGATGCAGGCATAGACCTGAAGTCGGTGCTGAAGGACACGGTGAAGCATCCGATGGTCGACCTCGACTACGACGACGAGACCCGGGACGCCCTCCCGGAGATCGCCGGAGCGCTCACGGTCGCTCTCGCGCGCAGCTTCAGAATCGTCGACCCGGAGCTGAAGAACCCCATGACCTGGCACTGGGATCGTGTCTTTGCGCTCTTCGATCTGCTCCTGTAGAACGGCGACATGAGGACAGTGGAATTTCCGTCGGGAGTGCGCGTTCCGGCCATCGGGCAGGGAACCTGGCACATGGGGGACGACCCTTCGATGCGCGCGGAGGAGATCGCAACGATCCGGCTGGGGCTCGACCTCGGCGCAACCCTGATCGACACCGCCGAGATGTATGGCGAGGGCGCGGCAGAGACGCTGATCGGCGAGGCCGTCGAAGGCCGTCGAGACGAGGTCTTTCTCGTGAGCAAGGTGTATCCGCACAACGCCTCGCGCCGCGGCGCGGTGGCCGCCTGCGAGCGCAGCCTCGGCCGATTGCGCACCGATCGCCTCGACCTCTACCTCCTCCACTGGCGCGGCGCGATCCCGCTCGAAGAGACCCTGGAGGCTTTCACCCGCCTCAGGAAGAGTGGAAAGATCCGGCATTTCGGAGTGAGCAATCTGGATTCCGAGGACATGCAGGAGTTGTGGTCAGCACCCGGCGGCCGGGACGTGCAGACCGACCAGGTGCTCTATAACCTCACGCGGCGGGGCGTCGAATGGGATCTCCTGCCCTGGTTGCGCGAGCGTCGCATACCGGCGATGGCGTATTCCCCGATCGAGCAGGGCCGCCTCGTGCGCAATCCGAAGCTCGTCGATTTCGCGCGGCGCCACGGAATGACGCCCGGGCAGGTCGCGCTCGCGTGGGCGCTCAGAGGCGGTGATGTCATCGCGATCCCGAAGTCTTCGCACCGCGACCGGCTGAAGGAGAACATCGCCGCGGCCGACATCGAACTGAGCGCGAGCGAGCTTGCCGAGCTCGACAGGCTCTTCCCGCCGCCGGCCGGGCCGGTTTCGCTGGAGATGCTGTGATGGCGACCGTAATCCAGCACCGGCGGTAAAGAACAGGATGGGCGCCGTGCCTCAATGCAGCCATCTGAAACAGATCAAGGTGACGCAACCGGACAAGCATGTCTGCGAAGACTGCGTGAAGACCGGAGACGCGTGGGTGCATCTACGCATGTGCCTCACGTGCGGCCACGTCGGGTGTTGCGATTCCTCTCCGAACAAGCACGCCACGCGGCATTTCGTTCAGACCGACCATCCCCTGATCCGGTCGGCGGAGCCTGGAGAGCGGTGGACATGGTGTTACGTCGACGAAGTGATGCCGGGAGAGCTTGCTGTCTGAGCGCCGCGCCGCGCTCAGACAGCAAGCTCTCCAACGCGACGAGCGATCTTGCGATGAACATGAGCCTCCTCCATTTGCTGCGACTTGCGCTTTATTGTGTCGTGCGCTAATACACCATCTTACGCCGCGCGAGGCGCTGCCGATGGGCGCGGTGTCGCCGATAATCGGCAGCATCGCTGGAGACGAGAGGAAAAGAATCATGGACGGCGCATACGACCGCAGCACGGAGGACCTCGGCAATTCAGTCGGGCTCGAGCACCTGAACCTGACGGTGCCCGATCAGCAGACCGCGACTCTGTTCTACATCATGGGGCTCGGCATGACTCGCGATCCGTATCTGATGACCGGGCTCGAGAACATGTGGGTGAACGTGGGACGCAGCCAGTTTCACCTGCCGATCGGAAAACCTCAGGTGGTGCGAGGCCACACCGGTCTCGTGGTGCCGGACCTCGACGCGCTGCGGCAACGCCTGGATGCGGTCGGAGAGCGACTCTCGCAGACGCGTTTTGCTTACACCGCGCACGCGGACCGGGTCGACGTGACGTGTCCGTGGGGCAATCTCATCCGCTGTCACGCGCCGGACGAGGCGCAGTTCGGACCGATCGTGCTGGGCATGCCGTATATCGCTTTCGACGTTCCGGAAGGCGCGGCTGACGGGATCGCGCGCTTTTATCGGGAGATCGTCGGCGCCGTCGCTCGAGTCGACGCCGCCAACGGGACAGCTTCCGCGAGCGTCACCGTCGGCATGGGCCAGCAGCTCGTGTTCAACGAAATCTCCGGTGAGCTGCCCGCGTACGACGGACATCACCTGCAGCTTTACGTCGTGAATTTCTCAGGGCCTCACCGCCAGCTCGCCGCGCGCGGGCTCGTGACCGAAGAGAGCAACCAGCATCAATACCGCTTCAAGGAAATCGTCGATCCGGAAAGCGGGAAAGCGCTCTATACGCTCGAGCACGAAATCCGCAGCATCACCCATCCGCTGTACGCGCGTCCGCTGGTGAACCGCGATCCCACACAGACCAACCGGGCCTACACGCCGGGACACGACGCCGGCCGATGGGCGAAGCGCCCGGGCGCGTGACCGAATGATCCGACGCGAGTGATTTTCAGCGGCTGGCGGGCGGGTCGCCCGTCGGCACTCGCAGCGGCGGGGGCGTGAACCCGTTGAGCTTCGCGTCCTCGACGCATTCGTAGAGCACGGGGAAGGTCCGGGTCGAGCAGTTGACGATGGAGCCGGTGCTCTTGTCGACACAACGCCAGGACCAGCCGCCCGCTTTGGCTTCAGTGAATTCCCAGCTGTAGTCCATAGCCTGTCCTCCGGCCGCGCGTCTTTTTCTGTAGGTATGTGACACGCTGTCCCGCGAGCTCGCGACGCGGGGCGAGTGAAGCTGTTTTTTTTTGCTTGCGCTGTTGCGGTGGACTTTAGCACACCCGCAATAACCCGATGCGTCGCCGCTGAATACGCGCAGAGCCGATGGCATACTACGCGGGACTTGCGCGTGCCCCGGAGCCGCGCGGCACCCGGACGGAGGAGAAAAACGAATGCAACGCAGGATAGCAGTGCTCGGCGCCGGAGCGATCGGCAGCAGCATCGGCGCCGATCTCACCGAAGCGGGATTTGACGTGGCCCTCGTCGACCAGTGGCCGGCACAGGTCGAGACCCTGAAAGCCGAAGGCATCCGCGTGCAGATGACCGACCGCGAGGTGCATGTGCCGGTACGCGCGCTGCATCTGTGCGAGCTCGCCTCGGCGAAGCTCGAGTTCGACATCGTCTTCCTGGCGGTGAAGTCGAACGATCACCGCTGGCTCGCTGAATTCATCAGGCCTTACCTGAAACCGGACGGGGTGCTCGTGCCGACGCAGAACGGTTTCAATGATGATTCCATCGCATCGATCGTCGGGCGCGAGCGCGTCGTCGGTTGCGCCATGGAGCTTTCTGCGGAGATATTCAACCCCGGCCGGGTGAAGCGAAACACGCCACGCGCCACCACGTGGTTCGCCATCGGCGAGCTCGACGGCTTCTATACCCCGCGCGTGAAAGAGCTGGAATCGATCATGGGCAAGGTCGGGCGCGTCGACGTCACGAACAACATCTACGGTGCGAAGTGGACCAAGCTCATCGCCAACACGATGACGATGGGCCCGTTCGGCCTTCTGGGGCTGGGCAACCGCGAAGCTTCCGCGTTGCCGGGAATGTTCGAACTGTCTGTGAGGCTCGGCAAGGAATCTCTCGCGGTGGGGACCGCGCTCGGCTATCGCATCGAGCCGGTCTTCGGCTTGCGCGCCGACGAGTTCGCCGGATCGAACGACGAGAACCTCGTGACCGCGATGAAGACGCTGCTCCAGCACGTGAGCAACGGGCGCACCGCCCCGATCCACGACCACATCAAAGGCCGCACTAGCGAGATGGAATACATCCCCGGGCTCGTCGCGCGCAAAGGCAGGGAGCTCGGGATACCGACGCCGTGCAACGAGGCGGTGGTCGCGCTCGATCGCGAGATCAACCGGGGCAGCCTCGAGATGGACCGCTCGAATTTCGAGCGCCTCCAGGCGCGCATCCGTGACGCATAAAGTCCGGCCCACCCGTCATCTGAACCTGCCGCGAGTCGCAGCGCCTTTTGCGCTCGCGGCAGCCGCTTGCGCAGCCACGGCAATTTCAGCCGCACCTTATCCGGACAAGCCCGTCCGCATGGTCATAGCGTCGGCTCCGGGCGGCGGCACCGACATCGTCGCCCGGTTGCTCGCACACAAGCTGAGCGAAAGCTGGCGCCAGCAGGTGGTGCCCGACAATCGCGCGGGCGGAGGCGGCGTCATCGCGACCGACATCACCGCGAAAGCCGCGCCCGACGGCCACACCCTGCTCGTGCAAAGCTCAGGCATCACGTATGGCCCGGCGCTTTACGCCAAGCTTCCGTATGACGTGCAGCGCGATATCGCACCGGTCTCGCTCATCGCGAGCCAGGCTTTCGTCTTGACGGTGCACGCCGCGGTTGCGGCGAGCTCCGTCACGGAGCTCATACGGTTTGCCAAAGCGAAGCCCGGGCAGGTGAGATTCGGTTCGGGCGGCGTGAGCGGAGCGTCGCACCTCGGCGGCGAGCTCTTTCGAACGAGCGCCGGCGTCGACATCGTTCACGTGCCTTATAAAGGCACAGGCCCCGCGATGGCGGCGCTGCTGAGCGGCGAGATCCACATGCTCATCGCCGGGGTCGCGACCGTGCTCCCGCACGCGAAGCTCGGCAAAGTGCGAGCGCTCGGCGTCACCGGCGCCGGTCGCATCTCGTCGATGCCCGACATTCCCACGGTGGCCGAAAGCGGCCTGCCGGGGTACCGGTTCGACGTGTGGTACGGCTTGTTCGCGCCGGGCAGGCTGTCCGACGCGCTTGGCGTGAGGATCAACGCCGATGTCGATCGCATCCTGCGCGAGCCTGAAACGCGTCAGCAGTTCGCAGCGGCAGGCGTCGAGCCGGCGGGCGGCAGCGTCGCCGACTTCAGGCAGTACGTCGCGGCAGAGATGGTGAAGTGGACGAAGGTGATCCGCGAAGCCGGTATCCGCGCGGACTAGCGCCGCATTGCGGCGCTAGTCGGCGCAGTGTTGAGTTGTGAGTGTTTAGTATTGAGTTGTTGGCGGGCGGACCGGACAGCTTGACGGCCATCACTCATCACTCAACACTGATCTTATTGCGCCAGCTTGATGTTCGCCGCCTGCACGACCTTCGTCCACTTCGCGATGTCGCGCTTGAGCACGGTGCCGAAGTATTCGGGTCCCAGCTCGGGATAATCGAGGCCGTCGGCGTCGAAGCGCTCCTTCAGTTCGCGCGACTGCATCGATTCCCTGATGATCGTCTGCCACCGTGAGGCCGCATCCTTCTGTAATCCTCTCGGGCCCATGAGGCCGTACCAGGTCAGCGCGTCGTAACCGGGAATGCCCGACTCGGCGATGGTCGGTACGGCAGGCAGTGCGCGGCTTCTTTTTGAAGTCGTGATCGATACGACCCGCAGGCGTCCGCTGCTCATGTGCGGGACGACGACCGGAAGGCTTCCGTAGATCATCGAAATCTGCCCTGCGAGCAGGTCGGTGAGCGCAGGTCCCGAGCTCTTGTACGGCACGTGCACCGTGCGAGTGCCGGCGAGGAGGTCGAAAAGCTCGCCCGAAAGATGCGCGGTGCCTCCGGTGCCCGACGAGCCGTAGGTCACCTTGCCCGGATTGGCTTTCGCGTAGGCGATCAGCTCCTTCGTGGTCCTGACCGGCAGGGCCGGATGCATCGTGATGAGATACCCGGTCTCGCCGATCATGCTGATCAGCGTGAGATCGCGGACCGGGTCGAAGGGGACGCGCGACGCGGCTGCGCTGATCGGCAGGCTCGCCGTGACGATGCCGAGCGTGTAGCCGTCAGGCAGCGCGCGCACCGCGATCTCGGTGCCGATGAGACCGCCGGCGCCGCCGCGGTTGTCGACCACGATCGACTGCCGGAGCAGCTCGCCTGCTTTCTGCGCGACGATGCGCGCCACGATGTCGGTGCCTCCGCCGGGGGCGAAGGGGACGATGAGACGCACCGGGCGCGCCGGGTAAATCGGCTGTTGTGCGTACGCGGTGGCGCACAGCATGAGCGCAGCAAGACAGCACGACGGGGAGCGAAACCGGCGGCGGAATGCGAGCATCGAAATCGACTCCGTGTGTGGCATGCGAGGCTCGCATACTACAACGAGCCTGCGGCAGCGCGGGCCTCGCGCGGCTCCAGGGTGTGGAGGAGCGTCGCCGCTCCAGCGCCGCCGTCCGGACGGTCGGTACAAGAGCGTACTTACGCCGGTTATTGCTATGATCGCGCGGTGACCAACCGTGGGGGAAAAGCATGCTGATCGTCGATTCACAGGTCCATATCTGGGGCGCGGACACGCCGGATCGTCCGTGGCCCAAACGCGCGGACGCGCAGCGGCCGGTTCCGCTCGGCGCGGACGATCTGCTGCGCGAGATGAACGAAGCGGGGGTGGACCGCGTGGTCATCGTTCCGCCTTCGTGGGAAGGCGATCGAAACGACCTGGCGATCCAGGCCGCCATCGAGCATCCCGGCCGCTTTGCCACCATGGGGAGGCTGGACCCGCAGGACCCGGGCTCGCGCGGACTGATCGCCAAGTGGCGCGAACAGCCGGGAATGCTCGGGCTGCGCTTCACCTTCCACATCCCCCAGCTCGTTACGCTCATCACCGAAGGACACATGGACTGGGTGTGGGGCGAAGCCGAGCAAGCGGGCGTGCCGATCTACGTGCTGGTGCCGCATTCGCTGGTGCACCTGATCGACGACGTCGCGCAGCGTTACCCGCAGCTGAAGCTCGTCATGGATCACCTGTCGCTCAACAGCAAGCAGAGGGACGCGCAGGCGTTCGGAGAGTTCGACAAGCTGCTCGCGATCGCCAAGCGCCCGAACGTCGCAGCGAAAGTGAGCGCGCTGCCGTGCTACTCGACCGACACGTATCCCTACAAATCCCTGCACGGCTATATCAGGCAGGCGTACGACGCATTCGGGCCGCAGCGGCTTTTCTGGGGAACCGATCTGTCGCGCTCACCGATCCCGTATCGCCAGCACGTCACGATGTTCACCGAGGAGATTCCCTGGCTCACCAATGACGACAAGGCGTGGATCATGGGGCGCGGGGTTTGCGAGTGGCTCGGCTGGAAGATGCCGTAGCACCGGTCCTCACTTCTTCGGCGCGGCGCTCTTCTTCGCTTTCTTTATTGCCGTTTTCTTCTTCGTCGTTTTCTTCAGCGCTTTTTTAGACGTCGCGCTGCGGATGACCGTTTTTGTCGACGGCGCCCCTTGGGGGTCCTTCCACCCTTCGGTCAGCGCAAGATCGTGCGCACTCGTCTTGATGAAGCTGCGCCACTCGCTGTCGAGCGCTTCGAGCCCGGCTTGTGGTTGCTCGCGTTTTTCAGCTGTGCCCGTCGAGGAGGGCTTTCGCTTCTTTTTAGCCGCTGCCATGGTCAACCCTCTTCGATTGCGGTTCGTCGTGCGGTGCTTCCAGTTTCAGGAAAGCTCGACCAGATCGACTTCGAGCAGCCGGATCGATGCGGCGCCGGCGTTCTCCTCGGCGTGCGTTATCGAGCCCGTCCCCGGGATCGGCAGCATCACCGGCGAGCGCGCGAGCAGCCACGCGAGGGCGACCTGCGCCGGCGTTGCGCCCAGCCGCGCCGCGATGCGCTTGACCTTCTCGGATTGGAGCGCCTTGCCCGCACCGAGCGGATACCACGGGATGTATGCGATTCCCGCCTCCTCGCACGCGAGGAGCACGTCCTCGTCAGCCTGGTCCTCGAGGTTGTAGCGGTTCTGCACCGACACGATGGGCGCGATCGTGCGCGCTTCGTTGAGCTGTTTGACCGTCACATTGGACACGCCGAGGTGACGTATCTTGCCCGCGCGCTGCAGCTCGGCGAGCGTGCTCATCGATTCCGCGAAAGCGACATAAGGGTCCGGCGCGTGTAGCTGGTACAAGTCGATGCGCTCGACCTTGAGCCTGCGCAGGCTGCCGTCGACCGCCTGCCGCAGATGCTCGGGCAAGCCGCACTCGTCCCAGCGCTTCGGGCCCGGCCGCACCAGGCCGCCTTTGGTGGCGATCACCAGCTCCCGGGGATAGGGATACAGCGCTTCGGCGATGAGCGTCTCCGAGACGTAAGGCCCATAGCTGTCGGCGGTGTCGATCAAGGTGTGGCCGAGCTCGAATGCGCGCACGAGCACCTCGCGCGCAGCGACGCGGTCGGGCGGATCTCCCCAGATATCCGGCCCGGTCACGCGCATCGCGCCGAAACCGAGCCGGTTGACCGTGAGATCGCCGAGCTTGATCGGGCCTGCCATCGCTGCTGGCTTCATCGGGCGACCTCGAGCTCATGTGGTCGTACTGTACGAAAGCGGCGCGTTTGCGACAGCGCGTCGGCCACGCCTACCTCGCGAGCTTACTGCGGTTGGAGCCCCGCGGCCTGCGCGGCTTTGCGGTAGCGCGCAATTTCCTTCGGCAGCAGATCCGAGAGCTGTGCGACCGTCATCACCGCCGCCTCGGCGCCTTCGCGATCCAGGAACTCCTTCATCTGTGGGCTTACGAGCACCTTGTTCACACCGTCGTTGAGCTGGTTCACAATAGCCGCGGGTGTGCCCGCCGGCGCGAACAATCCCCACCAGTTTTCGTAAGTGAATCCCGGAATTCCGGATTGGGCGATCGCCGGCAGACCCGGGACCAGGGGCGTCGGCGTCGCGCTGCTCACTCCGAGCGCGCGTGCTTTGCCCGCTTTCACCTGCGCCATGACCGCAGGGGAGCTCGCGATGATCGCTTCGACTTCTCCCGAGACCAGGGCGATGACGCCCGGCGCGATGCCTTTGTAAGGAATGTGCGTGAGCTTGATTCCCGCGGCCTGGGCGAGCAGCTCCATCGAGATATGGTTGTTGCCCCCGGTTCCCGAAGACGAGTAGGTGAGGTTGCGCTTCCTGGCCAGCGCGATGAACTCCTTCACGTTACGCGCGGGAACCGACGGGTGCACCGCGAGCACGATGGGTGCGCGCGCGATCATCGCGACGGGGATGAACGCGCCCGCGGGATCGAAAGGCAGCTTGGCGCGCACTGCGACGGTCCCGGGGTACGACGACGTGGTGCTGAGGAGGGTGTAACCGTCAGGCGCCGCCTTGGCGACCTGCTCCGCGCCGATCATGCCGCTCGCGCCGGGCCGGTTGTCCACGACGATGTTGCGTCCCCACGCGTCCCCGAGCAGCTTCGCCGTCGCGCGGGCGAGCACGTCGGACGAGCCTCCGGCGCTGTACGGCAGGATGATCGTGATGTTCTTTGCAGGATAGGCCTGCGCGATCGCAGGTGAGGCGGTGACGGCGCACAGCGCCGCGGCGAACGCCGGCGCGATTCGTTTGAAAACGTGCTTGAGCTTCATGACTGTCCTCGTGATCGAGACCGCGTGGTCGCGGTCTTTGGGTATCGGCTTTTATCGGTGAGCGCGGGACCGGAATTTACGCCTCCGGACCCGCGTACACCCCCGCCGTGTCTGGGAACATCGCTTTTACGATTTTGAAGCGCGAGATGTCAACGGTCGCGTCCCTGTGCAGGAAGAGCGAAGCGTCTCGCAACAGTTTCTCGACCCCGAAATCGAGCATGACGCCGTTGCCGCCGTGCAGCTCCATCGCGTGCTGGCAGACCTGGAACACCTCGACTGAAGCGAACATCTTCGCCATGTTGCACAGCGCCTCGGCGTCGGGCGCGCGGGCGTCCACCGCGCGGGTTGCTTCGCCGAGCAGCGCGCGCACGGCGGTGAGCTTGGTGGCCATGTCCGCGAGCCGCGTGGCGACCGCCTGGTGCTTGATCAGGATGCGCCCGCCCTGGACGTAGTTCTGCACGTAATCGGCAGTGCGCTCGAAAGCCGCCGTCCCGACGCCGAGATTTTTTGCGGCGACGATGATCTTTCCGGGCTTGAAGTAAATGCCGGCTTTGGTCATCGCGACGTCCTGGACGAGGCAATGATCGTGCGGGACGGCGCAGTCTT
The DNA here is from genome assembly GCA_028292225.1 of Betaproteobacteria bacterium. Taxonomy (GTDB): domain Bacteria; phylum Pseudomonadota; class Gammaproteobacteria; order Burkholderiales; family SG8-41; genus JAQGMV01. The sequence continues at coordinate 30,555 of JAQGMV010000252.1, forward strand.
CGAAGACGATCTCGCCGTTGTTCATGAAACGTCCGCCCATCGTCTCATTGCAGCGCATCACGGTAAGACCGGGCGTATCGCGCGGCACCAGAAAGCTGGACGTGCCTTTGGTGATACCCGCACCCGGGGTGGTCGTGGCGTAGACCACGTACAGCTTCGCGTCGTAGCCGTTGGTGATGAACTGCTTGCGGCCGTTGATGACCCAGCGATCGCCTTTCTTCACCGCGCGCGTATGCATCATGGCTTCGGGCACGTCGTACGGCAGCCATCGATCGGAGGCGCCGCGGGGCTCGGTGAGGCAGTGTGCGAGCAGGAAAGTCGGGTCTTCGACGATGCGCGGAAACCAGCGCTCCTGGAGGTGCCTCGGCGCGATGTTGCGCAGGAGCATCGATATCTTCCAGATCTGCACCAGCTTGTCGGCGAGGCCCGAATCGCCGCGGGCGATCTCCTCCGAGATCATCGCGAAAGTCTGGACCTCGGTTTTCGGATCGAGCGGTGTGCCTCCGAATTCTTCGGGCACCCCCAGCGCGCGCACGCCGATCTTGTGGGCGCCTTGCAGCAGCTCGACCGAAGGCCGGTTCTCGGGCTTCATGTCCCATTCGAGCTGCCAGTTCTTGCGGATGAAAGGGATGACTTCCCCGTCGACGAAGGCACGTATGGTCTCGCGCATCATGCGCTGTTCTTCGGTGAGGCTGCGGTCGATGATGTCCTGCATTCGTCCTCCGAGTGGCGTCAGCGGTCAGGGGTAATCGGTCAGCCGTTTTTATTCGAGCCGGCGCCCGATGTTCCGGGCAGACCGTGATCGAGGTCAAGGCCCCACCCGCACCGCGCCCGATTTTTGCATCTGGCGAGCATAGTCACGTCGGTTGAGGACTTCCAGCCATGGCACTCGAGCTCTACAAGAAGAAGCGCAATTTCGGCATCACGCCGGAGCCGAAAGGCAAGGTCGTCAGGAATAAGGGTAAGGCGCTCGCGTATGTGATCCAGAAGCACCGCGCGAGCCACATGCACTACGACTTTCGCCTTGAGCTCGACGGCGTGCTGCTGAGTTGGGCCGTGCCTAAAGGGCCGAGTTACGACCCGGCGGTCAAGCGCCTCGCGATGCACGTCGAAGACCACCCGATCGAATACGGCGGTTTCGAAGGCACCATACCGCCGAAGCAGTACGGCGCCGGCACCGTGCTCCTGTGGGATCGCGGCGTGTGGATTCCGAAAGGCGACCCCGCCGAGGACTATAAGAGAGGGCGGTTGAAGTTCGAGCTCGACGGCGAGAAGCTGCACGGCGGCTGGATGCTCGTGCGCAGCCACGGCGGCAAGTACGACAAGGACAAGGCATGGTTCCTCATCAAGGAACGCGACGAGTACGCGAGGTCGGAAGCGGAAGGCACGGTGGTCGACGACGAGCCGAACAGCGTCGCCAGCGGCCGCAGTCTTGAGGAGATCGCAGCCGATCCCGATCGGGTCTGGCATTCGAACAAGTCGGTCGCTGAGAACGTGAAGACCGGCACTGTCAAAAAAAAGAAGTCTGAGTTCGACGCGGCGGCGCTCAAGGGCGCACGCAAAGCCGCATTTCCCGATTTCGTCGAGCCCGAGCTTGCGACGCTCGTGAAGGAGGCGCCCGCGGGAGGCGAGTGGGTGCACGAGATGAAGCTCGACGGTTACCGCATGCTGTGCCGGATCGAGAAGGGCGAGGTGCAGATGATCTCGCGCAGCGGCAAGGACTGGACCGGCAGCTTTCCATCGATCGCGCGCTGTGTGGCGCGCCTGCCGGTCGATACGGCGTGGCTGGACGGTGAGGTCGTGGTCATGGAAGCCGATGGGCGCACCAGCTTTCAGGCGCTCCAGAACGCGCTCTCCACCGATCATGCGGGCAAGCTCCACTATTTCGCGTTCGACCTGATGTATCTCGACGGCTACGACCTGCGCGGCGCGCCGCTGCTCGAGCGTAAGCGCGTGCTCGAGGCTGTGCTCGCAGGCGCCCCGTCGGCGCTTAGGTTCAGCAGCCACATCGAAGGCTCCGGGGTGGAATTCTTCAGGCAGGCGTGCAGCCTCAAGCTCGAAGGGATGATCTCCAAGCGCGCGCAGTCGAGCTATCTCGGAGGCCGCTGCCGCGACTGGGTCAAGGTCAAGTGCAGCATGCGCCAGGAGATGGTGATCGGGGGCTATACCGATCCTGAAGGCACCCGCAGCGGATTCGGCGCGTTGCTGCTCGGGGTCTATCAGCCCGACGGCACGCTGCGGTATTCCGGCAAGGTCGGAACCGGTTTCAACGATGCGACTCTGAAGGCGATGCACAAGAAGCTGAAGGCGCTCGAAACCAGGCAGCCCGCGTTCAGCAATCCGCCGCGGGGCTATGAGGCCAAGGGTGCGCACTGGATCAAGCCCGAGCTCGTCGCGGAAGTCGAGTTCACCGAATGGACCGACGACGGGACTTTGCGCCACCCGTCGTTCCAGGGCTTGCGTGAAGACAAGAAGGCGACCGACGTGATTCGCGAGCGTGCAACAGCGGCTGAAGACATCGTCGAAGGACCGGCACCGTCCAAAGCTGAAAAGACGAAGGCGAGCACGTCCGCCAAAGCGGTAAAGACGAGCGCTCGCGCCCGGACCCGGGCGGCCTCGACCCCGCCTGCCCCGGTCGAGGCAGCGCAGACGCAGGCCGCGACGGCTAAGCCTTCGCAAACGCGTGCGAAGCCCGCAGCTGCGCAGCCGCGGGCCTCCCAGCCTTCGAAAACGCGTGCGAAGCCGGCTGTGGCGGAGCCGCAGGAGCAGGGCGAGAACAGCGTCGCCGGGGTCAAGCTCAGCAACCCTTTGAAGCTGCTCTATCCCGAAGCCGGCGTGACCAAGAAAGACCTCGCGGTGTTCTACGAAGCAATCGCGGACTGGATCCTGCCGCAGCTGCGCGACCGGCCGCTGACGCTCGTGCGGTGTCCCAACGGCTGGGAGAAACACTGTTTCTTCCAGAAGCACCCCGACGCCAAAGTCGATGCGCTCATCGAGCGCGTGACCGTTCAGGAAAGCAACGGCCCTACGCTGTACATGATGGCCAACTCGCTGCCTGCGCTCGTGGCGCTGGTGCAGATGGGGGCGCTGGAGCTGCACCCGTTCGGTTCGAGCGCGCCCAAGCTCACGTGTCCGGACCGCCTCGTTTTCGATTTCGATCCCGACGACGGTATTTCGTGGGCGACGCTGGTGGAAGGCGTTCAGCTCCTGAAGACGCTGCTCGAAGAGCTGGGGCTGCGCACCTTCATCAAGACCACGGGGGGCAAAGGCCTGCACGTCGTCGTGCCGATCGCACCGGTTTTCGGCTGGGACGAGACCAAGCAGTTCACCAAGTCGATCGCCGAGCTCCTGGTGCGCTCGTTTCCGGAGCGTTTCACGTCCACGGTGTCGAAGTCCAAGCGCAGCGGAAAGATCTTCATCGACTATCTGCGCAACGCCGACGGTGCGACGGCGATCGCGGCGTATTCACTGCGTGCGCGCAGGAATGCGCCGGTGGCGACGCCGATCGCGTGGGAGGAGCTCGCGACCGAAGTGCGCCACGATCACTTCAACCTGAAGAACGTCCCCGATCGGCTGAGGAAGATGAAGAAAGACCCGTGGGCGGACTTCTTCGACGTGAAGCAGTCGGTCACGAAGGCGATGATGAAGAAGGTCGGCGCGGCGTGAGCGAGCCGTAAATCGTAAATGGTGAACGGCAAATCGTGGGCGCCAGCGGCAACCCCCGCGCTCTGTCTTACTGGCGAAGGCCGGTATTCATTGAGAACGCGCTAGGCGACGCCTACGCGAAAGAGCTTCCTGTCCTCATCGTCGAGTTGCGCGATGAGCCCGGTTTCCCACGCGAGGTATTGCTTCATCGCTTCGCGGTTCCCCGCGTGCCTGTCGTGGACGAAGAAAAGATAGTCGATGCAGTCGGGATCCGCAGGCGCGTCGGGAGACGCTTCGGCCGGGAGCCCTGCGGCAGTCCACGCGGCAAGACTTCCCTCCAGGATCTTCACGTGCCGGTGGCGCGCTTCGAAAAGGTCCGCGGCGGCGAGCCTCGCCACATCGAGGTCGTCGCAGACGAGCACGAGCGGCTCGCGCGCATCGTGCGCAGCGGCCACGAGCCGTGACCGGATGCTCCAGCGGCTGCGCGGGATATGTGATTTTCGAAAGCTCATGCTCGCTCGCAGATCGAAGACCGAGCACGCTCCGGTATCGAGCGCGCGCTTCAACTCTTCCGGCGTGATTTGCGCAAGCTGCGGCAGACGGGGCTTGGGCGCAGGCTCGGCATTCACCTTCGCAGCGACGCCGCCTTTGAGCACGTAGACCTCGCACCCGAGCTGTTTGAGCCAGCTTGCGACTACCGGCGCGCGAACCCCTTCGTCGTCGACCAGCACGATGCGCGCGTTGCGCACCCCGACCCACTGGTCGGTCGCCTGGACGAGCTGGCCGCCCGGCGCATGGACCGCGCCGGGGATGGAGCCGCGGGCGAACTCCTCGGGCGTGCGGACATCGAGCAGGTACGTGGTGCGGGTTTCGTCGCGGAGCCACGCCTGTACGTCCGTGGCGGCGGCGGTCGTGACGCCGTGCCGCGCCATGAGGCTCTTTGCACGTGTCTGCAGTGAAGCAAGCCGCTCCGCATCCACGGCATCCGGGTAGCGCCGGGTCGCGCCGCGCTCGAGTTCCAGGTCGGCGAGCACCCAGCCCTGCGTGCCGTTCTCGAGGGCGTAGACCGGATTGTCGATTCCGAAATTGATCAGCGTCTGCGCGCCCATGATCGAGCGCGTGCGCCCGGCGCAGTTCACGATGATTTTGGTCGCGGGGCTTTTGACGATCTCGCCGATGCGGTAGGGCAGCTCCGCGTTCGGACAGCAGATGCCGCCGGGGATGTTCATCTTCCGGTATTCGGTCAAAGGCCGACCGTCGACGACGACGAAATCGTCACCTTCCGCCTGCATACGCGCGAGGTCGGTCACGCTCACCCGAGGCGTGTGGTACTCGTGCTCGACGAGCTCGCCGAAGAGCTTGCTCGGGACGTTGACGCCGGAGAAGAGGGCGTAACCGGCGGCTTTCCACGCGGTTGTTCCGCCGTCGAGGACCGCGACGGCGCTGTAGCCGACTGCCTTCAGGCGTGCCGCCGCGCGCGCCGCCACGCCCAGCTCGCCGTCATCGCACAAGACCACTCGCGCGGATCTTCGCGGTACCAGCGCGCCGACATCGAGCTCGAGGCGGCTGTAAGGCAGCGGTGTCGCAAACAGCAGATGCGATTCGCCGAACTGTCCGGCTTCGCGCACGTCGAGGAGCGCGAGTTCCCTGCCGTCGTGGAGCATCGCTTTCAGTTCACGCGCCGTCACTGATTCGGGGGTCGACATGGGAGATCCTTTCTCAGAAATTCTAGCGTAGCAGGAGCGGTACGCCGCTCAGGATCAGGACCACTGCGACGAAGCGCTTGAATTTGATCTCGTCCAGATTGGTGTGCAGATGATTGCCCGCCCACACGCCCAGCGCCATCGCCGGCAGTGCAGCGGCGCATACGACCAGCGCCTCCCGGTCGAAAGCGCCGGCCCACAGATAGCCCGCGCCGCGCATGACGCCCAGGCCCACGAGGACCGCGGCGACGGTCGCGCGAAATTCGATCTTCGGCAGCTTCAGCAGATCGAGATACATCGCGAAGAACATCCCTGCGCTCGCACCGAAGAGCGAGCCTACGAAACCGCCGACGCTGCCCGCGAGCGGCGTGATGACCTTCATCGGCAGGCGCCGGTCGGGCGCAGGCGTGATCGTGCGCCACATCGAATGCGCGCCATAGCCGATCGCGAAGATGCCGAGTGCGTTGCCGAGGGTTTCGGAGTCGAGGTTCGCGAAAAGGTAAACGCCGAGCCCGACACCGAGCCCGCACCAGGGCAGCAGCTGGCGCAGCGGCGCCCACGCGATGTGACGGTAATCGTTGCGCAGGATCATTCCCGACGACAGGATGCCGAGAACGGTGACCATCGGGGCGACGGTCTTCACCGACATGATGAGCGCGAGCAGCGGCACGGTGACGCCGCCGAAGCCGGTGCTGCCGCGGATCGCGTACGACACGAACACGACGACCGCGAAGAAAAGCCATTGGAGGACAGTGAGCTCACTCACGGCTCACGCGCCCCGGCTCGTCATTTATGGGATTTGCGGTGTTCCGGATTTCCGCCGAGCAACGCGGCGGTCGGACGCTTGGGCCTGCCTCTGGAGGGCAGCGCCGCGTCGTCCGACTCGGGCTTGGAAGCGCTCGTCACGGACGGCTCATAAGGCTTCGAGAAATCGAAGTCCGACGCGGATGGTTGCTTGTGTCCTGACGACTTGGCGTGCGACGACGGCCGATGCTCGCGCTCCGGAGGCCTCGGCGCGCGCGCAGGCCGCGAGGACTCGCGCTCGCTGTGTCTCGGGCTCGAGCCGCCGCGCGAGCCGTGCTCTTCGCGTTCCCCGTGGCGCGGGGAGCGGGGAGCGCGCTCTTCGCCGTCGAAACCAGCGGGAAGCTCGAGCTTCGGAATGGGGCGCTTCAGCAGCTTCTCGATGTCGCCGAGCAGCCTGACTTCGTCGGCTGCCATGAACGAGATCGCCTCGCCGGTCTGGCCCGCGCGACCGGTACGGCCGATGCGGTGCACATAATCTTCGGGCGTATACGGAAGCTCGTAGTTGATGACGTAAGGCAGCTGCTCGATGTCGAGCCCGCGCGCCGCAATGTCGGTCGCGACCAGGACCGTCGCCCGGCCTTCCTTGAAATCGGACAGCGCCTGTTCGCGCTCCGCCTGCGAGCGATCGCTGTGGATCGCCGTCGCGTTGATGCCGTCGCGCACGAGCTCCCGCGCGAGGCGATTGGCGTCGATTTTCTTGCGCACGAACACGAGCACCTGCTTCATCTCGCGCGTGCGGATGAGGTGAGCGAGGAGCGCGCGCTTGCGCGTGCCCGGCACTTCGTAGACCTGGTGCGTGATGACTTCCGAAGGCGTGTTGCGGCGCGCGACTTCGATCATCGTCGGGGTGCGCAGCATGACGTTCGCGAGCTTGCGGATCTCTTCCGAGAACGTCGCGGAGAAGAGCAGGGTCTGCCGTTCCTTCGGCAGCACGGCCTGAATCCGCCTGATGTCCGGCAGGAAGCCCATGTCGAGCATACGGTCGGCTTCGTCGAGCACCAGGATTTCCACGCGCGAGAGGTTGACTGTCTTCTGCTCGAGGTGATCGAGCAGGCGGCCCGGTGTCGCGATCAGGATCTCCACGCCGCCGTGGAGCGCTTTCTTCTGCGGCAGGATGTCGACGCCGCCGTAGACCATCGTGGAGCGCAGCGGCAGGTGCTTGCCGTAGACCTTCACGCTTTCCGCAACCTGCGCCGCGAGCTCGCGCGTCGGCGTGAGTATCAGCGCGCGGATCGGGTGGCGTGCGGGCGAAGGGCTGGTGTTCGCCTGGGGTGCGAGGATCTGCAGCAGCGGGAGCGTGAATCCGGCGGTCTTGCCGGTGCCCGTCTGCGCGCAGCCCATGATGTCGCGGCGCTCGAGGATCGCGGGTATGGCTTGCGCCTGGATCGGGGTGGGCTCTGTGTAGCCCTCATCGGAAACTGCCTGCAGCAGCTCCGGCATCAGATTCAGTGAATCGAAGGACATCGCTCGCAGAAAAGATAACCCGTTACCGGGTGCTGGAGCGCGTGGCGCTGAAGGTCGACTCGGCGGCGGTGGGGTTGAAGGGCAGTCGAACGCACGTGCGTGCGACTGAGCACATAGTATAGCGCGACCCCACCGGACGAGCCAGCCGGGGCCTGAAAAGTGCCGATGATTCAAGAATCTGGTATATTTCTTCGCACCGGAGGACTGCGCAACGAATGATGCCGCATGAACCTGATTTCCCGGCGCCGGATGAAGGTTTGAGAGCTTTATACCCGCTCGTCCTGACGCTCGATATGCACGGGGTGCCGCACCGCTGGATCACCTGGCAGCACGCCTGCTACTACTACGCCAAGAACCAGGTGGCGTGGACGCTGGGCGAGCGCGCTTTCACCGTCTACGGCGGCCTGAATCGCAGCACCGGTGCGCGATCCGAAATCACCGCCAGCAGCATCATCGCCGTCAAAGGCAAGGCGATGGCGATGAAGTCTTTCAACCAGATCCCGCCGCTGAACAACCGCGAGCTTTTCCATCGGGATCGCCAGATTTGCGCGTATTGCGGAACGATGCTCCCGATTTCGAAGCTGACTCGCGATCACATCAAGCCTTTTTCGCGCGGGGGCAAGGATACGTGGATGAACGTGGTCGCCGCGTGCCGCGGCTGCAACGAGAAGAAGAGCGATCGCACGCCCGAGTCCTCCGGCATGGAGCTCCTGTACCTGCCGTACGTGCCGAACCGCGCCGAATACCTGATCCTCACCAACCGGCGCATCCTCGCCGACCAGATGGATTTTCTGGCCCAGCACGTGCCGGCGCAAAGCCGGCTGCACCAGAAAATGGCGTGACCTCGGCGCAGCTCGCCTGCGCCACGCCCCTGGTTTCTTCCCCCGCGCCCACTCCGGGCACGCTTCCCGCAGCGCGATCGGCGCGCTTTTTCATACCACTCCGTCAATGACTTCATCGCGAGTTTCCGCTTACGACCTGCACTGCCATTCGACCCGGTCCGACGGCGTCATGCAGCCGGGAGAGGTCGTGGCGCGGGCTGCGCAGCGAGGCGTGAAGACGCTCGCGCTCACCGATCATGACGAACTCAGCGGGCTCGTCGAGGCGGGCGCCGCGGCAGAGGCCGCAGGAATCCGCCTGATCGACGCAGTGGAAGTCTCGGTGACCTGGCACGACCACACGATTCATATCGTCGGCTTGCACGTCGATCGCGGCCACGAAGTACTGATCGAAGGCCTGCGCTCCAACCGCTCCGGACGGTACGAGCGGGCGGAGCGCATGTCCGCGGAGCTCGAACGCGTCGGCATCCCCGGAGCGCTCGCAGGCGCTCAGGCATACGTCACCAATCCCGAGCTCGTGAGCCGCACCCACTTTGCGCGCTTCCTCGTCGAAAGCGGCCGCGCCCGCAGCACGCAGGCCGTCTTCGACACCTATCTGGGCACAGGGAAACCCGGCTACGTTGCCCACGAATGGGCGAGCCTGCAGGATGCCGTCCACTGGATCCGTGTCGCCGGCGGCATGGCGGTCATCGCCCACCCGGGGCGCTACAAACTCGACGATTCCCGGCGCGACGAGCTGCTGGGAACGTTCAGGGATCTCGGCGGCGTCGGAATCGAGGTGGTGACCGGAAGCCACACGCCCGACCAGTACGGCTACTGGGCGAGGCGCGCGGGCGAATTCGGATTCCTCGCTTCAACCGGGTCCGATTTTCATGGGCCGCGCGAGAGCTATCGCGACCTGGGCGACTTGCCGCCGCTGCCGGCCGGCTGCCGCCCGATATGGGATGAGTTTTGAGTGTTCAGTGATGAGTGTTTAGTGATGAGTCGCCGATACGCGCTGATATGCCGTTCACTAAAAACTCAACACTGAACACTTAAAACTGAAGTCCCCTCCTTGGCTCAGCTTTTCAACATCCACCCGGAGAACCCGCAGCCGCGGCTGATCCGCCAGGCCGCCGAGATCGTGCGCGCCGGCGGGGTGATCGTGTATCCGACCGACTCGTGCTGCGCGCTGGGATGCCGCATTGGCGACAAGGCGGCGATGGAGCGCATACGCGAGATACGCGGGGTCGATGAGCGCCATCATCTGACGCTGGTGTGCCGCGATCTCGCGGAAATCGGCCAGTATGCGAAAGTCGACAACACGCAGTTCCGCCTGCTCAAGGCGACCACGCCGGGCAGCTACACTTTCATTCTGCAGGCGACGAGAGAGGTTCCCAAGCGTCTGCTCCATCCGAGCCGGCGCACGATCGGGTTGCGAGTGCCGGAGCACACCGTCGCCCAGGCGTTGCTCGCGGAGCTCGGAGAGCCGCTGCTGTCCTCGACATTGATGCTTCCTGGTGACGAGCAGCCGCTCAACGATCCGGAAGAAATCCGCGAGCGCCTCGAGCGCCGCATCGAGCTCGTGATCGATGGAGGCCCGTGCGGCATCGTGCCCACCACGGTGGTCGATCTCACCGGCGATGTGCCCGTCATCACGAGGGTAGGCAAAGGCAGCACGGCACCTTTTGGCGCCTAGCGCGCCAAGAGCGCAGTGTTGAGTTTTAAGTGTTGAGTGGTGCGCCGCGAGCGGACGCAATGAGGTGCCGAAGTTGCCGATGTTAGAATCCGCCGCAGACGTGCTGCATGCGCGCGACCCCACTAAACACTCAACACTCATCACTAAACATTGAATTCCAGGTGGACTTAAACCTCGTCCAGGTGATCGCGATATACGCGTTGCCGGTCATACTCGCGATTACCCTGCACGAAGCCGCGCACGGTTATGTCGCGATGCGCTTCGGCGACATGACCGCGTATGCGGCCGGCCGCGTGACGCTGAACCCGATCAAGCACATCGATCCCATCGGAACCATCGCGCTGCCGCTGGCACTGCTCGCGCTCGGCAAGCTCTTCGGCGGCGGCGGTATGCTTTTCGGCTGGGCGAAGCCGGTGCCGGTCAACTTCGCGAACCTGCGCCATCCGAAGCGCGACATGCTCTGGGTCGCCGCTGCCGGACCGATGAGCAATCTTGCGATGGCCCTGCTGTGGGCGATCGTCGCGAAGCTGAGCATCTCTATGCCGCAAAGCGCCTTTGCGCTTCCGCTCGCGCTCATGGGCGCGGCCGGTGTTCTGGTGAACCTCATCTTCATGGTGCTCAACCTGCTCCCGCTGCCGCCGCTCGACGGAGGGCGCATCCTGACGAGCCTGCTTCCGCATCGTATGGCGTACGCGTTTTCGCGCGTCGAGCCGTACGGATTCATCATCCTTCTGGTGCTGCTTTTCACCGGCGTGCTCGGCTTCGTTTTGTGGCCGCTGGTCAGCGTCGCGCTGTGGATTTTCGAGCGCGGTTTCGGCGTGCCGTTCGTCGAGCTCATCAGCCTCGCGCGCGCGCGGTAGAAGCGTCGCGCCTTTCTCGTCCGCATATCACTGCACATGTTCACCAATCGAGTCCTGTCCGGAATGCGCCCCACCGGCGCGCTGCACCTGGGTCATTACCACGGGGTCCTGAAGAACTGGCTGAAGCTCCAGCATGAGCACGAATGCCTGTTCTTCGTCGCCGACTGGCACGCGCTGACCACACATTACGACGAGCCCGGCCAGATCGAGCAGCACGCGTGGGACATGGTGATCGACTGGCTCGCCGCGGGTGTCGATCCCGCGCAGGCCACGCTGTTCATCCAGTCCCAGGTTCCGGCGCACGCCGAGCTGCACCTGCTGCTCTCGATGATCACGCCGCTGCCGTGGCTCGAGCGCGTGCCGACCTATAAGGATCAGCAGGAAAAGCTCACCGACAAGGATCTGTCGACCTACGGCTTTCTCGGCTACCCTCTGCTGCAGAGCGCGGACATCCTCATCTATCGCGCGAGCCGGATTCCGGTCGGCGAGGATCAGGTCCCGCACATCGAATTCACCCGCGAGATCGCGCGCCGCTTCAACCACATGTTCGGGCGCGAGCCGGGTTTCGAGCAGAAAGCCGAGCAGGCGGTGAAAAAGCTCGGATCGCGGCGTGCGCGCCTTTACCGTGAGCTGCGCGCCAAATTCCAGGAGCAGGGGGATACCGCTGCGCTCGAGGCCGGACGCGCCTTGCTGGAGGAAACACAAAACCTCACGATGGGTGATCGCGAGCGCCTCTTCGGCTTTCTCGAGGGCGGCGGCAAGGTGATCCTCACCGAGCCGCATGCGCTCCTCACCGCTGCGTCGAAAATGCCCGGCCTCGACGGCCAGAAAATGTCGAAGTCGTATAAGAACACGATCGCTTTGCGCGAAGACCCGGAGACGGTGACGAAGAAGATCCGGACGATGCCGACCGATCCGGCGCGCGTGAAGCGCACCGATCGCGGCGAGCCCGAAAAATGCCCGGTCTGGCGGCTTCATCAGCTTTATTCGGACGAAAAAACCCGGGAATGGGTGCAGGTCGGCTGCCGCAGCGCGGGCATCGGGTGTCTCGAATGCAAGCAGCCGGTGATCGACGGGGTCCTCGCGGAGCTGAAGCCCATCCGGGAGCGCGCGGAGCATTATCTGGACGATCCCACCCTGGTGCGGAACATCGTTGCCGACGGGGCCGAGAAAGCCCGCAAGCTCGCGCAGGAGACCCTGCGCGACGTCAGGCAGGTGATGGGGTTGGATTATTCCTGAAAGGTCCACCCCGCTGCGTTCGGCTCGGCTTCGCCGGGCCTCCGGGCGTTTAGAGCGAGCTTAAGCCGCTATAGCGGCTGGATACGCCTGATCTGCTCCTGCTCACTGCCCCCACCGTTAGTGGTTCCCCTCACGCACGACCACGATAGCTTGTAGTTTGTCGCGAAATCAGCTGTAGAATACAGCGATGCTACGACGAACAGCGCAAGCCCGGTTGGAGCCGGCCCGAAGCACCCTCGGTGGGGCCGTCCGAAGCCGTGTTAGGCGCGGAGGAAAATCATGACCGAGGCCGCTGTCGCCCCAGGCGCGGACGCTCCGGGGACGCAGGTTCCCCTCGCCCTGTTTTACGGGCAGCCGATGCTCGAGATGCCGCAGGATCTGTACATCCCGCCGGACGCGCTCGAAGTGTTCCTCGAGCAGTTCGAAGGTCCGCTCGACCTGCTGCTCTACCTCATCCGCAAGGACAACATCAGCGTCCTCGAAATCCCGATGGCGAAGCTCACCATCCAGTACCTCGCGTACGTCGAGATGATACGCACGCACACGCTCGAGCTCGCCGCCGAATACCTGCTGATGGCGGCGATGCTGATCGAGATCAAGTCGCGCATGCTGCTCCCGCGGCCGACGCACGCCGACATCGAGGAAGACCCCCGCGCCGAGCTCGTGCGCAGGCTGCTCGAATACGAGCAGATGAAGCTCGCCGCTCACCGTCTGAACGAGCTGCCGCAGGCCGGACGCGACTTTACCGTGGTGTCGGTGCTTTTCGAGCGCGACGTGGGCGAGCGCCTGCCGGACGTCGAGCCCGAGGATCTGAAGATCGCGTGGCTGACCCTGCTGACCCGCGCGAACATGAACCGCCACCACACGGTGACGCGCGAGCAGCTTTCAGTGCGCTCGCACATGAGCCGTGTGCTGCGGCGTCTGCAGGAGTCGAGCTTCGTCGAATTCAGCGATCTGTTCCAGACGGAGGAGGGCGTGTCCGTGCTGGTCGTCACCTTCCTCGCGGTGCTGGAGCTCGCGCGCGAAGGTCTCATAGAAGTGAGCCAGCACGAAGCTTACACACCGATTTACGTGAAACTGCGCGGCGGACAGCTCGCCGCGGTGGCCTGAAGGATGGAGCCCATGGACGAAAACCTCGATTTGAGCTATGCCAAACGTGTCCTCGAAACCGCACTGCTCACGACCCAGGAGCCGCTCACGCTGAGCGACCTGAAGAAGCTGTTCGACGATGACCTCGCCAACGACACGTTGCGCAACATCCTCGACGATCTGCGCGGTGACTGGGAAGGCCGGGGCGTCGAGCTCGTGACGGTCGCGTCGGGCTGGCGGTTTCGCGCCCGGCCCGAGTCGCAGAAATTTCTGGACAGGTTGAGCCCCCAGAAGCCCCCGAAGTATTCACGGGCGGTGCTCGAGACGCTCGCCATCATCGCGTATCGCCAGCCGGTCACTCGCGGCGACATCGAGGACATCCGCGGCGTCACCGTGTCGAGCAATATCCTGAAGTCGCTCGAAGCACGCGGCTGGATCGACGTCATCGGTCATCGCGAGGTGCCGGGCCGTCCGGCCATTTTTGCGACCACCAGGGCTTTCCTCGACGACATGAACCTGCGCTCGCTCGAGGAGCTGCCGGCGCTGGATGACCTCGGAACCCTCGTCGAGGCCGCGCCCGCTGCGCAGCCCGAGCTCGACGCGTCGGCCGACGCGGATGCTCAGATGGATGAGCCGACCGAGTCATCGGACGTCGAGGCCCCGGATGCTGAAGCTGCAGCCGACTTGCAGCCGGACTCCGAAGGCCTCTCACAAGCCGAAGCAGACGAAGGACAGCCGCTCGAAGCCGGAGCGGACGAGGTCGAAGAGGCTCCAGCGGAAGACGACGCGCGCAGCGTCGAGATCAGCTCGGACGGGAGCGAGGACGACGGCGGCGTTCCGCCCGCGAGCGCGGACGGTCATCACGGGCATCTCTCGACCCGCCTGCACTAAAGGCTAGATCGTCAGGCGCGCGTAGATCTCGGCGACTTTCACCGGCAGTTTCGCCACGTCGTCGACGAGCGCCCAGCGCGCCGCGCCGTACATGTGCGGCAGGTAGTCGTGCGCTTCGCGGTCGATCGTGATGCAGAAAGGCTTCACGCCTGCGCGATGCGCTTCGAGCAGCGCCTGGCGCGTGTCCTCGATCCCGTACTCGCCCCGATAGTTGTCGCTGAAGTCGTCCGGCCTGCCGTCGGAGAGCGTGATCAGCAGGCGGGTTCGCGCCTCGATGGCGCTCAAGGTCGCGGTGAGATGACGGATCGCGGCGCCCATGCGCGTGTAATCGTGCGCTTCTATCCCTGCGATACGGCCTTGCACGTCGTCGCCGTAAGGCTCGTCGAAGCTTTTCACCCGGAACACCCGGCAGTCCTTGCGCGTCACGCCTGAGAAGCCGTAGATCGCATAGCGGTCGCCCAGCGCTTCGAGCGCTTCGCACAGCATCACCAGCGCTTCGCGCTCGGCGTCGTTGATCCACCCTTTGGTCGAGCCGCTCATATCGATCATGAACATGACCGCCACATCGCGCTCGGAGCGCTGCCGGCGTGTGTACACCAGTGAGGGGACCTCGGCGCCTTCCTTCATGTCCACGTAAGCGTCGATGAGCGCGTCGAAATCGAGGCCGTCGCCGTCGGACTGGCGCGACAGCCTGCGCTCGTCGCCGCGCATCAGCTCGAATGTACGTTTCAACTGGGCGATGCGACCGGCGTATTTGCGTGCGGTGGTTTGCACGAACTCGCGATCTCCCGCGACCACCTCGTGCTCACGCACGTGGCACCAGTTCCTGCGGTAGTGCCCGCGCTGGTAATCCCATTCGTCGTACACGCGCGCGGGTTCCGTGAGGGTTTCCGAGTCTTCTGCGGCTTTCGCGCCCGCACGGGCATCCGGTGCAGCCGCACCCGCGCCGGACGGCACCAGATAGTCATCGGGCACGTCTCCGAGGTCCTGCCGGATCGAAGCCATGAGCTGAGCCATGTCTTCGGAAGTCTCCACGGGTGTACCGTCGAGCTTGAGCGTGCTGTGCTGTGCAGGCGCGTTCTCGTCATCACTGGCGGCCTCGAGAGTGAAAGCGGGGGCGGGCTCAAAACCGTCCTTGCGCTCTTCGAGGATCCGCGCAAGCTCTCCCTGGAACGCGTTTTTCTCCCGCGCAATGCGCGAGGCTCGCGCGGCTGCGGCGAGCCCCGGCTCGAGCGCGATGGGATAAATCGAGTCGAAGCACGGTGGGTCGGCATACATCTCCCGCATCAGTGCGATGCTCTCGTCCACGGTCGCGGAAGGTTCCCGAAGCCGCGACAACCCAGCGTCCGCGAGGGGATCGCGAGCAATCGCGTGGAGGTCTTCGGCAAGACCGGGCAGCGCGCGCGCGACGCACGCTTCGAGCCTTACCGTTTCAAGGGCGTTGAGCAGCGACAGCGCGCGAAACGGATCGTCGAATGCGGCGACGGCAGCCGCAAGGTCCGCGTTGTAGGTTCCATAGCGGCTCTGCGCCCACAGCAGCACGGCCGTGCCTTTGTACAGGAGGAAGTTTTCGTGCGCTCGCCCCTGCCGGTCGATGAGCGGCGGAAGATAGATGCGCTCGGTGTCGGTGTAGGCATGCGCCGCCGTCTCTACCGGCATCGCTCGTCCGGCGAGTCCCTGGACGAAGAGGCGCAGCACGCGAGCCGCGCTTTCGAACGAAACGGCCGCGCCGGCAGCGTTGCCGACGAACGCGTGCCACGCCCTGATCGCCGTGCCGCCGGCGTGGAGGCCGTCGCGGTCATAGGCGTCCACCGCACAGACGATCCAGCGCTCTGCCGCTTCGACGTCGAGGGCACACAGCGCAGCGCCGGCCGCGGCGGCGAACTGGAACGCGAGCTCCGGGCTCGTGCGCGCGACGACCGAAACCCAGTGCAGCACGAAATCCTGGGCGGGCCGGGTGAGCACCGCGATGTGTCCGGCCGCCTCCGCCGGCGTGCGGCGCGATGAGAGGACCGCGTCGAGGCGCTCGTGCAGGGCCCGTTCGATGTCGGCGGCAGCGAGGCGCGTGCTGAGTGCTCCGGCCTCGCCCGGATCAGAAGAGCGAGGAGGCGAGCTCATTGACCGCACGCAGCATGTCTTCGTCGTCGGTCAGCGCTTCGGCGATCGCGCCGGTGCAGGCGGTGCGGGGGGCGACACCGAGGCGCATGAGCTTGGCAGCGTGGACGAGGAGCCGGGTCGACGCACCTTCGTCGAGCCCACTGCCTTTGAGATTGCGAGTCATGTGCGCGAGGCGCACCAGTTTTTCCGCGTCCGCGGGGTCGATGCCGCTTTCGGCGACCACGATCTTCGCTTCGACCGCGGCGTCAGGATAGGTGAACTCGATCCCGATGAAGCGCTGGCGCGTGCTCTGTTTCAGCTCCTTCATCACGTTTTGATAGCCGGGGTTGTACGACAGCGCGAGCATGAACTCCGGGGGCGCCTGAAGGAGCTCGCCGCGTTTTTCCATCGGCAGGATGCGCCGCTCGTCCGCGAGGGGATGGATGACGACCGTCGTGTCCTTGCGGGCTTCCACGATCTCGTCGAGATAACAGATCGCGCCGGCGCGAACCGCACGCGCGAGCGGGCCGTCGACCCACACCGTCTCCTGGTTCGTGATGAGGTAGCGCCCGACGAGATCCGACGCGGTCAGGTCGTCGTGACATGACACCGTGATGAGGGGGCGCTTGAGCCGCCACGCCATGTGCTCGACGAAGCGCGTCTTGCCGCAGCCCGTCGGTCCCTTGAGCAGCACCGGAAGGCGGCTCGCGTACGCCGCTTCGAAGAGCGCGACTTCATCCCGGACCGGCTCGAAATACGGCTCGTCCTCGATGAGCCGCGCTTCAGGCTGCAGCACCCGCGCGCGCAGTGATGTGATGTTCGTGTTCAAGGCAATATTCCCCGTTGTGCCCTGGTGCAGGTGCTCAAGAGTAGCCGCTTCGGATGCTGCGGACCATAGTGCCGCAGCGAGAGAGCCTCGAGACACTGCGCCAAGATTTTGATGCTAAGATGAATTATTCGGCCTCAACAATAAATCAGAAGGTCTGAGCACTACGTATGCAAAGACTGGGATCGTTGGGACGGGCGTTGCTGGCGCTCGGTCTCATGTCGTATGGTGCGGGCGCATGGAGTCAGTTCTTCGGCGACGGTGATCCCTTCAGGACTCGGGACGGCGTCGCGCCGGCCCCAGGTGTTGCATGGGAGCCCCGGCAGCCGCTGCCTCGTGTCGCTCCGCCGGAGCTCACACCCCCGCCACAAAGCACCGCGCCCCTCACGCTTGCCGAGCTGACCGAGTTCGCGCTGCGCAACAATCCACGCGCGCGGCAGGCGTGGTACGCGGCGCGTGCAGCGGCGGCAGGCGTGGGCATCGAGCAGGCGGATTACCTTCCCCAGCTCAGCGGCCTGTTCGGCGTGACCCGCATCCGGCCCGTTTCAGGGACCACGGGCGTGGTATCGCCATGGCAGACGCGATACGGACCGTCGCTCGGTCTGAGCTACATCCTTTTCGACTTTGCGCGCGCAGATCAGGTCAGGGCGGCGGAGTATCGGCTGCTCGCGGCCAATCTGAGCCAGAACCGCGTGCTCCAGGACGTCGTGTTCCAGGTCGAGCAGGCGTATTACCGCTTGCTCGGGCTCGAACTGCTCGTGCGGGTGAACGAGCGGAGCCTGGAGAACCTGCGCACATCGCTCGACGCGGCAGAGCGCCGTCGCGAATCCGGGCTGGCGACGGTGGCGGACGTCTACCGCGCCGAAACGCAGGTGGCGCAGGCGGATGGCGTCCTCATCCGCAGCCGCGGCGAGTTCGAAAAAGCGCGCGGTCAACTGGCTTCGGCGGTCGGCTTGCCGGTGACCCAGACGCTGCAACTGCAAACCTTCGCGGAGTTGCCGCCTATCCAGGACGTGATGTCCTCGGTCACCGATCTGCTCGACCGCGCGCGCGAGGGGCGGCCCGATCTCGTGGCCGCGGAAGCCCAGGCGCGGGGTGCGCGCTCGGCAGTTGAAGCGGCCTCGAAGGCGCGTTACCCGACGCTCGAGCTCGCGGGCGCCGCAGGCCGGACCGCTTTCCTTGACGAGCCGAACCGCGACAGGCCTGCCGCGACTAACTATAGTCTCGGCCTCAATCTGCGAATTCCGATTTTCACCGGTTTTCGCGACAACTATGCGCTCGCGCAGGCGCAAGCGCTGGCGCAACAGGCCGAAGCGTCGCGCGACACCCTGTACCGGCAGACCGAGCTCGACGTGTGGCAGGCTTATTACGACGTGAAGACCGCGGCCGGCGGCATCGGCAGCACTGACGCCCAGGTGAAATCCGCCGAGCAGACTTCGCAGGCGACGCTCGCGCGATATCGAGCAGGCTTTGGCAGCATCCTGGATCTCATAACGGCGCAGCAAGACGAATCGAACGCGCGGGTGCAGCGCATCCAGTCGTATCTCGACTGGTACACCGCATTGGCGAGGCTGCAGTTCTCGACCGGATTCGCCGACATCATCACGGCGGCGAGTGGAAAAAAATGAAACGTTTGACGATGCTTCTGATATTCGCACTGATCGGCGGCGTCGCCGGCGGGGCGTACTGGTACTGGAGTCAGCCGGCAGGAGGCACGTCCGCGGCCGAGCCGAAAGGAAAAGGCAAAGGCAAGGGCGGCGGCGTGCTCACGGTGCGCGCGGTGCAGGCGGTGGTGAAGCCGATGCCGGTCATCGTCGAAGCGGTGGGTACCGTGGAAGCCGAGCACAGCGTGCAGGTGCGTGCGCAGGTCAGCGGCGCGCTTCAGTCGGTGCCGTTCAGGGAAGGCGACAAGGTCAAGGCGGGGCAGGTCCTGTTTCAGATCGACCCCGCCACCTTCCGGGCACAATATAACCAGGCGCTCGCGCAGCTCGACCGTGACAAGGCCCAGCTCGAGAACGCGCGGGCGCAGCAACAGCGGCTCGAACCGCTACTCAAGCGCGAGTTCATCACCCGCCAGGAATACGACGTTGCGGTGACTTCGGCCAAATCGCTGGAAGCGACTGTCGCAGCGGACCAGGCGGCAGCAGAGCAGGCGCGCATCCAGCTGAGCTACGCGCGAATCACATCGCCCATTTCGGGGCGAACCGGAACGCTCGCGGTCAAAGCGGGCAATCTCGTGCAGGCCGCTGGCGCCGGGGTTCCGCTCGTCACGATCAATACCATGGATCCGATACTCGTCTCGTTCAGCATCCCCGAACGCCAGCTCGAGGATATCCGGCGCTTCCAGAACGACCGGAACATGCGCATCGAGATCCTCGCCGACCGCGCTGCCGCGCCGGTGGCCGAAGGCAAGCTCGTGTTCGTCGATAACACCGTGACCCCGCAGACCGGAACCGTGCTGCTCAAGACGCGCGTGCCGAATTCGAATGAAGTGATCTGGCCCGGACAGTTCGTGAACGTGAGGGTGGTGCTCACCATAGAGCCCGAGGCAGTGGTGGTCCCGGAGGCTGCGGTCCAGCCGGGGCAGGACGGAAGCTTCGTCTACCTCATCGACGAGAACGGCAAAGTGAAAGTGCAGCCCGTCAAAGTCTCGAGACAAATGGGCGCCGACGTGGTCATAGCTTCGGGCATCAAGGCCGGCGACCGCGTGATCACCGAGATTCCACAGACGCTCACCCCCGGGGCGACCGTTCAGCTTGCGGGCGAGGGCAAAGGCGCAGGTAAAGGCAAAGGCGGCGAGAAGGGCAAAGGCGACAAAGGCAAAGAGGACAAGAGCGGCGGCGGCAAAAAAGCCGGTGGCGCGCCTGAAGAGAAAGCGAAGGCCGAAGCGAAGTAGGAGTAAGCCATGAACCTGTCCCGGATATTCATCGAGCGCCCCGTCGCGACCTCCATACTCGTTGCGGCAATCGTGCTGTTCGGGCTGGTGGCCTTCCGTGCCCTGCCGGTGAACGATCTGCCGAACGTCGATTTCCCGACCATATCGGTGACGGCGGAGTTGCCGGGCGCGAACCCTGAAGTTATGGCATCGACCGTGGCGACACCGCTCGAGCGCCAGTTCAGCCAGATCCCCGGCGTAGAGACGATGAACTCGGTGAACAGCACCGGGCGCACCCGCATCACCCTGCAGTTCACCCTCGAGCGCAGCATCGACGCCGCCGCGCAGGACGTGCAGACCGCGATCGCGCAGGCGATACGCCGCCTGCCTGACGACATGGACCCGCCGACGCTGCGCAAAGTGAATCCGGCCGATGCGCCTATCCTTTTCCTCGCGGTGACTTCCCGCACCCAGCCGATGACCGCGCTCGACGAGTTCGCCGACACACACATCGCGCAGCGGCTGTCGATGGTGAATGGCGTCGCGCAGATCCAGGTGTTCGGCTCGCAGAAATATGCGGTGCGGGTCTATCTCGATCCTGAAGCGCTTTCGAAGCGCGGCCTCGGGCTAGACAAGGTGGTGAGCGCGATTCAGAACGCCAACAGCAACCTGCCGTCTGGCGTGCTGCAGGGGCAGGCCCGCAATTTCACGGTGAAATCCTCGGGCAAGTTGGAGCGCGCACAGAACTTCAACGAGCTCATCGTCGCGTACGCGAACGGGATGCCGGTGAGACTGCTGGACGTCGGCCGTGCCGAAAACAGCATCGAGAACACCAAGGTCAAAGCATGGCTCAACGACGAGCGCGCGATCCAGCTCGCGGTGTACCGCCAGCCGGGCACGAACACCGTGCAGGTGGTGAAGGACATACGAGCGCTGTTTCCGGCGATCGAGCGAGAGGCGCCGCCGGGGGTGAAGATCAGCGTGGTCAACGACCGCGCCGAGTTCATCCAGTCGTCGATCCACGAGGTCGAGTTTCACCTGATCCTGTCGGTCATTCTCGTCGTGCTCGTGATCCTCGTCTTCCTGCGCGACGTGCGCTCGACCATCATCACTGCGCTGATTCTCCCGACCTCCGTGATCGGCACCTTCGCCGCGATGCACATGCTGGGCTTCAGCATGAACAACCTGTCGCTGATGGCGGTCATACTCTCGGTCGGGTTCGTCGTCGACGATGCGATCGTGGTGCTCGAGAACATCACGCGGCACATGGAGATGGGGAAGAACCGCATGCAGGCGGCGCTCGAGGGGGCGCAGGAGATCGGCTTCACGGTGCTGTCGATGACGATCTCACTCTCCGCGGTGTTCATCCCGATCCTCTTCATGCAGGGCATGTTGGGAAGGCTGTTTCGCGAGTTTGCGGTGTCGGTCGGAGTGGCGGTGATGATCTCCGGCGTCGTCGCGCTATCGATGACGCCGATGCTGTGCAGCCTGCTGCTGAAACCGCCGGTACACCAGCACGGGCGCGTCTTCATGGCGTTCGAAAAAGGATTCGACGCGATGCGCGACTTCTATCGCGTGACGCTCACATGGACGATCAAACGGCCGGTCCTGATGCTGCTCGGTTCGGTGGTGTTCCTGGTGTTGACGGTCGTCCTTTACCGCGTGATACCGCAAGGCTTCATCCCGAGGCAGGACACCGGGGTGTTCTTCGGCAACGTCGTCGCGCCCGAGGGCACAACTTTCGCTGACATGGAAAAGCGCCTGGCGCAGGTGCGCGAGATCATCCAGAAGAATCCCTACGTCGACGCGGTACTCGCGACGGCAGGGCAGGGCACGGGCGGCGTGGTCGGTGACAACATAGGCCGCATCATCGTGCGCCTGAAGCCGAAGGAAGAGCGCGGGATCAATGCCGACCAGGTGATTCAGGAGCTGCGTCGTTCCTTCACCGGCGGCGCGCAGGGCTTGCGCGTCTTCATGAACAATCCGCCGGCGATCAATGTCGGCGGGCTCATCAGCACCGCCGATTACCAGCTCGTCGTGCAGGGCACCGACCTTCGCACGCTTTACGGTCCCGCACAGGATCTGGAAGCCCGCTTGCGGCAGTCACCGATGCTGCAGGACGTGAACACGAGCCTCGAGCTGCGCAACCCCGAGATCCAGATCGACATACTGCGCGATCGCGCGGCAGCGCTGGGCGTGTCGCCCCAGCAGATCGAGACGTCGCTGTACAACGCATACGGCGGCAGGCGCATCAGCACGCTCTATGGCGCAACCGATCAGTACTCCGTGATGCTCGAGCTCGACCCGCGCTTTCAGCGCGACATCAACGCGCTGCGTTCGTTGTACGTCCAGTCGAGCAGCGGGCAGATGGTGCCGGTGAACGCGGTTGCAGACATCAAATCGAGCGTGGGGCCTGTGTCGGTGAACCACTATGGCCAGCTTCCATCGGTGGTGCTGTCGTTCAACCTCGTGCCGGGCGTGTCGATCGGCGATGCAGTGGCGCATGTAAACGAGCTTGCGCGCGACACACTTCCCAGCGGCGTCTCGGCCACCTTCGCCGGGAGCGCGAAGGCATTCGAGGAAGCGTTTCGCACACTGCCGTTGTTGCTGCTCGTCACCATCCTCGTCATCTACATGGTGCTCGCGGTCCTGTACGAGAATTACGGGCACCCCGTGACCATCCTTACCGCGTTGCCTTTCGCGGGGTTCGGCGCGCTCCTGATGCTCCTCATCTTCGGCATGGAGCTGAACGTGTTCAGCTTCGTCGGCATCATTCTGCTCGTGGGTCTCGTGAAGAAGAACGGCATCATGATGGTCGACTTCGCGTTACAGCTGCAGCGCGAGCAGGCGCTGCCGCCGGCGGAGGCGATCGTGGAAGCCTCTATCATTCGCTTCCGTCCGATCATGATGACGACCATGGCTGCGATCTTCGCGACTTTGCCGCTGGCACTGGGCACTGGTACCGGCTCCGAGATGCGCCAGCCGCTGGGTGTGGCCGTCGTCGGCGGGCTGGTGTTCTCTCAGCTGCTTACGCTCTACGTGACGCCTACTTTTTACGTGACGATGGAGCGGCTTGCGCAGTTCCTGAGGAAGCGGCGACAGCCTGCACCCGCAGTCCCGTGAAAGTTTTTGCTAAAAGGCTTCCATTCGCGGAGTCGGTTCTATAGAATTCGCACCTCGCGTTGAGTCACACGCGGCTCCGCAAGAAAATCTGCGGAGGGGGCAAAAAGAACTTCCGGAAATTGCTCTCGTCAGCTAGAATCGCGCTCCGCCTTGCAGCATGCGGAGCCGCCGATAAAAAGGCGGATGAGAGCAAAAAAAGAACTTCCCAAACGCTCTGAAGTAGTATAGAATACTAGGCTGACGCAGCGACCTTAAAAGCGCAACGGCAGCAAGCAGGACCGCTCTTTAAAAATCTAGCAAGTTTCCTCTCCAAAACCGGCCGCAAGTCCCTAGGGATAGTTGCACCCGGAACCGGAGAATCGGCGTTAAGAAAGTTTCAGAAGTGTTTGACGCCGAAGCGAAAAACTTGTTAGAATTGCGGTCTTGGTTGATCTGGCGCGGGGTGGAGCAGTCTGGCAGCTCGTCGGGCTCATAACCCGAAGGTCATAGGTTCAAATCCTATCCCCGCTACCAACAATCGCACGAAAGGGCCCCGGCCCCGTGCCTCCGAAGTAGAGTCGCAGAGCAGCGCGATGTCGAAACGGAACCGCTCTTTAAAAATTTACAGCCGATAAGTGTGGGCACTTGGTTTTGAGGGTGCCGCGTTGATCTTCGGATCATCTCGGAATCTCAAAGCAATTGTAGTTTGAAGTGCTCGCACGACAGTAATAACGTCAAGCGAGAGTAGCACTTGCAGTGATTAAACTGAAGAGTTTGATCCTGGCTCAGATTGAACGCTGGCGGCATGCCTTACACATGCAAGTCGAACGGCAGCGCGGGGCAACCTGGCGGCGAGTGGCGAACGGGTGAGTAATATATCGGAACGTGCCCTGGAGTGGGGGATAACGCAGCGAAAGTTGCGCTAATACCGCATACGATCTAAGGATGAAAGCAGGGGACCGCAAGGCCTTGTGCTCCTGGAGCGGCCGATATCTGATTAGCTAGTTGGTGGGGTAAAGGCCTACCAAGGCATCGATCAGTAGCTGGTCTGAGAGGACGACCAGCCAC
>JAQGMV010000316.1 GCA_028292225.1 Betaproteobacteria bacterium
GTGAGCTCCTCCTTCGTCTGCTTGAGCGCGGCGAGCTCGAGACGCTCCCAGCGGCTTTCCCGCTTCGCGAGCACGAACTCGTGCGTCTGTGCGACGTCGAGCACCTGCGCCGCCGGCGACGCATCGAGCCGATAGGAGCACCCGACGATCATGCGCGATCCTTCAAGGGCACTGCCGAGCCCCTCTTCGTACTCGCGAAAATCGGCCAGCTGGTCGTGTTGCAGCCAGGCCTCGTCCCCATTGGCCCGCACGCCTGTAAAACCGGCAGTCAGCGCGCTCGCGAGCTTCTCGCGCAGGTATCGCATCGCCACCGTCGGATCGAAGTCACCTCCGGAGCCGTACCAATCTTCGGCGGCCACGATCTCGATGGCGCCGGCGGCCGCGTAACGGTCGAAGTCGGGAAGGCTTTCGCGCAACGCCCGCGAAATGTTTTCCAGCGTCCGCCGCGAAAGTGCACACAGGCAGTACTCGTTGTTCTCGAGCCCGATCCTGAAATAGGGAACGAGGACGTCGAGTAAGTCTGCAGGCGACGCATAGAAGATGCAAAAGTGAGTGCCCCACGGCACGTCACCGACGGCGCTGATACCGGTCTGCCTCAAATCCATGGCGCGCTCCGCTCATTGCCTATTCGTTTTTGACGCTGACGGGCCCGTCTGTCAAGACAAATTGCCGCGCGGCATCGCCACCTGCGCACGCTGCTTCTTCTAACGGCGCGAGGAGCGCTCAGATTCGTCTTGCAGGATTGGGTACGGCGCAAAAGCATGGATTACGGGCGGCCAGCTGAATACACTGGGGGCCACCTACAATCCCTCGGTCGCTGCCAAAACGCATGAGCAATGATGAGCCTGCACCACAGTCACTCGGTGACCTGGACCCCGCGGAATTCCGCCAGCGCCTGCACGAGGCCGCGGACTGGATCGCCGACTACCGCGAGCAGATCGGCGCGCGGCGCATCTCTCCGCAGGAACCGCCGGGCGCGATAATCGCGGCCCTGCCGTCATCGGCGCCGTCCGCGCCCGAGCCGCTGGTCGCGATACTCGAGGACCTCGACCGTATCATCGTTCCGGGACTCGTGCACTGGGGCCATCCCGCTTTCTTCGGCTACTTCGGGAGCACGACGACCGCGCCGGGAATACTCGGCGAGATGATCGCGGCCGCGCTGAACGTGAGCGCGATGACATGGCGCACCTCGCCCGCGGCGACCGAGCTCGAGACCGTGGTTCTCGAGTGGCTGCGCAAGATGCTTCACCTGTCCGATGAGCACCGCGGCGTGGTCTACGACACCGCTTCGGTCGCGACCCTGCATGCGCTCGCCGCGGCGCGTGAGGCGCTGGGGCTCGACATCCGGCGCAGCGGGCTTGCGGGCCGCACCGAGCTTCCGCGGCTGAAAGTGTATGCGTCGGACCAGGCGCACAGCTCGATCGAAAAAGCGGTGATCACGCTCGGCATCGGCGAGGAGAACGTCACCCGCGTGCCGACCGATGATGAGTTTCGGATCATTCCTGCAGCGCTCGAAGCCGAGATCCTCAAGGACATGGCGGACGGGCACCGGCCGTGCGCGGTCGTCGCCACCGTCGGAACGACTTCGACGACGAGTGTCGATCCCGTCGAAGCCATCGCCGCCGTCTGCCGCAAACACAACATCTGGCTGCACGTCGACGCCGCGTACGGCGGTGCGATGGCGTTGCTGCCCGAAGGACGCTGGGCGATGGCGGGGACTGACCTGGCCGATTCCATCGTCGTCAATCCGCACAAATGGCTCTTCGTGCCCCTCGACTTCAGCGTGCTCTATACGCGAAGGCGCGAGATGCTGCGGGCGGTGTTCGCGCTCACGCCCGAATACCTGCGGGGAGACGCTTCCGCGAATGCGGAGAACTACATGGATTACGGCATTCAGCTCGGCCGCCGCTTCCGCGCGCTCAAGGCGTGGATGGTTTTCCGCGCCTTCGGCGAAGAGGGGCTGCGGCTGCGCATCCGCGAGCACATTCGCCTCGCGCGGCTGCTCGCGTCGTGGATAGCCGCCGATCCGGGTTTCGAGCTCGTGGCGCCGGTGACGATGGCGGTGGTCTGCTTCAGCGTCCGTAATCAGCAAATGAGTCTGCCGCAGGTCAACCACACCGTTGAGGTTATCGTGCAGTCGGTGAATGCCACGGGGGAAGCGTATCTCACGCACACCGACATTCGCGGCAGGACCGCCATCAGGCTCGCGATCGGAAACGTGCTCACGACCGAGGCGCACGTGGCGGCGTGCTGGGCGCTCGTGCGCGCGGTTTCCGCAAGCGCCGCGTAGGTCGATTCATCCCCCTGCGGTCTGTACGCCAGTGATATGTACGGCAGCGGACGCTGCATGCGACACGCATACGCATGCACGGCTTCGGAGCAATTTATGCGGCGGCAAGTAAAGTTTGCAGGCGACGATAACATGTCCCGATCCACTACGAAGTCCGGCAGGTTTGTTCTGGCGATACACGGCGGGGCCGGGACCATCCGGCGCGCGCAGCTCACACCTGCACGCGAGCGCCGCTACCACGAGGCACTGCGCGATGCGCTGAAAGCCGGTTACGCGATACTCGCAGCCGGAGGCGCGAGCCTCGATGCAGTCACTGCGTCGGTCGTATCGCTGGAAGACTGTCCTTTGTTCAACGCAGGCCGCGGCGCCGTGTTCAACGCCCGGGGCCGACATGAGCTCGACGCCGCCATCATGGACGGCGCCTCGCGGAACGCCGGCGCCGTGGCCGGTGTGCGCCGCGCGAAGAACCCGATACGCGTCGCCCGGGCGGTCATGGAGTGCTCCCCGCACGTGCTCCTCGGCGGTGCCGGCGCCGACGCGTTTGCGCGAAAGCAGAAGCTCGAGCTCGTCGCTCCGGATCACTTCTCGACGCCGCAACGCCTGCTCGCGCTCCAGCGCGCGAAACAGCGGGAGCGGGGGGCTGTCCGGGAGCCTTTGAGCGCCACCGATCGCCACGGGACCGTCGGCGCCGTCGCGCGCGACGTGCACGGCAATCTGGCGGCGGCAACCTCGACCGGCGGCTTTACCAACAAGCTCGCCGGACGCATCGGAGACACGCCGGTGGTCGGCGCGGGCACGTATGCGGACAACGTCACGTGCGCGGTGTCGGCGACCGGCGATGGAGATTTCTTCCTGCGCGCGGTCTTCGCCTACGACCTGAGCGCGCGGATGCGTTACGCGGGTGAGCCCCTCGCACGCGCTGCCCGCAACGCGCTGGCG
>JAQGMV010000338.1 GCA_028292225.1 Betaproteobacteria bacterium
GAGCTGCACCGCGCCGCCGACGATGATGGCCGGCGTGATCTCGTCGGCCCAGCGCTGCTCGCGCGCGTAGTCGGCCTGGGCGAACGCTGACGGCGCCGCCAGCGCGAGAGCAACTGCCAAGAAAAAAAAAGAACCACGAAGGACACGAAGGGGCACGAAGGAAAACCTGAAAAGCTTTAAGGCGAAGGATGCGAAAGAAAGGCGGCGAGCGGCCACGGTGCGACACTTTACTTCAATTGTGGCGCCGCTATGGCCGCCGTGGCCCCGGGACGCGTGGCGGCACCGAGCCTTTGCTTTTCCTTCGTGCCCACTCGTGTCCTTCGTGGTAAATGCTTTTGAACTACCGCCCTTTGAACTGGGGCTTGCGCTTGGCCACGAAAGCCGCGACGCCTTCGCGATAGTCCTCGGTATCGAAGCACGCGAAACCTTCGCTCCACTCGGCGGGCGATAGCTGCGCGCGGACCGTCAGCCGGTCGATGAATTGCTTGTGCCAGCGCGCGACGAGCGGCGCGCCCGCGGCGATGCGCTCCGCGGTCGCATACGCTTCGCGCTCGACCTGATCGTCCGCGACGACGCGGTTGACCAGCCCTTTCGCATAAGCCTCCTCGGCGCCGAAGATTCGGCCTTCGAGCAGGATCTCGAGCGTGACCGCGCGCCCGACGAGCGCGAGCAGGCCCTGGAGCTCGCCGTACGCCATCGTGAGACCGAGGCGGTTGACCGGGACGCCGAAGCGGCTCGACGCGCCGCAGACCCGAAGGTCGCACATCGCGGCGATCTCGAGCCCGCCGCCTACGCACGCCCCTTCGATCAGCGCGACGGTCGGGTGCCTGCACTGAGCGACCGCCTGCATCGCGTCGTGTATCAGCGCGCCGTATCCGCTCGCCTGGCTTGCATCCGCGCGCTCAGTCGCAAACTCCGCGATGTCGGCGCCTGCTGCGAAAGCCTTGCCGCCCGCGCCCCGCACGACGACGCATCGAAGCTCGTCGTCAGCCGACAGCGTATGCATCGCAGTGCCGAGCGCCTCCCACATGCCGCGGTTCAGCGCGTTGAGGCGATCGGGCTGGTTCAGCGTGACGGTCGCGATTGGCAAGTCGCGCCGGATGAGCACCGAATCCATCTCGCGGTCAGTCGAGCGAGACGTTCGCGGCTTTCACGAGCTTGGCGTACTTGGCGATCTCGGTGTGCAGGAAAGTCGCGAACTGCTCGGGGCTCATCGGGTCGAGCTGGGTGCCGGCCTCCTCGAGCTTCGACTTCGCGTCAGGAAGCATCACGATGCGGTTGATCTCCGCATTCAGCTTCATCACGGTGTCGCGCGCGATTTTTGCCGGCGCCATCACGCCGTACCAGTTCGTCATGTCGAAGCCTTTCAACCCGACTTCGATCATCGTCGGCACGCCGGGCAACTGCGGCGAGCGCTTCGGCGTCGTCAGCGCCAGCGCGCGCAGGCGCCCGCTCTTGATGTGCGGAAGCACCGGCGGCATGGTGTCGAAGTTCATCGAGACGTGGCCCGCGAGCAGGTCCACGACCGCAGGACCGCTGCCCTTGTAAGGCACGTGAACGATCTTCACGCCCCCGAGCAGGCTGAAAAGCTCACCTGCGAGGTGCTGCGTGCTGCCGACGCCCGAGGACGCGTAGGTCAGCGTTCCGGGCTTCGCCTTCGCCATGGCGATCAGGTCTTTGACGTTCTGCGCCGGTATCGACGGGTGGATCACGAACACGTTCGGCACGTAACCGACGTAGGCGACCATCGAGAAATCGCGCTCGGCGTCATAAGGCAGCTTCTTGAAGAGGTTGGGCGCGATGCCGTGGGAGTTCACGTGTCCCATCAGCAGGGTGTGCCCGTCGCCCGGCGCTTTGGCGACAACGTCCGCACCGATCGTGCCGGTCGCGCCGGCGCGGTTATCGACCAGCACGGGCTGGCCCCAGCTCTCGGTCATCTTCTGGCCGATGATGCGTGCGACCAGATCGGTGCCGCCGCCCGGCGCGAAGCCGACGACCATGCGAATCGGCTTGGCGGGATACTGCGCCAGAGCCGCGCCCGAAAAGAATACGAACAGCAACAACCCTGCAAATCGTTTCATACCTCCTCCTGTTATAGGTAATCAACTGCGACGTCGACTTTTACGCATATGGATTGCGTACCGCGGAGCACGCCGCCGGTCGAGGCGGGCGCTCCTGCGGTTTACTCTAGTTCGGTTTTACACCTGCCGCTTTCACGATAGCGCCGTATTTCTTTATTTCCGCTTTCATGTAGCTGCCGAACTCCTCCGGGCTCGCCGCGGGGAATGGCACGATGCCCATCGAGTTCAGCCGTTCCTTTACGTCGGGCAGGGTGAGGATGCGGTTGATCTCGCGGTGCAGCTTCGCGACGATCGGCTTCGGTACGCCGGTGGGCGCGATGACCCCGTACCAGTTCTCGACCGCAAAGCCGGGCACCCCGGCTTCCGCCACGGTCGGCAGATCCGGAAACAGGTCGGTGCGCCTGGCTGCGGTGATCGCGAGCGGACGTATCCTGCCGGACTTCAGGTGCGCCACCGCCGTCGAAACCGTGGCGAAGATGAGCTCGACGTTGCCGCCGAGAAGATCGATCATCGCGGGCGCGCCGCCTTTGTAGGGTACGTGCTGCATGCGCACGCCCGCGAGCGAGTTGAAGAGCTCTCCCGCGAGGTGGTCGGCCGCGCCGGCGCCGGACGAGCCGAAATTGAGCTTCCCCGGATTCGCTTTCGCGTAGGCGATCAGCTCTTTCACCGAGTTCACCGGCAGGCTCGGACGCACCACGAGCACGTTCAGCGCGGACACCGCCCTTGCCACCGCGTCGAAGTTCTTCGACGAATCGTAAGGGAGCTTGTCGTACAGGCTCGGATTGACGGCGACGGGACCGATGGTCCCGAGGACCAGGGTGTAGCCGTCGGGATTGGCTTTCGCGGTGATCTCCATGCCGACGATTCCGCCCGCGCCGGGCCGGTTATCGACGATGACCTGCTGCCCCCAGCTTTCGGTGAGCTTCTGGCCTATCGTTCGAGCGGTGACGTCGGATCCTCCGCCCGGCGTGACGAGTATCACCAGGCGGATCGGCCGGTTGGGATAGGTGTCCTGGGCCAGTGCCGGGGACACTGCGTGCACCAGGAACGCGCACGCAGCGGCACCGATCAAACCAAGTCTGTGCATCATTACGAATTTCTCACTCGGGGAAGGTTGCGAAGGGCTGCGCCCTACGCAAGGCGGATGCCAGACAGCCGCTTACGCCGCTGCACGTGCGTTCTGCGTCGCCGCTCCGCCTGAGAGATAGTCCATCGCCGCTGCGGCCCCGCCTTTCTTGTGGGGTACGCCGGCGACGCCGAGGCCCATCTCGACACCGCACAGCGTGCCCATCAGGGTGAGATCGTTGAAATCCCCGAGGTGCCCGATGCGGAACACCTTGTTGGCGATTTTGCCCAGTCCGCTGCCGAGCGACATGTTGAAATGCTCGAGCACGACTTTCCGGAAATCGACTTCATTGTGGCCGGCCGGCATCATCACCGCGGTGAGCGCGCTCGAGTATTCGGCGGGGTTCTGGCACAGGATCTCCAGCCCCCATGCCCGCACCGCGCGGCGGGTCGCTTCGGCGTGGCGGTCGTGGCGCTTGAACACATTGTCCAGGCCTTCTTCGTCGACCAGCATCTTCAGCGCTTCACGCAGGCCGTAGAGCAGGTTGGTCGCCGGGGTGTACGGGAAAAACCCGTTCTTGTTCGGCCCGAGCATGTCTTCCCACGACCAGTACGACCGGGGGAGCTTCGCTGACTTGGATGCCGCCAGGGCTTTATCGCTGACCGCGTTGAACGAGAGTCCGGGAGGCAGCATCAGCCCTTTCTGCGAGCCCGCGACGGTGACGTCGACGCCCCACTCGTCGTGGCGATAATCGATCGAGCCGAGCGAGGAGATCGTATCCACCATCAGCAGCGCCGGGTGTCCGGTGCGGTCGATCGCCTTGCGCACTTCGCCGATGCGGCTGGTGGCGCCGGTCGAGGTCTCGTTGTGTACCACGCACACCGCCTTGATCGTGTGGCCGCGGTCTTCCGCGAGTCGCGCTTCGATCGCAGCCGGGTCGGCGCCGCGGCGCCAGTCCGACGAGATGAACTCGGGGACGATCCCCATGCGCTTCGCCATGCTCTCCCAGAGGGTCGCGAAGTGGCCGGTCTCGTACATGAGGACGTGGTCGCCGGCCGAGAGGGTGTTCACGAGCGCGGCTTCCCACGCGCCGGTGCCCGACGCGGGAAAGATGATGACCGGGCTCGAAGTTTTGAACACCGCTTTGAGTCCGCCGAGCACTTCCTGGCCGAGTTTCTGGAACTCGGGTCCGCGGTGATCGATGGTTACGCTGTCGATCGCGCGAAGCACGCGGTCGGGAACATTGGTGGGTCCCGGGATCTGGAGAAAGTGACGGCCTGCCGCGTGTGCCATGATGAAGTCCTTCTGTGACGGATGGGAGTGGCGCATGGTAGCGCGCCTTTCATCCGGTCGACAACTGTTTTTGTATGCAAAATAAGATGTGAGCGCCCGCTTACGGCGCTGCATCTCATACACTTCAACCGCTTACCGCCGATTGCCTGAACGCCCCGCAGCGGATATTATGCATACAAACCCATGTTACTCGACCTAGACGCTCCGCAGCCGGCCGAGGCTGCCTCCGATCCCGCTCCCCGACTGTTGCACGAAACAGTGGTCGACCGCCTGCGCGACATGATCGTGCACGGCGAGCTGAGCGCCGGCACCAAGCTCAACGAACGCGTGCTGTGCGCCGCGCTCGGCGCGTCGCGAACACCGCTGCGCGAAGCGCTCAAATATCTCGCGTCCGAAGGTCTGGTGCGCCTGCTGCCCAACCGCGGCGCCATCGTCGCGCCGCTCGAGCGCAGCCGCGTGAAGCAGATATTCGAGGTGATCGGCGCTCTCGAAGCGCTCGCAGGCGAGCTCGCCTGCCGCAACGCGTCCGACGCCGAGATCAACGAGATCCGCGCGCTGCACTACCAGATGCTGGCGCACCATGCGCGAGGCGAGCTGGCCGGTTATTTCCGCTGCAACCAGGAGATCCACGCGAAGCTGATGGAGGCGAGCGGGAACGAGCCGCTGGCCGATACCTACCGCGGCCTCAACGCGAACGTGCGCCGTGCACGCTACATGGCGAACCTCTCGCGCGAGCGCTGGGACCATGCGGTCCAGGAACACGAGGAGATCCTCGACGCCCTCACCCGCCGCGACGGCGCCGCGCTCCAGCGCATCCTGCGCGACCATCTCGCGAACAAGCTCGTGCTGGTGATGGAAGCGATGGCCGCCAATGACGAAGG
>JAQGMV010000356.1 GCA_028292225.1 Betaproteobacteria bacterium
CGGTGCCGTTAAGCAGTGTCCCGCTCACGCTGCGACGCTTCTTGTCGCCGCCGATACCCGGCCCCCCGCCCGAAAAACCGTCACTCGTGCCTCCTTGCGCACCCCGGGTGTGACGTAAGTCCTAAAGTAAGTTCAGACCGCCGCCGTAAATCATCTCGCGACGACGGTTATTTGACCTCCAGGCAAACCGAAGTCTACCGGCCAACGGGCCAAATTCAACTTCAAGAGTTAAGGAGCTTACGATGCCGCAAGTCATTAACATGAACATCGCGTCGCTGAATGCGCAACGCAACCTGAACCAGTCGCAGTCCGCGCTCCAGACGTCGCTGCAGCGCCTGTCCTCGGGCCTGCGCATCAACAGCGCGAAAGACGACGCTGCCGGACTGGCGATCAGCGAGCGCTTCACCTCGCAGATCCGCGGCCTGAATCAGGCGACTCGCAATGCGAACGACGCCATCTCCCTCTCGCAGACCGCTGAAGGCGCGCTCGGCGAGATCACGAACAACCTGCAGCGTATCCGCGAGCTGTCGGTCCAGTCCGCAAACGCGACGAACGGCGGCACCGATCGCGCCGCTCTGCAGAACGAAGTTTCGCAGCTCGTGTCGGAAATCGACCGCGTGGCTTCGCAGACCTCGTTCAACGGCGTGAAGCTGCTCGACGGCACGTTCACCAGCCAGGCCTTCCAGGTCGGCGCGAACGCCGGCGAGACGATCTCGATCTCGTCGATCAGCAGCTCGCGTACTACCGACCTCGGCGCGAGCTACTCGGCCACCGTGACCGGCGGCGTGACCACCGCGGCGCTCGCCGCGAGCGATATCTCGATCAACGGCATTGCGATCGGCGCAGCCGTTGCGGGTTCGGGCAATGGCCAGACCACCGACAGCGCGTTCTCCATCGCACAAGCGATCAATGCTTCGCAGAACACCGTCACCGCGACTGCCGCATCGAACGTGGTCAGCGGCGTGGCGATCACGGCCCCGGCCGCGTATGCCGCCAACGCGATCCAGGTCAACGGCGTCAACGTGGGCGCGATCGCCCTCGGCGGCACCAACGCAGCCCAGGCGACGAACGTCGCCGCGGCGTTCAACCTCGTGTCGGGAGCCAGCGGCGTGACCGCAACGGTGTTCGGCGCCAGCAGCGACCAGGTTCGCCTGACCGCGTCCGACGGCCGTAACATCGTTGTCGCGGGCACCACCGCAGCCGCCACCGGCATTACCGCCGGCACCACCCGCAGCACGGTTTCGCTGTCCTCGAGCGGTTCGGCCGGCATCACGATCGCCGGCTCAGGCGTCGCGAACGCGGGCTTCACCGCCGCGTCGACCGCGTCGACCCTCACGGGCACGGCGATCTCGGGAATATCGGTTGCGACGCTGGCGGGCGCGAACACTGCGATGACTTCGGTCGACGCAGCGCTCGCGACGGTCAACTCGGCTCGCGCCACGCTGGGTGCGTATCAGAACCGCTTCACGTCCACGATCGCCAACCTGCAAACGACGGCCGAGAACCTGACGGCTTCGCGTTCGCGGATCCAGGACGCGGACTTCGCGGCGGAATCGGCCCAGCTCACGCGCGGCCAGATCCTCCAGCAAGCCGGTGTGGCGATGCTCGCGCAAGCGAACGCGCTCCCGAACAACGTTCTGTCCCTCCTCCGCGGCTAATCACCGAAGAGAAACCGCCGGGACGGGCCACAAGCCCGGCCCGGCGGGCAAGACGGCTGACCGCCGTCTGCATCATGGTCATGCGCCGATCAGCGCGTGACCATGATCCAGACGAGCTGAACCGAGCTCGACCTCCAGAGGGCACTCATGAACGTCGACCCGCTCCAGATACCGGCACCGGAAGTTCCGCGGCCGGTATCCGCTCGTACTCTCGTTCCCGCGCTTCCTGCCGTGGTCGAGGCACAGCCACCGGCCGCTCCCACAGGCGCGAAGGCCGTGAAAGAAGCCGTCGATGCGGCGAACGAGGCCGTGAGTGCGATCAAGAGCGAGCTCGACTTCCGCGTCGACGAGCGCACCGGAAAGACGGTGGTGCGCGTCGTCGAAAAACAGACCGGAACCCTGATCCGCCAGATCCCGTCCCAGGAGATGCTCGAGATCGCCCAGGCGATCGATCGGCTCCAGGGCCTGCTGATCCGCAACTCCGCGTGAAATCTGCCGTTAACTGACCATGGCCACCTCCGTATCAGGCGTTTCCAACCTCGACGTGAACTCGATCGTCTCGCAGTTGATGACGGTCGAGCGCCAGCCGATCACCCTGCTCGACAAGAAGGAGACGACGCTCCAGACCAAGGTCTCCGCCTACGGCGCGCTCAAAGGCGCCCTGTCAGTCTTCCAGGGGACGATGGCCGCGCTGCAGTCGGCGACCCGGTTCACCGCCAGCAGTGTCTCGGTGAGCGATCCCGCGATGCTCAGCGCCTCGGCGGGAACCAGCGCGTCAGCCGGGACTTTCGACTTGGATGTCACCAAGACGGCGGCTTCGCAGGTCATGAAGAGCGCGGGCGTGGTATCGGACACGACGGTCAGCTCGACCGGCACGATCGCGATCCAGGTCGGCGCGGGCTCGATCAAGACGGTCACGATCGACAGCTCCAACAACACGCTTCGCGGAATGCGCGATGCGATCAACAGCGCCGAAGCCGGTGTGCAGGCGTCGATCGTCAACGACGGCACTGCCTACCGGCTGGTGGTGACGGCGAACGAATCCGGCGCGGCGAACACGGTTTCGATCACCAACGGGCTTGCCGCCGGCGAGTTGAAGACCGCGATCGACGGAATGACGGTGGCGCGGCCTGCGCAGAACGCCGAACTCACCGTCAACGGCGTGGCGCTCAGCAGCGCATCGAACAGCGTCACCACCGCGATCACCGGCGTCACCGTGAACCTCACCAAGGTCGGCACGTCCAAGATCACGGTCTCGCGCGATACGTCGCAGGCGCAGGCCGCGGTGCAATCGTTCGTGAAGGGTTACAACGACCTGCAGTCGACGATCACCAGCCTGACCAAGTACGACGCAGCCACCAAGAAGGCCGGCGTGCTCAACGGCGACACCGGAACGACTTCGCTGCTGACCGGCATACGCGGCATGATGGGTCAATCGCTCACCGGGCTCTCGGGCGATTACAAGCAGTTGAGCGACATCGGCGTCTCGTTCCAGAAAGACGGGACGCTCGCGCTGGACACGGCCAAGCTCGGCACCGCGCTCAAAACCTCCGCCAAGGACGTCGCCGCGCTGTTCGCACGCCAGGGCACGTCCGACAACGCGCTGCTCGCCTACACCACTTCGTCGTCCGCGACGACCGCCGGCGACTGGCAGGTAGACGTGACCGCGGCTGCAACGCGCGCGGCCGCTACGGCAGCGAATGCACCCGCCGGAACTACCGTGATCGACGCGTCGAACGACAGTTTCTCCGTGAAAATCGACGGTACCGCGAGCGACACGATCAAGCTCGCGCAGGGCTCGTACACGCCCGCGCAGCTCGCGACGCTCGTGCAGAACACGATCAACGGCACATCGGTTTTCAGCAGCAAAGGCGTGCAGGTCGCGGTCAGCCTCGACGCGGGCAAGCTCAAGATCGAGTCGCAGACCTACGGCACCGCCTCGGCCGTGACCGAGCTGACAGGGCTCGCGGCTTCGGCGCTCGGCTTCGACGGCACCGAAACAGCGGCGGGGACCGACGTCGCAGGCACCTTCACGCTGGCGGGCGTGACGTACTCGGCGCTGGGCACCGGCCAGACCCTGAGCGGCCCGACCGGAGGTGCGGCCGAAGGCCTCACGCTCCAGTACACCGGCAGCACCGCGCAGCTCATCGCCGGCGCCGACGCCACCGTGAAAGTGTCCGAAGGCCAGGCGGCGCGTCTCGCAAAGCTCGCCGAGCAGGCGCTCGCGACCACAGGCATCGTCAATACCAAGACTGAAAGCCTCGCCTCCAGCATCAAGGATATCGGCACCCGTCGCGACGCACTCAATGTGCGCATGGACCGTATCGAGAAACAGTTGCGCGCCCAGTACGTCGCTCTGGACGGTCTGATGTCGCGCATGAACACCACGAGCAGCTTCCTCACGCAGCAGCTCGCCAGCATCCCGTCCAGCAAATAGAAAAGCAAATGAACACAGCAACTCGCCACGCATTGAGCGCGTACGTACAGACCGGAATCGAAAGCGCAGTACCCGAGGCCGATCCGCACCGGCTCGTGATGATGTTGTTCGACGGGGCGCTCGCGTCTATCGCCGACGCGCGACTCAACATGATCCGCGGCCAGATCGCCGCGCGCGGCAAAGCGATCTCCAAAGCGATATCGATCGTGGACCAGGGCCTGAAGTGCAGCCTGGACGCCGCCAAAGGCGGAGAGATCGCCGAGCGCCTGGACGCCCTCTACGAATACATCTGCGCGAGGCTGCTCGACGCGAATATCAAGGGGCGACCCGAAGCCCTCGACGAGCCCGCCAGGCTCCTCACGGACCTGCAGAGCGCATGGGCTGCGATCGCCAGGCCCGCCGGCTCGCTGCAACTCGTCCACGGAGCGCAAAACTGACATGCGCGACGAACACGCGACCGATATGCTGAGCTCGTACGAACACCTGGCGGAAGTCACCTCGCGCATGCGCGAGGCGGCGATACGCGACGACTGGGACAGCGTGATCGCGCTCGAGTCCGAGTGCGCGACTCTGTACACCCGGCTGATGTCGTCGAAAGACCCGCGCGGGGGAGACCTCGCCCATCAGCGCCGCAAGTCGGAGCTCATCTGCAAGGTCCTCGAGGACGACGCGCAGATCCGCGAGCGTCTGAGCGGCCAGCTCGTGAACATCTGGCGGCTGCTCGACGGTGAGCGGTCCGTGGGCCGACTCAGCTCGGTCTATGGCGGCGCCGCTAGCGGTGCCGGGCACGCCGACTGAGCTGCGCGAGCGCTCGCCAGTGAACGAACAGAGGGGAACCAATGGTTTCCCTCCTTGCGACCTCCCTTCCTTCGCTGTCTACCGAGAGTTACGTAGGTGTGCGATTGCGCACGACGCCGCGGTCATTGGGCGATAACGTGCAAAGGTGCACAGCGCAGGGTCAACTTATGATGTCAGTTGGCCGTTGAATGCACAGGTACAGCAAATAAGTGTGGTCACGGCGTTCGTTTTTCGGTAGATTTTCTGCGGCAGCACGCAGTCAGGGTTCCAAAGCTGTTTTTATTCACTACTACGAATAGAAAAGATGATAAAGATCCTCTTCAAGGATACGCTGTCCTGCCCCGTGTTCAGCTGCGACATCTGCGGCGATATGATCGGCGATCTCAGCGAGGGGGCTGCCGTTTTCACGGATCTGCCGCGCCGGCGCGAGAACATGAAGATCGAAGTCCTTCACGTTCACAAAGGCAAATGCCACGAGCTCGCTGAAGGGAAGATGAAGCAAAAGTGCGAGTGGCAGCCGCTGGGCGCGCACCTGTACTTCCTCTGTGCGAACACGGAAGTCGACGGGAAGCACCTCGAGAAGCTGAAAAGAATCCACGGCACCCGAACTGCTTAAAGCCGACAAGTCGGCTTTAAGCAGTTCGCGGATGTACGAACAGAGGGAAACCAAGGTTTCCCTCCGTAACCTCCTTTCCTTCGGCTCGCATAGCTCGCTCCACGATCTTTGAGCAGAACAGCGAGGGCGCGCACAGCTGCGTCGTCATTCCGGCGTCGTCCGGAATCCATTTTCAAGCTGCTTGAAGGCCGAACGGGCTTCCAGCCTGCGCCGGGAAGACCGGCCTAAAGTCCTTCCCGTCCCTGCCGTTAATAGGTCATGAGTGAGGTGGAAACGCCTCGCACTACACGGCTGGACGCGGTCGTGCGCACGCGGGGTCACTCCCGCGGCCTAGGCAGATGGATCCTCTGCCGCTTGACCCTGCGAACGGGTTCCGCCAGATAGGCGACAGATTCAGCCCTCCCGAACAGCACGAAGGGATCAACAGGCGCGCTACGGCGCGGTGTGCTCCCCGACTCGACCTGTGATGGTGGTTCCTCGGCCCGGTGCCTCAAGCTCCGGGTCTTTTTCTTGTACGGCCCTTACCGAGTCCGCAGAGTCTCAATCGCTGAGGGTTTGCGCAGAGCTCGGGAACGGCGACTCCGCAGCGTCGGCAGGCTCGCTGCTGTTCGTGCCGGGGAGCTCGTCGAGCCACACGGTCACGCAGCGGTCGATGAGATCGACCTCGCGCGCGACGACGTACACATTGCGGCCGGGAAACAGGGGATGGCGAACGAGGTCGCCGACGTGAATGATCTCGGGACTCACCTGCATCGGATAGCGGCGGTCGTCGTGGCCTTGTGCGTTCAGGTACGCGAGGGCTTTCCCGATGAAGCGCACGCGCAGATTCATGTCAGCGCCGGCTGCTGCGGCGGCCGGCCTACTCGGAAAAACCGAGCGTCAGCCGTCCGTGCCGCGTGAGCTCGGGCAAGCCCGACTTCTCCTCGATGAGGCCGAGCTCGACGAGGCGCGCGCAATGCGAAGACGGAATGTCGGTTTCGCCGCTCGCGACTTTCACCAGTGCCGTCCACTCGCGGTCGGTCCGGGGCACGCCGCGGCACAGTGCCGTCCCGGAACAGGCCCGAGAATCCGCATCGACGGCACCGATGGCGTACGCGCGCTGCAGGCTGCGCAGGGTGGGCAATGCGATGACTTTGAACATGCTGACGGATCCTCGGAGGAGACACGCAGGTTAAGGGGCGGCCCGTGTATTAACGATGCAGAATTTCACATACACCTGTGCGGCAGACGAACGGCGAGGTTGCGCCGATGAACGGTTCGGCGCGCGCTGTACGTAACTCCGGCCCGGGAGCGCCGGGCCGGAACGATCGGCGCGATGGCGGGGCTTACTGGAACGGGAACAGGAGCTCGACCCCGAGACTCTTTGCTCCGTTGGACGGGATCCGGTTCTCCGAGGTGACGTCGCTGAACTTGTAGACCTCCCACCCTTCCTCACCGCTTCTCATGCGGTACCTCGAGCCGAAGCGGAAATTCAGGTCGACCGGCCGGGCATTGCCGATATAGGCATCCCTGCCGCCGCCGGCGCGCAGCAGTCGCACGTCGGCTGGCGAGCCGAGCACGGGAAGCTCGGCTGACGAGGACGTCGGGGTCTCGGCCGCACTGTAGGAATCGGCAACATCGGGCCGGCGCGGCGCTGCAGCGGCCTCGTTCGCTTCCGGTGCTGCCACGGCGGGCGGCGGGGGCAATGCGACCTGAGCGCGCGCGGCTTCGACGTAACACGAGGCGGCGAGCGAAGCGGCCCACGACAGTCCGGAGCAGCGATCGACGACCGGCGGCGTCCTGGCTGACACGGGAGCGTTGAGGGGATCGAGCTTGTAGCTCAGGACCAGCGACTGTGCGATCGCGGGCGCGCACGGGGCGCAGGTGCACGCGACTACGGCGGTTGCAACGGTGGAATGCCTGAGACGGTTCACCATCCCCTCCAGCTGCGGTTTATTGAGCAGGTTATGAGCGGCGGACGGCCATTATAGGACTAAGGTCTGGCGCGGGGGAAGAGCCGCCCTGAGGTGGTGCCGCTATGGCGGCCCATGGGGAAGGCGCCTCAGTTGTAGGTGGGCGTGCCCTCGGAGCCGTGATGGGGTGAGGGATAGAACTCGATGCCGACGCTGATGCCCGGCGCGACCTCGCGGCCGTCGACCACCAGCGGTTCGGCCAGCGCGTCCAGGACGATCTGCTTGACCCGCTCGGCGTGGCCGGAGTGGGTCAGGTCCTCGAGTATCACGGCGAAGTTCTCATCTCCGATGCGCGCGAGGGTATCGGTCGCCCGGACGCTCGCCTCGATCCGCCCCGCAATGTGCTTGATCGTGAGCTCGCGCTCCTCGTCCTTCACCCCCTGCGCGCCACCGCCCAGCGCGACGTCGACCGACATCACGGCGAAGATTTTTTTGAACCGCGTCGCCCGCGCACGCGCCATCGCGAACCGCACGCCGTATGCGCCGCCGTTGAGCAGGCCGGTGAGCGAGTCGTACAGGGGCGAGGTCGCGATCGCGGAAGCAACGAGCTCGTGCGGGCTCTTCAGTCGCCGCAGCTCCTGCGTCAGCCGCAGGATGTCGTGTCTGGCCTGGGCCGGGTACTTTTCGAGACGATTTTCGATCTCGGTGAGTTCGCGTTCTTCCACGGGGTATCCTCGAGGCGCGGGAATGCGCCCGGCATTTTACTTCGCCAGGCGAAGCCTGACGAAGTCAAATGCCGACTGAGCGTTGCGGGGGAAACCGAAAAAAGTTCTCCCCCGCAGGCGCCCATCCTTCGGTTTTACAAGCCGCCCTTCCCTGACTTTATGCAGTGGAGCGAGCGGCGGCGAGCCGGAGGAAAGGCGATTCAAGGCAGGAACCTTGGTTTCCCTCCTTGGCGTCTACCGCCTCCTGCCGGAGGCAGGGAAACCATGGGTTTCCCTCTGAGGCGTTCACCGGCAAGCCCGAGCACAGCGAAGCCGTTGGTAATCGGGCTTCGCCCTATTACCAACGGTGACGGTAGTAGCCGCGGTGGCGGTAGCCGCCGTAGCCGTAGTACGCCGGAGGCGCGTAGACGCCGACGGCGACCGCGGGTCCGGGCGCGCCGTAGTAGCCGGGGTCGCCGCCGTAGTACGGCGCCGGCACTGCGATGCAGCCGCCCAGGCCTGCGGCGGCGAGCGCTGCGATGATGATTTTTTTCATGGTCTCCTCGGAATGGTGTTGCATCCTTAGTTTCTGACCGGCTGCCGCCCTTAAGCGTGCCGGAAAAAAATGTAAGAACTTGTAAGCCCGGGTTATGCTCGTTCCCCGTCGCTTTACCGGGATGCGCACCATGAACAAAGAGCTGAAGGCGGTGGTCGGGCACGTGCTGCAGAGCAATCTCGCGGTGCTCGGCGCGTTCATCGCGATTTCACCGTCGCTGCCGGAAGAGCAGCAGCACAAGCTCCTGGAGTCGCTCGACACGATGAAGACCGCGAGCCAGGCTCTGCTCGAGCTGCTGAACACGAGCAAATAGCCTCGCTGCGCTCGGGCTCGCCGGTGAACAACTCAGAGGGAAACCCAGGTTTCCCTCCGAGACCTCCTTTCCTTATTTGCGGCTGCCTTTGACGGGGGCTTTGCGCGGTTTGGCTTTTGTGGTGGGTTGTGCGGGCAGAGGCGCGGAGGCCATCGTGGCATTGAGCGCGGCGGCGAGCGCCGCGTCGCCGCTGACGAAGGCAGACCACTCCAGCTCGTAGCCTTTGCGCCTGCCTTTGGGCACGAGCTTCAGCCCGGCCGTGTCGATGGTGAGGGTGTACGGCGCGCCGTCGATCGTGATCTCGCGCTTCAACGTGCCTTCGAGCCGGGTCGTCATCGTGGAAAGACCATGAGAAAAGCGCCTGATGCGTCTGACGGCCCCACGGGTGCAACGCATGTGCCGTCGGTCGGCTGTTTCGCGTGGGGCCGACTGTGACAGAAGTCCGTCGGAGCCCGCATGCGCCTTCGGTAAGATTCACGTGCACTGAAAAGGGCAAGCCTGTCCGAAAGGGCAGGTACGCAAAGTCACCGGTCTACGGAACCGCAAGGTTCTATGACAGCGGGGCTGCCAGGCACCCGGACGCGCTCGCGTCCGGCTCCTGCACAGTCCCCTCACTATGAGGGAGCAACACATGAGAACGACTCTGATGGTCATGCTGGCTGCGGCTGCCTTCGGCGGCAGCGCCTCAGCGGCGGACTCGACCGGCGGTATCACTCGCGTCGTCGCGGTGGATCACGGCATGAGCATGGCCCCCCCTATGGGCGACGCCCGGTTTCGGACGAAGCACGCGCAGGCGCAACGCGGCGACCGCGACGCGATGCTCGATGTCGCGGCGATGTTCGGCGCAGGCTCGGGGGTCACGCGGGACGAGCGCGCGATGGTCTACTGGCTGCGGCAGGCGTCGCAGCGCAATCACCCGCTTGCAAGCTATCAACTCTACCGCCACTACCTCGAGCGCGGCCTCGACCGCGACGCGGTGATGTACGAAGCGCTGGCGATCCGCCAGGGTTATGTCATTCCCCCGCGGCTCGATCCCCGAAGAGGCTGACCGCCCTAAGCGCCGAGCTTACGCATAAGCGGGTCAGTGCCGACGGCCGCAGGGCCGCCTCAGCACGCCCGCCGCCCCCTTCCCTCTTCCGAGTGCCGCCGTCTTCCTATAGGATGACGGCCGCGCTCCTATTCTGATCCCACATTGGGGCACTATGCCCCGGTCGTGCCGCAGTGTCGGTTCCTGATATGTCAAAATTACCGCCAGAGCAGGGCATGGGTTCGCTCATTCCCGGGACGCGCTTTAGTGATCGATCCACGAGAAGGTCCAACCTGAAGGACCTGCCCCTCCCGGGCGATTCGCCGAACGATCCGGACGTTGACATTTGAGGGACGATTTTGCATTCGAAAGCCAGCCCCAACGCTACCGGCACCGCCTCCTCGCTCTACACCGACTCGCAAGCAGCAGTTCGCGCCTACGTTGCCGGCAGTTCGATAGACGCGGCGGCCGCAGCCGCTTTCGGTGCGGACATTTCCGGTGAGGCGGTGGCCGCGGCGGTGCAGGCTTTCGACCGCTACGGGTGGGCGCGGCTCGAGCTGGTGGACGAAGAGCTCCTGCACGGCGCCCGCGGCGCCTACGACCGCGAGAATGACACCATCTATGTATCGCGCCAGTTCCTGGTGATCTCGCGGGACGTACCTGCAGCCGTCACCGCCGTCCTCATCGAGGAGATCGGGCACGCCATAGACGCTCACGTGCAGGCGGTCGACGCACCGGGCGACGAAGGCGCGATCTTCGCGCAATTCGTGCTCGGCGATGTCCCCGATGCGACCGCGCTGGCCGCGCTCCACGCCGAGAACGACCACACCACGATCGTCGTCGACGGCGTCGCCGCAGCGGTCGAGCTCGCGGGGCCGGTGGTCGGCACGATCACCCTCGACGGCGCGCTCACGGACTGGAGCACGACCAACCCGATCGACAAGCCGGACAGCACGAGCACCACCGGTTACAACATCTATGGCAAAGCCACCGGAGGGTCGTTCGTTTTCGCGCTGCAGGCGCCCGTGGCGATCGGCGCGAACACCACCGTCTGGTTCAACACCGACCAGAACGTCGCTACCGGTTACAAGATATTCGGAGAAGCGGGCGGCGCCGAATACAACGTGAACTTCGATGCGACCGGAACGCCGCATC
Organism: Betaproteobacteria bacterium; assembly: GCA_028292225.1. Lineage (GTDB taxonomy): Bacteria > Pseudomonadota > Gammaproteobacteria > Burkholderiales > SG8-41 > JAQGMV01. The sequence goes on from JAQGMV010000356.1 coordinate 11,157, forward strand.
TCTACACCGGAAATGCGGGTGCGACCCTGGTACCCAACGTCACCGTCTCGTTCGGCTATTCGGCCGATAAGCACGTGGTCGAATTCGCCGTCCCGACGACGGCCTTGGGCTCGCCGCGGATCGCCGGTACGCTGTGGGACGTCAATGACGGCGCTACGCTGCC